>NZ_JASOLI010000001.1:0-325874 GCF_030215145.1 Aerococcus sp. UMB7834 | reverse complement strand
CGAACACAGCAGTTAAGCTTCTTAGCGCCGAATGTAGTTGGGGGTTGCCCCCTGTGAGACTAGGACGCTGCCGCGCAATATTTGGAGAATTAGCTCAGCTGGGAGAGCGTCTGCCTTACAAGCAGGATGTCGGGGGTTCGAACCCCTCATTCTCCATAACTTATGATTCGTTAGCTCAGTCGGTAGAGCATCTGACTTTTAATCAGAGGGTCGGGAGTTCGAGCCTCCCACGGATCATCTATATGCGGGTGTGGCGGAATCGGCAGACGCACCAGATTTAGGATCTGGCGCCGCAAGGCGTGGGGGTTCAAGTCCCTTCACCCGCATTAAGTTAATAAGCCGGCTTAGCTCAGTTGGTAGAGCATCTGATTTGTAATCAGAGGGTCGAGGGTTCAAGTCCTTTAGCCGGCATATGCGGAATTAGTTCAGTGGTAGAACATCACCTTGCCAAGGTGGGGGTCGCGAGTTCGAATCTCGTATTCCGCTTTTGCCAGACATGGTAATCCGCGCCGGGGTGGCGGAACTGGCAGACGCACAGGACTTAAAATCCTGCGGTGGTTACACACCGTACCGGTTCGATTCCGGTCCTCGGCATTATATTTTAATACGCACCCATGGCTCAACTGGATAGAGTACCTGACTACGAATCAGGCGGTTGCAGGTTCGAATCCTGCTGGGTGCATCCGGGAAATAGCTCAGCTTGGTAGAGCACTTGGTTTGGGACCAAGGGGTCGCAGGTTCGAATCCTGTTTTCCCGATAAATGGGGGATTAGCTCAGCTGGGAGAGCGCCTGCTTTGCACGCAGGAGGTCAGCGGTTCGATCCCGCTATTCTCCATTGAAATTTTATATTGGCGGCGTAGCTCAGCTGGCTAGAGCGTCCGGTTCATACCCGGGAGGTCATGGGTTCGATCCCCTTCGCCGCTATTATTTAAACGACTTGGACCTTTAGCTCAGTTGGTGAGAGCAGACGGCTCATAACCGTCGGGTCGTAGGTTCGAGTCCTACAAGGTCCATACCTTTAAAACTATGGAGGATTACCCAAGTCCGGCTGAAGGGAACGGTCTTGAAAACCGTCAGGTGGGTCAAACCACGCAAGGGTTCGAATCCCTTATCCTCCTTTTATTAATATCGCGGAGTAGAGCAGTTGGCAGCTCGTCGGGCTCATAACCCGGAGGTCGCAGGTTCGAGTCCTGCCTCCGCAATTTAAATTTAATGGTCCCGTGGTGTAGGGGTTATCACGCCTGCCTGTCACGCAGGAGATCGCGGGTTCAATTCCCGTCGGGACCGTAATTTTATTCATCAATGCGGGTGTAGTTTAGTGGTAAAACCACAGCCTTCCAAGCTGTTGTCGCGAGTTCGATTCTCGTCACCCGCTTCTTATGGGCCTGTAGCTCAGTTGGTTAGAGCGCACCCCTGATAAGGGTGAGGTCGATGGTTCGAATCCATTCAGGCCCATTACAAGTAAATATGGAGAATTACTCAAGAGGCTGAAGAGGACGGTTTGCTAAATCGTTAGGCGGCTTATCGCCGCGCAAGGGTTCGAATCCCTTATTCTCCGTTTTGTGTTATTAACTTAGGCCCGTTGGTCAAGCGGTTAAGACACCGCCCTTTCACGGCGGTAACACGGGTTCGAATCCCGTACGGGTCATTGCTTAACTTTGATATACATGGAGGATTACCCAAGTCCGGCTGAAGGGAACGGTCTTGAAAACCGTCAGGTGGGTCAAACCACGCAAGGGTTCGAATCCCTTATCCTCCTTTTATTAATATCGCGGAGTAGAGCAGTTGGCAGCTCGTCGGGCTCATAACCCGGAGGTCGCAGGTTCGAGTCCTGCCTCCGCAATTACGAGCATAATATATACATGGTCCGGTGGTGTAGGGGTTAACATGCCTGCCTGTCACGCAGGAGATCGCGGGTTCAAATCCCGTCCGGACCGTTTTCTTTTTGGTCCAATAGCTCAGTTGGTAGAGCACTTGATTGAAGCTCAAGGTGTCGGCAGTTCGACTCTGTCTTGGACCATTACATGCTAATACTGGCCCGTTGGTCAAGCGGTTAAGACACCGCCCTTTCACGGCGGTAACACGGGTTCGAATCCCGTACGGGTCATTTATAAAGGTTGGGAATCTGTCCCAGCCTTTATTTTTTTATCTGAGATTTTTCTCGCTTTATTGATTGTTCGTCTAAAGTTAGCTATAATTATGTAATGAAATATTATACAAAATTTGATTGAATTGAAGGGAAAGATAAGTTTGCGGCAGTTTTTGAAAAAGAGAAAATTGATTGTGCTGCTTGTGAGTATCATGACCTCCCTGAGTTTAATTTTCTTCTCGCTCTTTGGTAGTCATGAAACCCCTAAGCCTATTTCCTGGATGAATGATCTGACAGCTGTCGTTGGGAGAGCAGTATCTTCGCCAGGGAATTTTGTGATGAATTTTGGGGATTCGGTTGCTTCATTGAAGAATACCTATGAAGAAAATCAATCGTTGAAAAAGCAAATTGGGGTCCTCCAAGATTTAAAAGTACAGAATGAAAGTTTAAAAGCTGAAAATAAGGAACTCAATGATCTCTTAGAAATTAAGCCAACCTTGGTGGATAAAAAAGTCATTGGCGGTAATGTCATTGCCCGGTCACCAGACTTTTGGGTGGATTATATTACTATCGACTTGGGCTCCAATAATAGCCTGACAACGGATATGTCGGTCATGAGTGCGAGCGGCTTGATTGGACGGATTGTGGAAGTGAATCCAACAAGTTCCAAGGTCCAATTACTGACTTCAACAGCTAATAATTCAATGGAAGTTGCTGCTAGCATCCAAATTAAGGATCAGATTGTTCATGGGGTGATCAAGGAGTATGACCGGAAAGAACAAGAACTTATCCTTACTCAGGTCGCCCAAGATGCTAAAATCAACAAGGGAGATATGGTCACTACCTCTGGCCTAGGCGGGGTTTCGCCTGAAGGGATTATTATTGGTGAGGTGGTCGAGGCGAAGACGGACGAATTTGGCCTCTCCCAGAAGGTTCGGGTTAAACCGGCGGCTGACTTTGATGATATCCGCAAGGTCTTTGTAGTGATGCAGGACGAAGAAGCCAAGCAGGCTAGAGAAGAAGCTGACCAGGCAGAAGGAGAGGGAACTGATGAAGATTCAAGCAATGAGTAATTACTTTCGTCGGCGCTTTGCTCTTCCTATTCTCTTGATTCTTATCTTATTACTTGACGGTTCCTTGCAGGTGATGCTTTTGAAGAATTTGGGTGAAGTCAATTATTCGATGACTTCCTCGCTCACAATCATTGCCTTGACTATCCTGAGTATTTACTGCCAAAGGGTGAATCTCCTCTATCTTTCGGCTATCGTCATAGGCTTTATCTTCGATACCTATTACTCCCGGGTGCTTGGTGTTAATCTCTTCATCATGCCATTGATTTGTTTTGCTACTCGCTATTTTGCCCAGCACTTCCGCATAAACTTTTACAGTGTTTGGTTTTGGACCATGATTGTCTATCTCACTTATGGCCATTTGATTTACTTTATTTTTTCTATTTTTAATTTAGAAAAACCCCAGTACGGGATCTTTCTCTTCCAGCATCTGCTGCCTTCCTTGCTCTTTAACGGCTTGATGGCTTTTATCTTGAATTACTGCTTGGAACGATTTGCCGAATGGATAAATAAGTAAAAAAGGCTTGCAAAATTTCAAAACTTGTCTATAATGAGTATAAGTTAAAGAAAAAAAGCGTTGATTGGAAGAGGTCATCAAAGACTTGCCAAGAGAGATTATGGTCGCTGTGAATAATCCAAGTCTGATGTCTACACACCCATGAGCTGGTTTTGTACCCGTGTTTGAGCGTTAATCAAGTGTAAACTTTACACACAGAGATAGTCTATGTGAGTAGGCTATGAACAAAGGTGGAACCACGTAATTAACGTCCTTTCGTATGATACGAAAGGATTTTTTTATTAATAGGAAATGATGTTGACGGGAAAAAGTTTAGGATGGTCTTTACAGAGAGCTAGGCGAGCTGAGAGCTAGCAAGACCTACTAAATGGCACACCCTAGAGTTGCTAATCGGAAATGCTTAGCCGTGTTGGAGCGTTAATCCTGTGTCAGTTCGTCTGACATGCTGAGGCTAGCCATGTGAATGTCTAGCGAATAAAGGTGGCACCACGTCTTCTAACGTCCTTTAGTCAATGACTAGAGGACGTTTTATTATGATTAAATAAAGAAAGGATGACTCCCATGAAAAAAATGCTGAAACTGAGCTCCATTGTTTGGCTCTTCGCACTATTTTTCCCCTTATTATCTGTTTTTTCAAGCCCAGTTGAGGCTAAGGAGAACCACTATGTGATTGGGTTAGATGATACTTTCTCTCCCATGGGTTTTCGGGATAATGAAGGAAATTTAGTTGGTTTCGATATTGACCTCGCTCGGGCAGTGGCTGACCTTAATGGTTGGTCGATTGATTTTCAACCGATCGACTGGTCAATGAAGGAGACCGAGTTAAATACGGGAAATATTGATATGATCTGGAATGGTTTTGGGATTACCCCTGAACGGGAGAAGCAATTTCTCCTGACCGAACCCTATATTGATAGTAAACAAATGATTATTACCCGCGCCGATGATCCCATCGATGACTTGGAAGACTTAGCTGGAAAGAAAGTCGGCAGCCAGAGCGGATCGACCACAGCAGAAGAAATGAAGACCTGGCCGAATAATCTTTACCAACGCTTAGATGGCCAACCAGTTCTTTATCCAAGTTATAATGAAGTATTTGCTGATCTGGATGCTGGACGGATCGATGCCATTGCCACTGGAACCATTTATGGTCTCTACACCCTCCAGCAGCGCCCAGAAGGCCAGTACAAATACTTCGTCAATGAGGAATATGTCGAACCCATGGCGGTAGCTTTGCGTAAGGAAGATACCCAATTAAAGGAAACGATTGATCAGAGTATCCAAACATTGAAAGAGAATGGAAAATACGATGAAATTTATGATAAGTGGTTTGCGGGTGACCAAACGGCTGACCGGGGGAACTCCCTTGTGATGACAATTCTCCCATCCTTACTGTCAGCCTTTAAGATGACTTTTCTCATCTTTATTGTTGTCTTAGTACTCAGTATCCCTATTGGTTTCTTGATCGCTATTCTTAGAGTCTTTGGCCCTAAGTGGTTGCAAGGTTTGATTGAGGCTTATGTCTTTGTGATGCGGGGCAGTCCACTGATGCTACAATTGATGGTTTTCTTCTTTGGTTTACCTTATATCGGATTGAGTTTAGACCGCTTTACCGCAGCAATTTTTGCCTTTGTCATTAACTATGCCGCTTACTTTACTGAAATCTTCCGCGGGGGTATTTCCTCTGTACCAGATGGTCAGTTTGAAAGCATTAACGTCCTAGGAATCGGTCATGTCCGAGGCTTTAGACGGATTATCCTACCCCAGGTCATGAAGATCGTTATGCCCTCTGTCGGTAATGAAGTGATTTCTTTAGTCAAAGATACCTCTCTCGTCTATGTGATCGGCCTGGGAGAACTTTTAAGGGCAGGGTCTATTGCCGCTAATACCTACGCTACTCTGACCCCTTATCTTCTCTGTGGGGCAATTTACTTACTCTTTACAGCCGTGGTAACCTTCTTCTTGAAACGTCTCGAAGGCCGCATCGACTGGTAGTAGAAAGGAGCATAAGATGGCTTTATATGTAGAAGGGCTTTCCAAAGCCTATAACAAGAACCAAATTATTGACCAGTTTACTTGCCAAATTGAAGGAGGGGAGATTGTTATTCTTCTCGGCAAGTCAGGGACTGGGAAGACAACCTTTATGCGTTTAATCAATAACTTAGAAAAAGCAGACCAAGGCAGCATCCGCATCAATGACCAATACCTCTGCCAAGCAGCTGAGTCTGGGGCCCGTTATTTAAGTAAGGCTGACCAGCGTGCTTACCAGAATAACCTCGGCATGGTCTTCCAAGATTTCCAATTATTTCCCAATTTTACGGTATTGGAAAATCTGATGGAGGCTCCTTTAGCTCAAAAGCTGGCCACTCCTGAAGCAATCAAAGCCCAGGCCTTAGACCTCCTAGCCAAGGTCGGCTTATCTGATAAGGCAGAGGTTAAACCCTCAACCCTGTCAGGAGGGCAAAAACAGCGAGTGGCGATTGCCCGGGCCCTGATGTTGAATCCAGATGTGATTTGTTTTGACGAACCGACCTCAGCTTTGGACCGGGAATCGGCCAATCAAGTGGGTGCCCTGATCCAAGAACTTGCCGATAGTGGTCAAGCAGTTCTGATTGTCACCCACGATACGGAATTTGGTCGTGAATACGGGACAAGAATCATCTCTTCGAGTGACTTTAAATAAGCAATAAAAAGCAGGCTCCTTCCCCTCAATCAGGGGTGGGAGCCTGCTTTTAAACTTTAGTCGCTTGGTAAAGTGATTTAGTCAGCAACAATCTCATTGACATCTTCATCGGGTAAATCGGTGAAGGGGCGGAAGTAGACGAGAGCAAAGGCCACGCCAAAGGAAATAGCAATGGAGATCAAGCAATTGATCAAGTTGGACATGTCCCCATCTGGGCTGATAAAGATAGGAAGGGCAGCAATTCCTGGGTTGGCAAAGGCAAAGGCATAAACCTGGCTGATACCGGCGTAGAGTCCGCCTGCCAGTCCGCCGACGATCGAAGCCATCAGAACGGACTTAATAGGGATGGCGACGCCGTAGAGGCCTGGCTGGGAGACGCCCATGGCAGCTGTTACACAAGCTGACAAGTTATACTGCTTGTAGGCACTGTGCTTGGTCTTAAAGAAGACAGCCAGGACAGCACCTGATAGGGCCATATTGGCGGCCAGCATGCCAGGGTTAAAGAAGGTATCTGTACCGGTTGCTGCAATGGTTTGGGTAACAACTGGGAAGAGGGCGTAATGGGCGCCAAACATGACCACGAAGAGGCCAAAGCCTCCTAAGAGGGCAGGCACCAACCATTCGGCTCTGGAGCTGAGGAAGTCCACTAAGGCAACCAAGCCGTCGCCTAGAACAGTCCCGAGCGGCTCTAAAACTGAAATTCCCAGTATACAGGTTGTGAGTAGGACCAGGACAGGAGCGAAGACCCCGCGCACAATCTCTGGAATGACCTTGTACCAGAACTTTTCAATATAGGACTGGGCAAAAGTGATCAGAATAATAGGGATTACGGAACTAGGGTAGTTACCTGGTGGGAGAGGGATGCCAAAGAAGTCCGCGCTCCCATCATAATTGGCCAATTCGCTGGTAATTTCCGGATGGAGCAGGAAGGCGACAGTCGCCATAGCCAGGATCTGGTTGGCGCCAAAGACCTTAGCAGCTGAATTAGCGAGCAAGATAGGGAGAAAATAAAAGACAGCATTGGAAATGGAGTTGAGGATAATGTACTCTGTTTTGCCTTCCTGGATTAAAGAAAAGCTATGCAAGAGGATGGTAATCCCCTGGAGAATACCGGCTGCCGTAAGTCCGATCAAAATCGGCGCAAATATTTCCTTAATGGCATTGAGAACCTTATCCAAAAAAGAAAGTTCTTCTTGAGTTTCAGACATATTGTGTCCTCCTTTAATGTATTTTGACTCATCTTCATTATATAACATGAATAAGAGTCAATAGCAAAAAGGAAGGGGCTTTTCTGTAAAAGAAACAAAAAAGCGTGAAATATTTTTCACGCTTTTAATGCAAAATTCTTTTATTTAATAATTGGAGCAGCTCCAGTAATAGCGGCTACGGCAATGAAGATGATAAAGATACCGAGGGCCCATTTACCGGATTCTTTTTGCCATTCACCCATGTCAACTCCTGTTAGGTTGAAGAGAAGGTAGATGAAGGCAACGAGTGGACTGAGTAAGTGGAAGGCTTGGCCGAGTAGGGAAGCCACCCCAATTTCCAGAGCGGTGTAACCGTATTGGGTACCGGTTTGGTAGAGGACAGGGAGTACGCCGTAGTAGAAGGCATCGTTGGAGAGGAAGAAAGTACCTGGTGCCGAAAGTAGGGCTGTAATGAGTCCCCAAGCCCGGCCCCAACTATCTGGGATAATCGTTGTAAGACTTTGGGCTAATGCATCAGCCATACCGGTACCTGTGAAGAGTCCCATGAAGATCCCTGCCGCAAAGACTAGGATGACCACTTGGACAGCGTCACCAGCATTTTCTTGGATGCGATTCTTTTGTTGCTTGAGATCAGGGTAGTTAATGATTAGAGCCAGCACCGTCCCTGTTAGGAAGAGGAAGAGGGCTGGGAACCAACCAGAGACGAGGAAGAAGATCAGAGTGATGGTCATGATGAGGTTGACCCAGAAGAGTTTTGGACGTTTCATGGCCTGTTCTTCATCAGACTTAGCAGCGGTGAGTGCTTGAATATCTTTTTCGGTTAGTTCTTGGATTCCCACACGTTTACGTTCGCGGACACCTAAGAAGATGGATAGGCCGAGTACATAAATAGCGGAAATCACCATACCTGGCGCTAGGGCACGGATAACTTCTTGGTCATTCAAGCTAAGTACGGAGATGGCCCGGGCTGTTGGTCCACCCCAAGGCAAGAGGTTCATAATGGTATTCATTAAAATAATCAAGACAGCCAGGTTCATCATCCTTAAATTAAGCTTCTTATAGATAGGAATGAAGGCTGTACACACAATGAGGGTTGTTGTCGTCCCGTCCCCGTTGAGGGAAACCACCATAGAGATGAAAGCAGTGGCAAAGAGAATCTTGACCGGATCCCCTTTAGCGAAGCGAATCATCTTCTCCGTGATGGGGTCAAACATCCCGGCATTCAGCATAATGGCGAAATAGAGGATGGCGAAGAGAAGCATAATCCCTGTAGTTGCCGTTTGACCAACCCCGTCGACAGCGAATTCGCCTAGGGAAGTGATCCGTTCAAAGAGACTTGGGTTATTGATGAAGGCGTCTTCGACTTCCGGATTAGGAACCGGGAAGAGACCAGCAACAGCTGCAATCAGAGCAAAAATTAAAGGGATACCAATTAAAGCCGTAAAGGGCGACATTTTCTTTTTGATGATCACGAACATAAAGATGATGATCATCAAATAACTTAAAACAGTTAACATATCATTTCCTCCTAGATCTTATGATCAGTATTCTATTTACAAAAAATTCCGACAAACCTCCTTTGATCATGTTTTCACATAAAGACTATTATAGATGAACTTTCTCTCATTTGACAAGTCTTCATATGAAGAATACTTAATTTAATTTAGATGATAAAGGATTGTAAGCGCTATTTCAATAGTGATCGAGAATAAAACACCAAAAGAACATTAATGATAGCGTTCACATGAACAATCTGTCTTAAGTGCAGTAAAAAAACAACATAGGCTGAAATCTTTCGTTATAATCAAGTTAACAAGAACTTATTGGAAAGGAGGCACCTCATGGGATTATTTTCTCGCATTCAGCACTTATTTCAAAGCAAGGAGCCTGCCACTGACCCGGTTGAGCCCGAAAGAAAGAAGGCAGCTGACCTTCCCCAAGCCGAGGCCAGTGGGGATTGGATTGAGCGGAGCGGTTTAGAGCCTGAAGAGGCTTGCACGGTCGCAGCGATCGCCACGGCCTGCGTGACAGGGGCCCGGTCAGATACGGTCTTTCGGATTAAGTCTATCGAAGCGGTTGATCTCGACCAGGAATTAGCAGGCATCTTGACCGCTTGTATCCTTGCCCATGACCAGGAAGACAGCCACTACCGCGTCAAACGCATCGAACGCATTTCATAAACAGTCAAAATAAAGGAGAAAACATCATGTTAAGAAAATTTCGTGTCCGTTTAAATGATAAAGAATATATGGTAGAAATGGAAGAATTAACGCCTGGCTTCGAAGCTCCTGCAGCTCAAGAAGCCCCAGCTCAAGCTGCTCCAGCTTCTGCACCAAGTCAAGCCCCAGCCGAAGCCGCTCCAGAGCCCAGCCCAGCACCAGCTTCTGCTAGCCAACCTGGCTCAGGTGAAGAAGTGACGGCTCCTATGCCTGGGACGATTCTAAATGTCCTGGTTCAACCGGGAGAGACCGTTGCTGAATCGCAAGCGGTTGTTGTCTTAGATGCCATGAAGATGGAAAATCAAATTGTAGCACCCAAGGCTGGCCAAGTGACTTCTATCTTAGTCAAGGAAGGCCAAACGGTTGATGTGGGTGAGACCCTATTTACAGTGGAATAGAATAGAAGGGAAGACACATTATGGAAGCTTTATTACAGGGATTCCTGGCCATTACCTGGCAGCAGATCGTGATGATGCTGATCGGGATTGTGCTTATTTACCTAGGAATCAAAAAAGAATACGAACCAACGCTCTTAATTCCCATGGGCCTAGGAACCATCCTCGTAAACATTCCTTTTTCAGGGATGATTACTCAACCTGGAGGCCCAGTCGGTGTTTTAGATGAACTTTTTAATTTTGGGATTGCAACGGAACTCTTCCCACTCCTTATCTTTATTGGGATTGGGGCAATGATTGACTTTGGCCCCTTGCTGCAAAATCCCTCCATGCTCTTCTTTGGGGCAGCTGCCCAGTTTGGGATTTTCTTTACGATCTTTGTTGCCCTTGCAGCTGGTTTTACCCTTCCACAATCCGCTTCAATTGGGATTATCGGGGCAGCTGACGGCCCAACATCTGTCTTTGTCTCCAACCAATTGGCCCCTGAACTCTTAGGACCGATCACAGTAGCAGCCTACTCTTACATGTCTCTGGTGCCTATTATCCAGCCGCCAGCCATTAAATTAGTTACAACCAAGAAGGAACGCCAAATCCGCATGAAATATCGGTCAGAAGGCGTATCCCAGACAACCAAAATTTTCTTCCCGATTATCATTACCATTGTGGCAGGTTTGATAGCTCCAGCTTCACTACCCCTAGTTGGTTTCTTGATGTTCGGTAATCTCATGCGGGAATGTGGGGTCCTCGACCGCCTATCCGATACCGCCCAGAATGAATTGGTTAACTTGATTACGATTCTATTGGGGATTACCATCGCTTCAACCATGACAGCTGAAGCCTTCCTCAACCTCCAGACCCTGATGATTATCGCCTTCGGTTTAGTTGCCTTTATTATGGACTCCATTGGGGGCGTGCTCTTCTGTAAGTTGATCAACATTTTCCGCAAAGAAAAGATCAACCCAATGATCGGTGCTGCTGGGATTTCAGCCTTCCCCATGTCTGCCCGGGTGATCCAAAAGATGGCGACAGAAGAAGACCCACAGAATTTTGTTTTAAACTATTCGATTTCAGCTAACGTTTCTGGCCAAATTGGCTCAGTGGTTGCCGGGGGGCTTATCCTAGGCTACTTCGTTGGCATGTAGGGGGAGGTTATTATAATGAATGAGAATTTTGTTCACGCTTTTCAAATTTTACTTCTAGGTTGGGGCGGCATCTTTGTTGTCATGGCCTTCCTCTACCTGGCTGTGAAGGTCTTGCTCAAGGTCTTTCCGCCAGAGGATAACAAGTAATTCGATAAAAAAGGACTGATTAGGATCGACTTAAAGATACAGAAACTTAGAGTGAAACGATCAAGCTATGACCGGAAGCTCTGGTTGGACCTGCTTGATTGTGCCGGACTCCAGGAAGAAAAAAACTTGGACGCTAGTTATGGGCTCTTTGACGGGGATGACTTGGTGGGCACTGCTTCCTACCAAGCCAATATCCTCAAGTGCCTAGCAATCCGCCAAGCCTATGCAGGGGGAACAGCCTTCCACCAATTGATTTCTTTTCTTTTGACGGAGATCTATCAGGCAGGTTATGAGAGTGTCCTTGTCTTCACCAAGGCATCTAAACGGACAACTTTTGAACACCTGGGTTTTGATCTCTTAGTGGAGACCGAAGACGTGGCCTTTATGGAGCGGTCCCAGGAGGGGATAGACAGCTATCTTGCCACCATTAAGGCCCAGGCTCCCTTTACAGGAGACCAAAGTTTAGGAGCGGTCGTGATGAATGCTAATCCCTTCACCAAGGGGCACCGCTACTTAATTGAAGAGGCCCTCAAGGCAGTGGACGGACTCTATGTCTTCGTTCTCTCCGAAGACCGGTCACTCTTCGATAAGGAAACACGCTTAAGTTTGGTGCGCCAAGGAACAGCCGACCTAGACCAGGTCTATGTGGTGGAGACCATGCATTATATGGTTTCCCAGGCTACTTTTCCGGCCTATTTCCTTAAGGCTGACCAGACAGTGGTCAAGGCCCAAGCAGCGGTTGACGCCCTCTTATTTAAGGGAAAAATCGCGCCGGCTCTCGGCATCAGCCAGCGCTTTGTTGGTGACGAGCCCCTGAGTCCGACCACAGCAACCTATAACCAAGTGATGGCTGAGCTATTCGCGCCAGAGCTGAGCCTGCATATTATTCCTAGACGGCAAGTGGCCCATGGTGGCGAGGTCATCTCTGCTTCTAAGGTGCGGTCCCTGCTTCTAGAGGGACAAGTTGACGAGGCCCAGGCCTACCTACCGAAGGCGACTCAAGCCTTTGTCCAGTCGCCAGAAGGTCAGACCATGTTGAGAGAACGAAAGGATTTGAGCCAAAGCCATGACTATTGACCCTGTGAAAAAATTGAGCTTGGCCTTAAGAAAGGGTCCCCTCTGCCAATTAGAGGATGCTCTGGACGCTCGGGAGAGCCGGGCTGCTATCCAGGCCAGCTACTTAGACCAGGGGCCAGCAGGGGCTTGCTTAGTCGCCTTGAAACTGAATATGCCAGGCCCCTATAAGCGGAGCCCGCTGATTGATCGGGTCTTTGCTCTGGCAGAAGCAGACTTAAGAACTTACTGTCAAGAAGCTTTTGGCCCTGCTATAGTAGAGGAGGAGACCCGGGATACTTTAGCTGGTAAAGAGTACTTTGTCCTAGTAGACCAATCCGCCCCTCGTGTCAAGGCCTACCTAGTTAGCTTAGAGGAAGAGACCGTCTTAGGCCGCTTAATGGATATTGACTGCCTCTACCTGGATGAGGACGGCAAACAGCAGAGTTTGAGCCGCGACCAAGTGGGACTGCCTAAGCGGAAGTGCTTTGTTTGCCAGCAGGATGCCAAGGTCTGTGCTAGGAGCCGCCAGCATGACTTTGAGGCGATCTACCAGGCCATTGCTAAGATGATTGTAGAGGATGGGAGAATAGATGATGAAAAAATCAATTAAAATTGTCGAAACGGTTCTCCGAGATGGGCACCAGTCTCTAGCCGCGACGCGCATGCGGACAGAGCAGATGTTGCCCATCCTCGAAGAGATGGACCAAGCCGGCTATTATGCCTTAGAATGTTGGGGCGGAGCGACTTTTGACGCCTGCCTGCGCTATCTGAACGAGGATCCCTGGGAGCGTCTGCGCCAGATCCGTTCAGTTGTCAAAAACACTAAATTACAGATGCTCCTGAGAGGGCAAAACTTATTGGGCTACCACAACTACCCCGATGATGTTGTCGAAGCCTTCATCCAAAAGGCTGTTGAAAATGGCATCGATATTTTCCGGATTTTTGACGCCTTGAACGATGTGCGCAATTTAGAGACAGCCATCCGGGCGGTGAAGAAGTATGGTGCCCATGCTCAAGGGACGATCTGCTATACAATTTCTGAAGTCCATACAGATGCTTATTATTTCAATATCGTTGACCGCTTGCTTGACCTAGGCGTGGATTCCATCTGCCTTAAGGATATGGCGGGCATCCTAACGCCAGCACGGGCCTATAGCTTGGTGACGGGGATTAAGGCGCGGACGGACTTGCCCGTGGATATCCATACCCATGCCACTGCCGGTATTTCTGAAATGACCTATCTTAAGGCAGTTGAGGCGGGGGCAGATATTATTGATACTGCGATCTCACCTTTCTCGGGGGGGACCAGTCAGCCAGCTACCGAAAGCCTACATATCAGTTTAGAAGAATTAGGTTATGCAGATGGTCTGGATACGACAAGCTTAGAAAGCATAGCGGATTACTTTGCACCGATCCGGGATGAATTCCTTGAAGAGGGAATTATCAATCCTAAAGTCATGCAGACAGAACCGCGCGCCTTGCTCTACCAGGTACCGGGCGGGATGCTCTCTAATCTCTTGTCCCAGTTAACAGAAGCGGGTCAAGAAGATAAGTATGGGCAAGTCCTCCAAGAAGTGCCCCGAGTTAGAGAAGACCTGGGCTTCCCACCCCTAGTTACACCGCTCTCACAAATGGTTGGAACCCAGGCCGTGATGAATGTTCTGACAGGTGAACGCTATAAGATGGTTCCTAATGAGATCAAGGACTATGTGAAAGGGCTCTACGGTAAGTCACCGGCTCCGATTGCAGCGGAAATCCGCCAGCAAATTATTGGCCAGGATGAAGTGGTGGACAGTCGTCCCGCTGACTTGCTGGAGCCGGGACTCGAAAGAGCTCGCCAGGAGAGCCAGGACTTTGCCCAGAGCGAAGAAGATGTGCTCAGCTATATTGCTTTTCCAGCCCAGGCAGAACATTTCTTAAGGAAGCGGCAAGATCCCTGGTACGATGTGCCAGTACAAAATGTGAGCATTCAGATGTAATCTGATATAATTGATGTGAATTAAGCGAAGGAGGAAGACGCTATGGAATTACAAGATAAGGCTCAGGCAGGAACCATCGAGTCGAGCGATGTTCGGGTCACGGTTGAACCTGCTGATAGCCGTCAAATTCAAGTGGACTCAACTGTCTATGCCCAATTTGGAGAAGCCATTGAGGCGACCATTGAAGAGGTTTTAGACCAATTAGAAGTGGATGGAGTTAAGCTCTATGCCGATGATCATGGGGCTTTGGATTGCACCATCCGTTCGCGCGTACAGACAGCAGTTTTTAGATCAGTCAATCAGAGTGAAGGATTACCATGGGGGACGAAGCTATGAGAAGATCAGTAAGAAGAACGATGATGTTTCTGAATACCCAGCGGGCTTCTTTGGTGAAAGATCCATATGTCTACGGACCAGACTGTGTGATCTTGGACTTAGAAGACGCCGTATCAGAAAGCGAGAAAGATTCAGCACGTATCCAACTTTACAACACACTGAAGTATTTAGATTATGGCGAAACTGAAATTTGGGTACGGATTAACCCGCTTGATACGCCTTACTATAAAGAAGATATCCGGGCAGCAGTTGCTGGCCGCTGCGATGGGATTCGGATTGCTAAGACCGAAAGCGCAGAAGATGTTCATATTGTTGAAGGCTTGATTGAGGAAGCCGAAGAGGAATTTGGTGTGGAAAAGGGGTCAACCATGATTATGGGGGCCATCGAATCACCAACCGCTGTTTTTAATGCTAAAGAAATTGCCGAAGCCAGTGAGCGCATGATGGGGATTGCCCTATCCGCAGGGGACTATCGCCGGGAACTCCACGCCCAGGTTACAGAAGGCGGAGAAGAATTATTTGTTGCCCGGTCGATGATCTTAATGGCTGCTCGAGCAGCGGGGGTTATGGCCTTTGACACGGTTTATACAGACGTAGATAATATTGAAGGCTTGACCAAAGAAACTGAACTTATCAAGGATATGGGCTTTGACGGCAAGTCCTTGATCAGTCCAAAACAAATTGCACCGGTTCACGAAGTCTTTACACCTAATGCCAAGGAAATCCGCCATGCGGAAAATATTATCATGGAACTTGAGGAAAATAAACGCAAGGGTGTTGGTGTCCTGGTCGTTGATGGTAAGATGGTGGATGTTGCTATGGTTGAAGGCGCTCAACGGACACTGGACATCGCCAAGGCATCAGGTGTTTATAAGGGGGATTTAGCATGAAAAACGCAGTTGGACGTGACATACCAGAAGAATTTCTGACAGACGGTGTTGAAGTCTACCAAGGCCTCGACTACCGCCAAGACTATGACTACCAAAAGGCCACACCTAAGACACGGGCCAATGTCTGCTCTGACCAATCAAAACTCGTTTCTCTAAAAGAAGCCATTGAAAAGACTGGACTTAAGGACGGGATGACCATTTCCTTCCACCACCATTTCCGCAACGGAGACTATACCATGCCAACCGTGATGAAGGCTATCCATGAAATGGGCATCAAGGACCTCTATGTCTGTGCTTCCAGTTTAGGTAAGGCAGCCAAAGACATCGTACCGATGATCGAGGACGGCACCATTACCCGGATTTCATCCTCCGGCGTGAGAGACGAAGTGGGCGAAGCTATTTCGACTGGTAAGTTGAAACATCCGGCTATGATTCGGACTCACGGCGGCAGGGTTCGTGCCATTGAAACCGGTCAAGTCCATATCGATGTAGCCTTCATCGGGGCTCCCTCTTCAGACGAATTAGGGAATGCCTCTGGTAAGGGTGGACGGTCAGACTGTGGTGTTCTCTCCTATGCTAATGTTGATGCAGAGTATGCAGACAAAGTAGTTGTTTTAACTGATACTTTGGTGCCTACTCCTAACCATCCTGCTAGCATCTCTTCCATCAATGTGGACTATGTGGTTGAAATCGATGAAGTGGGTGACCCAGCTAAGATTGCTTCCGGTGCTATCCGCTTGACTGACGATCCACGCGAATTAAAGATCGCTAAGAGTGCTGCTGAAGTGGTTGTCAATACGCCTTACTTTGAAGATGGTTATACCTTCCAAACTGGGGCTGGCGGGTCTTCGCTCGCTGTGACCCGCTTCCTCAAGCCTTATATGGATGCTAAGGGGATCAAGATGGGCTGGGCCCTCGGTGGGATTACTGAGCCCATGGTTAACCTGCTCAAGGAAGGCTATATTGGAGCTATCCTAGATACCCAAGACTTCGATACCGCTTCTGTGGCTTCTGTCCACGAAACGCCTAACCACTTTGAAATTTCAACTTCTGAATATGCCAACCCATTCAATAAGGGGGCCTATGTCAACTACCTCGACTATGTGATCCTCGGCGCTCTGGAAGTGGATACCGACTTCAATGTTAACGTGGTCCAAGGTTCAGACGGCATGATCCAAGGGGCACCAGGCGGCCACCCCGATACGTCAGCAGGGGCCAAGGTAACGATCATTGTAACGCCTCTTGTGCGGAGCCGGATTCCTTCCATCAAGGACCGGGTAACCTCTGTCACTACGCCAGGGGAAAGTGTTGATGTGCTTGTGACCGATAACGGGATTGCAGTCAATCCTAAGCGTCAAGACCTGATTGACAGCTTGGAAGCAGCAGGTGTTGAACTTACAACGATTGAGGCACTCAAGGAAAAAGCCTACGACTTAGTGGGCACACCTAAGGATTTAGAGTTTGAGGATGAAGTCGTTGCCCTAGTGGAATACCGCGATGGGACCATTATCGATACCATTAAGAAAATTAAACGCTAAGCCTTAGCTAAAAAAGAAATTAAATTCGCCTAGCAGATGTTTCTGCTAGGTTTTTCATTTATAATATAAGTAGCGTGCGAGGAAGTCGCAGGCCTGAACTAGTGAAGCGGAGCGATCCAAGACTTAGCAGGCTAGGCGGCCTCCGTGAAGTGGATACTAGGAATAATTTGACATATTTAATTTATAAAAAAGCAAAGCTAAGCTTTTAGAGAGGTGATAAGATGGCTCAGAAAGATCGCTTGGTCCAATATTGCCGGACAGAAAGTCAAAAAGGGGGGAAGACACTCAGTCAAATCGTTTATGAGGGACTCAAGATGGTCATCCTCGACGGTACCATCCCTGTCGGCGAACGGATTAATGAAAAACTTTATGCCGATTCCCTGAATATTAGCCGGACCCCGATCCGGGAGGCCTTGCGTCGGGCGGAAGAAGAGGGGCTAGTGGAATATATTCCCCAGCATGGCTATATGGTTAAGAATATCAAGGCTGAAGACGTAGCTGAAATCTATCAATTAAGAAAGAGCTTGGATACGATTGCGACTATTAATGCGGCTAAAAAGATGGGAGACAAAGAATTTGAAGACTTGGAGGCCATCCTTAACCGGGGGGAGGCGGCCTATGAAGGGGCTAGTCTTGAGGGCTTGACTTCTTCATGGAAGGGATTCAATGAATACATCTATGAACAGGCCCAGATGCCGCGCTTGCAGAGTATCGTCTCCACCCTTTATGAATACCTCAGCCGTTTCCGTTCCTTATCCATCAATGACCGGCAGCGGCGGCGGGCTGCCCTGGATGACCACTGGGTAATTTACCATTATATGAAGGAACAGCGCTTCGATAAGCTCCAGGAAGTGATCTATAAGCACCTGGCAACATCTGAAAAACACATCCGCCTAGCTGTGGAGCGCGAAAGTCAAGAGAATAATAAGTTAGTTGCTCCCGAAGAAGAGCTCAGCCTAGCAGAGGACTTCCAGCTTGGTCCTAGCCAAAGTGTAGCCATTAAATCGAAAGATGAAACCTTACTCTTAGCCCAGCTTGCGGAACAGGGGGTCCTTCGTGAAATCATGGTCTGGCCCAAGCCAGGTCTGGTTGATCCGACCAATAATGGGGCCCATGACGATATGACCCCTAAACTATTTGTTGAAAGTGCAACAGCTCTCTTTCCTTATTTTATTCAAGCCGCCCAGTTGGGATATAATGACCAGCGTCCCCAACCCCTCTTCCAAGCCCTGCGCCAGGCTGGGGTTGAAGCAGAGAAGGACATGTTCCAGGCGACAGCTGGCGTGAATACCCATAAGGGCATTGTCTTCTCCATGGGCATTTTTTTAGCGGCGACGGCTGCCGTTATGGTAACCCACGGCGACATTGACCTCTTAAAAGGTCCTTGCCCTCAGACTGAAAAGCATCCTAGCCTCCATGCCGAAAAAGAAAAAGTTCTGGAAAGCATTCAAACCATGATCCAGAACATGACCCAGGGCTTAATCACTAAGGACTGGGTAAATCTCGACCAGAAAAGCCAGCTGACCCATGGGGAAAAGATGTACCTGGAATACGGGATCAAAGGTATCCGCGAAGAAGCAGAGCAGGGCTATCCTACTCTCATCATGGCAGGCCTCAACTTCCTCAAAGCCATGCGCCAAGACCATCCGAAAACAGCCGAACACCGGCTCCTCCTCTATCTCATGTCCAGAGTTGAAGACACCAATGTCTTAAAAAGAGGTGGGATTGAAGCCTATCATTGGCTCCAATTGACCAGCCGCCAGCTTCTCGACCAGGACCTGTCTGACCACGACCTAATCAAAGAACTTGACCGTTTCAACCAAGCCTGCATTTATTATAATGTGAGTCCAGGCGGGGCGGCAGATCTACTAGCAGTGGCCCTATTCTTAGAGAGATTTATGGAGAAAATTATTTTTAAATAAGACTTGACCTCCTCTTTAGGAAATGGTAACATAATAGCGTTGTATTTCTGTGACCACCAGATCTGCAACCGCTCATTGTAAGCTTTCAAGTGCCAAGGCCGCTTACTATGGCGAGTCTAAGTTATTTAAGGAGGTGCGTTACATGTACGCAATTATCAAAACAGGTGGAAAACAAGTTAAAGTTGAAGAAGGCCAAACAATCTACGTTGAAAAATTAGACGTTGAAGCTGGCGAAAAAGTTACCTTTGACCAAGTTGTCTTCGTTGGAGGCGACCAAGTTAAAGTGGGAACTCCTCTCGTTGATGGGGCAAGTGTTGAAGCAACTGTTGAAAAACACGGCCGTCAAAAGAAAGTTACTACTTTCAAATACATCAAGAAGAAAGACTCACGTCGTAAACAAGGTCACCGTCAACCTTACACTAAATTAACCATCAACAGCATCAATGCTTAAGCATGATTAAGGTTCAATTTAAAGAAAATCAAGACAAGCACTTTGTCAGCATGGAAATTTCAGGCCATGCTATGGCCGGTGACTACGGGGAAGACGTTGTCTGTGCTGGAGTTTCGGCTCTGAGCATTGCTTTAGTCAATAACCTTGAACGCATGGCAGGTATCCAAGCCTTGGTCGAATCCGACCCTGAGGCGGGTTACCTCTATGTCGAACTACCCCAGGAACTGACAGCTGAACAAAGAGCGCTCGTTGATATCCTATTCAAGCAGTGCCAACTGGCCTTGAGGGAGGATATCGCTAGTAATTATCCAGACTATGTCCAATATGTCCAAGGGTAAGTTAATAAAGGAGGAAGCTCACATGTTAAAAATGAATTTACAATTCTTCGCCCACAAAAAAGGTGGCGGTTCAACTGCCAACGGTCGTGATTCAGAAGCTAAACGTTTAGGTGCTAAACGTGCTGATGGTCAAGAAGTAACTGGCGGTTCAATCCTTTACCGTCAACGCGGGACTAAAGTACATCCAGGGATCAATGTAGGTCGCGGTGGCGATGATACTTTATTCGCACTTGTAGACGGCGTTGTTCGTTTCGAACGCAAGGGCAAGAACAAAAAACAAGTTTCTGTGTATCCAGTAGAAGCTTAATTACGAGAAAGAAAATCAGGTCGATTCTACTTTGAATGAAGGGGAATCGACCTTTTTCATTAAGGAGGTTTAACGTGTCGACTGAACACATCCAAGCAGCCTATGACAAAGTCAACCAAGCCAACCTAATCATGATGGAAGCCCTCGACTTCTCTTACACGGAGGCCTGGCATGAAAACCTGCAAAATATTGCTAACGGGGTCCTCCAGGTGATCGATGGCCAGCCTAATCCTGAGACCGCACAAAAGATCCAAGCCCTCTATGACCAAGTCGATTGGGATAAGTTCTCTGAGCGCGAACGCCTACAAGTCCTCCAATTGATCTTCCTAGAGGCTGAACGCCAGGACCAGCTCCAGGCCAACCACCAGATGACCCCAGCTGGTATTGCTATGCTTTTGACTTATTTTGCTAGCCGTTTGCTCCAAACGAGGGGACAGTCTAAAGAGACGCCGCTCAAAGTCTTTGACCCAACAGTAGGGACAGGCAACCTGCTTTTAATGGTCCAGCGGGGGCTTGAAGAAGGGGGCTATCAAGTGGCTTCAGTAGGCTATGACAATGATGACCTACTCTTAGCTATTGCTGACCAGTCCTTTAAATTCTTGGACCGACAAGCCAAGTTCTATTATGGTGATGTCCTCCAGAATTTACTCTTGGAGCCAGTAGACTTGGTAGTAGCTGACTTGCCAGTGGGCTATTACCCTCTCGATGAACAGGCCAAGACCTTCAAAGCCAATACTATGAACCAGGGAACGCCCCACGCTTATGCCCATTATCTGATGATCGAACAGAGTCTAAAGTATATGCAAGAAGGCGCTTGGGGGATCTTCTTAGTGCCTACCCAGATTCTCCAGGAAGACTATTCAGCTCAATTGGTCCAAGCCATCGCCCAGACTGGTTACTTCCAAGCCTTTCTCAACCTGCCTGAAGGACTCTTCCGCCAGGCTAAGTCGCGCAAGTCGGTCCTCATGGTGCAAAAGCAGGGTGGTGGTGCCAAACAAGCTGAAAACGTGCTCATTGGTGATATACCTGACCTAAAAGATCAAGAAAATATGGAAAAATTCATAGACAGTTTTAGCAAGTGGAGCCAAGACGTGTTATAATAAAAGTGTCGTACCTAGTTGTACCATAATAAAAACTTATGTGAAGAGGAGAAAAAGTATGTCAAAAGTTTTTGCAATTAATGCAGGCTCATCTAGTTTGAAATTCTCAATCTATGAAGTTCCTTCTGAAGAAGTGATTTCATCCGGTATTATCGAACGGATCGGCTTAAAAGATTCGATCGTATCCGTTAAATTCCAAGGGGAAAAGCATGAAGAAACCCTAGATATTGAAGACCACGAAGTAGCGATCAACCACTTACTCAAGAAGTTAGAAGAGCTTAAGGTGATTGAAAGCTTTGATGAAATCGCTGGCTCTGGCCACCGGATTGTGGCAGGGGGCGAACACTTTAAAGACTCTGCCTTACTTGATGAAGAAGACATCCAAAAAGTAGAAGAATTGGCTGACTTTGCCCCTCTACATAACCCAGCAGGAGCTAAGGTTATCCGTGCTTTCCAAAAAGTTCTACCTGGCAAACCAACTGTGGGTGTCTTTGATACCTCCTTCCATACCACTATGCCAGAAAAGGCTTATCTCTATTCTGTGCCTTTTGAATACTATGAAAAACACCAAGCCCGTCGCTATGGTGCGCACGGTACCTCTCATAAGTATGTGGCAGAACGTGCTGCTGAATTAGAAGGTAAAGACATTAAGGACCTCAAGATCATTACCTGCCATATTGGGAATGGTGGTTCGATTACAGCGGTTGACGGCGGCAAGTCTGTCGATACTTCCATGGGCTTCACCCCTCTAGCTGGGATTACTATGGGGACCCGTTCCGGCGACGTTGATGCTTCCTTACTCCAATACATCATGGAAAAAGAAGGCCTCAGCATGGATGAAATGATTACTATCCTGAATAAGAAGTCCGGCTTATTGGGTATCTCAGGCGTATCTTCTGATATGCGTGACGTTGAAGCAGCTGCCGCTGAAGGCAATGAACGTGCCCAAGTTGCTTTAGATATCTATTATGACCGTGTTCGTAAATATGTTGGTTCCTACTTAACCGTTCTGGGTGGAGCTGATGTTATTGTCTTCACTGCAGGTGTCGGTGAAAACTCTGCTTCCTTCCGTGAAGAAATTTGTAAAGACATGGAATGGGCTGGTATTAAGTTAGATAGCGAACGCAATGATACCCGAGATGAAGCTAAGATTTCAGCTGATGATTCCAAGGTAGCTATCTGGACAATTCCGACTGATGAAGAATTGATGATCGTCCGCGATACTGTACGTCTAGGTAATATCTAGAGTCAATCACTATTAAAAGAAAAGCGTGCTTTCTGATTCAGCTGAGTCAGAGGCACGCTTTTTTACTTTGAAAAGAGACAGGCGCTAAGCCTGTCTCTTATAATCTTATACTATTTACGATGGTATTCATTGTTTTCCAGGTCAGTCCGGACGATTAGGACGTCGCAAGGCGCATTGCGGATAACGTATTCTGAAACAGAACCGATGAAGAGGCGTTCAACTGCATTCAGCCCCGTTGCCCCGATCATAATCAGATCAATTTCCTTTTCCAAGGCTAGGTCTTTAGCAATTTGAACTTTTGGTGAACCATAGTCAATAATGGTTTCAACTTCCTGGACACCTTCTTTTTCAGCGTAGGTCTTGTAATCATTGAGAACGCTAGAAGCTTGTTCCACTAATTCATTGGTATAGGCGCCTTCATAGCCGGTTGGGGTTTGGACAGCACGTGTATCAATAATATGAGCGATGACTAGGGCACCGTTATTGCGCTTTGCCACATGGACCGCCTTTTTGAAAGCTAGTTCAGCTTCTTTAGAACCATCAATAGGGGCTAAAATACGTGAATACTCTTGATACATAGTGATCACACTCCTTCTTTACCTCTATTATAACATCTTTTTGAAAAAATTAAATCGATTTCATCGCTGTAAGCTTAAGATTTCACAAGCCTTTTCATAAGAGCTCAATAAGAAAAAATAAAAAAAGAGCTCCGACAGGTGCCGTGTGCTCTATCTGTATTGAACCCGCTCTCTTAAGTGCAGGTGGGTTTCGCTATCCAGCTTCAGACTTCCCCGTGATGGGGCGTGTCCTCCACTGGAGTTCACGAATCCCTAGATAGTAAAATTTGTTCGGTCAACACATTAAAGGAATAACACGTACACTTCAGAACTCTTCTCTTATAATTTATCATTAGATCGTAGAAAATGCAAGCGATTACGCCTGAAACTTTTAACTTATCCCTTTTTTAATTTTTCTCGGTAGGCTTGCATCTGTCCGAGAGCTTGTTCGTACTTACCGGTTTGACCAGCCTGGTAGTAATGTTTACCTTTGAGGGTGTCAGGCAGGTAGTCTTGGGCGACCCAGTGGTTTGGGTAGTCGTGGGGGTAGCGGTAGCCTTGGCCATGGCCGAGCGCTTTAGAGCCTGCATAGTGGCCGTCGCGCAGGTGTTTGGGGACGAGTCCAGCTTTGCCTTGGCGGACATCAGCTAGGGCAGCATCGATGGCCTTGATGGCTGAATTGGATTTGGGGGAGAGGGCCAGGTCAATAATGGCATTGGCTAGGGGAATCCGGGCTTCTGGATAGCCGACTTGAAGGGCGGCATCGACCGCTGCTTGGGCTCTCTGGCAGGCTTCTGGATTGGCTAGACCGATATCTTCGTAAGCCGTAATTAAGAGGCGACGGCAGAGGACTTTTAAGTCGCCCCCTACCATCAAACGGGCCGCATAGAGGAGGGCGGCATCAACGTCTGACCCGCGAATACTCTTCTGGAAGGCGGAGATGACATCATAGTGCTGGTCGCCATCCGCATCGTGGCTGAAGGACTTCTTCTGGATACAATTCTCGGCTGTTGCGAGGTCAATGATGATCTGGCCCTGGTCGTCTTCAGGGGTTGAGAGAGCCGCCAAGTCCAAGGCGTTGAGGGCAGAGCGGATGTCTCCGTTTGAGGCCTGGGCCAGGTGGTCTAGGGCGGCGTCATCGATTTGAATGGCAAGCTTGCCGAGCCCTCTTTCCTCATCGGCCAGAGCTTTCTCTAGGCCTTGCTTGATATCAGCCTGGCTGAGGGGTTCGAGCTGGAAGATTTGCGTCCGGCTACGGATGGCTGGGTTAATGCTGATATAGGGGTTTTCAGTCGTCGCGCCGATTAGGATAATGCGTCCGTTTTCCAAGTGGGGGAGCAAGAAGTCTTGCTTGGCCTTGTCCAAGCGGTGGATTTCGTCTAAGAGCAGGATAATTTGCCCGCTCATTTTAGCTTCGGCAGCGACTTGTTGGAGGTCTTTCTTAGTGTCGGTTGCAGCATTGAGCTGGCGTAGTTGGATATCGAGTGACCCAGCAATAGCCTGGGCCAGGCTGGTCTTACCCGTTCCAGGTGGACCATAGAGAATCATAGAACTAAGACGGTTGGCTTCCACCATCCGCCGAATAATTTGTTTGGGGCCAATTAAGTGGGATTGGCCGAGCATATCCTCGATTTTTTGAGGCCGCATCCGATAAGCGAGCGGGGCTTTTGCTTGGGCCATATGATTACCTCCTTTAGTTTATCTTCTTATTCTAATATACTATAAATCAAGACTGAAAGGAATTTACTTACTAAAAATAATTAAATTAAGTTTAAATCTGTGCGAATACCAGATCCCCGTGCTAAAATAGTCATATAGTCTATCTAAATTTATAAAAAGAGAGAAGGAGCTGTGTATGCGTCATTTTCAAGCTTTCCTTAATGCACACCCCGAACTGAAAACCGCCTTCCAGCATGTGTCGCTCGGTATTGAGCGGGAAGGCCATCGTATCAAAACAAATGGAGACTTAGCACGAAGTCCCCATCCATCTGCTGTTGATGGCAGTTCAGATAACAAGTATATCCAAAGAGACTTTGCGGAGTCTCAATTGGAGTTGGTGACTCCTCCTGTTTACTCAGAAGAGGGGGTTTACCATTGGCTTCAGGCCATCCACCAAGTGGCTCTAAGATCATTGGCAGAGGATGAATTGCTCTGGCCTTCTAGCATGCCTCCAGTTTTACCAGAAGATGATGCCATCCATGTGGCTGACCTCGACAAAGCTGAAGATGTGGCTTACCGGGAGTACTTGGTCAAGGCTTATGGCAAGAAGGTGCAAATGATTTCTGGCATTCATTTTAACTTTGGTTTTGACCAAGACCTGCTAGAAATCTTCTACCAGGCCGATGACCAGGGCTATGCCTCCATCAAAGAATTTACAACGGCCTTTTATTTGCGTTTAGCCCGCAATTTCTTGCGCTATGAGTGGTTGATTGTCTATTTATTTGGCGCGACTCCGAGCGCCCATGCCTCCTTCTATAATCGGGGAGAGGATATTTTCCCCCATCCTATCCGGAGCATTCGCAATTCCCATTTGGGCTATGTTAATAAGAAAGATGTGACCTACACCTACGATAACCTTCCAGACTATGTGGAAGAATTAGAAGCCAATGTCAGGGATGGCCGCCTGATTGCTGAGAAGGAATTCTACTCCAATGTCCGCCTGCGTGGGGCTAAGCAAGCTCGAGGTCTCTTGGAGACAGGGATTAAGTATCTGGAATTTCGCCTCTTCGATATCCAAGCGGAGGAAGCTTACGGGATTGGTCTGGATGACATCCGTTTCATGAAATATTTCATTCTCTACCTCGTATGGGCCGATATGGATTGCCAGATGCCTGAAGTTTACCAGGGCTATGAGATGAAGTTAGAGGTTGCAGAAGAAGAAACGCTCCAGCCAACCGCTTACCAGGAAGAAGGACTCAGCCTCTTAGAGGGCATGACCGAGATGGTGGAAAGTTTAGGCGTTTCCGAGACCCTCAATCCGCTCATTGACAGCATGCGCCAGCGCCTACTGAATCCTAGCCTGACCCCGAGTGGACGTTTGGTGACAAACAATCCGACCGTCGACACTTGGTTAGCAAATAACTTAGACCATGCCAAGGCCAATAAGGAAGCGGCACTTGCCCATCCCTATCTCTTAGGGGGCTTTGAGGATATGGAATTATCGACTCAAATCCTACTTGCAGATGCGATCCAGCAAGGCCTGTGGATTGATATTTTGGACCGGCAAGACCAATTAATTGCCCTGACCTACCGGGACCATACGGAATATATCAAAAATGCTAATATTACGGGCAAAGATTCGCTGATCTCTTATTATTTGATGGGCAATAAGGTCGTGACTAAGGACTTGCTCCAGGCGGCCGGTTTTACGGTGCCTAAGAGCCAGACTTTTAACTCACTAGACGCTGCCCAGTCTGCAGCAGGGCTCTTTGTGGATAAGAAAATAGTCGTCAAACCCAAATCGACGAATATGGGGGTAGGCATTTCTATCTTTAAAGAAGGAGCGAGCCAGGAAGGCCTTAGAGAAGCTTTTGATATTGCTTTTGCCTATGATGATACTGTTCTCGTGGAGGAATTTGCTGAGGGGACTGAATACCGTTTCTTCGTTCTCGATAGCAAGTGTTTAGCCGTATTGCTCCGAGTTCCGGCCTTTGTTAAAGGAGACGGACAGCACAGTATCCGCGAACTGGTTGACCTTAAGAACCAGGATCCCAAGCGGGGCGAGAACCACCGGACCCCATTGGAAAAGATCAGCCTAGACCGGTCCGCGGCTTTGGTCTTAGAAGCTTACGGCTATGACTTCGATAGTGTCCCTGAAGCGGATGAACTCGTTCCTTTAAGAGAAAATTCTAATATTTCAACAGGGGGCGATTCCATCGATGTGACGGACGATATGGATCCTTCCTACCTGGAGCTAGCTAGCCAAATGGCCCAGGCCCTAGACGTTAAGGTGACGGGACTTGACTTGATGATCAGAAACCGCCATCAAGCGGCCCAGGCGGATAATTATGCTTTAATTGAAGCCAATTATAATCCCATGATGATGATGCATATTTACCCAGCCCAGGGCAAGGGACGGCGTATCTCCAAAGACCTACTTGCCTATCTTTTCCCTGAAAAAACATTTAAAGATTAAGGAGGAATCAGATTTGTCTATTTACTTAGATTATGCTGCCACCACTCCCGTCCATCCGGATGTGGTGGCCTGCATGACAGATGCCTTTTTGAATGACTTTGGCAATCCTTCAAGCACTTATCAATTAGGTCGAGACGTCCGCCATAAGATTGAGTCCTGCCGGCGCACGATTGCGGAGACCTTGAATGCCAAGGCGGAGGATATTATCTTTACTTCAAGCGGAACGGAAGCGAATACGACGGCCCTTCTAGAGACTGCTGAGCGCTTGCAGTCGAAGGGGCGCCACATTATTTCAAGCCAGGTGGAGCATTCAAGCGTCTACCAATGCATGCACCGCCTGGAAGAACAAGGTTTTGACGTGACTTATCTAGACCTAGACCCAGATGGGCATATTTCGCTAGATGACTTCCAAGCGGCCTTGCGTGAAGATACCATTATTGTATCGATCATGCATGGGAATAATGAATTGGGCAGTCTCCAACCGATTGAGGAGGTCGGGAAGATTTGCCAAGAGCGCGGGATCTTTTTCCACACCGATACGGTACAAACTTACATGAAGGTACCGATTGATGTGGAAGCCCTCCACATTGATGCCTTGGCCCTTTCGGCGCATAAGATCCATGGACCTAAGGGAATCGGTTTTCTCTACTACCGAGATAGTAAGCAGAACTTCAAGTCTTACCTGCCCGGGGGTGGCCAGGAACACGGCAAGCGAGCCTCTACCGAAAGTTATCCGCTCATTGCTGGCTTGACCAAGGCGGTTGACTTGGCCAAGGATAATCTGGCTGAACGGATGGAAAAATTGCGCTCTCTACGCCAGTATTTCCTCGATGGAGCTGAAGCGCGGGGGCTCAATTTCCAAATTAACGGGCCTAAGCAAGCCGAACTGGCGAATATCTTAAATATTTATTGGCCGGGACACCCGAGTGACCAAACCCTGATCAAGTGTGACCTCCAAGATGTTTACTTATCAGCTGGCTCTGCTTGTAGTGCGGGGTCTTTAGAGCCTAGCCGCGTCTTGGTCAATTTGTATGGGGAAGAAGATGACCGCATTCGTCAAAGCTTGCGCCTATCTTTTGATCCGCATACTAGTCAGGCTGAGCTTGACCAAGTGCTTGATTTATTAGCTAGTTTTGATTCATAAGGAGGATTCTATGGCTTATCCAAAAACCGCAAAGTTACCAGGGGGAGCTAAAGTTTACCAGCTCCACCCTGACTGTAAAAAATATAGCTTGCGCGACTATCATTTTGCTGAAACAAAATCAGGCAATTTCCAATATGACCAGGAAGTGAAGCCTGATTTTGCCAGTGCCCGTGCCGTGCGCTTGAAGATCACTGTGGACAAAGAGCTAACGGGGCTTAAAATGAATGTAACCAATCAAAAAGGCTTAAAAACGGTCAATGTCTTTAAGTCAGATGGCATGGCGGACTTCGTAGAGGCCTTGGACTTTATCTTAGCCGACATGGAAAAATACCAAATCATCCAAGTAGTTTCTGATTAAGCGAGCCTTGGCTGAAGCGGCTGTATGGCTTTATTATGAAACAAAGAAAAATAGAGAGGCTGGAATTTTTGTTCCAGCCTCTCTATTTTTTTTGTTTAGTAGTCAGAAGTCCTGGTGAAAGGGCCAGCTGTTTCTAGAGTCAACTTTTTGTTTTAATTGAGGATTTCTTTGGCGCAAGTTTGGATAAAGTCTTCAAGGCTTTGGCCTTCGATGAGGGCTTGGTCCATGGTCGCCCAATCAATGCCGAGCTTGAAGAAGTTGATGGTTAAAACATTCTCTTCAATCACATGGCTGATATCGTAGGCTCCAACGAAATTGATAATGAGTTTATGGAAACGCGTCTCGCCATTAAAGTCATCCTTTAATTGATCCACATTTAATTGTTTAACAATAGGGAGCATCATTTCAACGTTACCCGGATCATCGGCGTTAAAGAAGTTAAAGTCATAAAATTCCTTAGCTTTCGGACTGGCTTCTGCTAGAGGTTCCTTATTAACGATAGCAGAAAGAACCATCCGGGCAGTTTCTTGGCTGAAGTCTTCCGTATAAATGGCTTCCATCGCGGGATTCGATACAATATCTGAGATGTAGGAATCGCTGACCTTGTTTCCAGCCGCTACGGTTTGCCATAGAAATTGGAGTAATTCAATTACTTCGTTGTTAATTTTAATGCTTTCTAACATATAAATGTCATGCCTTCTTTCTATTATCGCGCAGTTTAAACCCTAGGAGAGTTATAACATGAAAGCCCTTATTTGTCCATTCTTTTGTTATGGGAGTGTGATAAAAGTCGCTTAGGACTGAATCAGCTAAGGCATACTATATCTGTAAGTCGCTATGCGGTGAATAGCAATAGCAAGTGTCCGTGAACTATTGAAACAGATTTTTGCTAAAAAGTTTCGATATTTTTAAAAGAGGGAGGATTTTTTGTCATGGTCTCTCACTTGAAATTTCCTTGGGGAGGCCGTAAAATAGGGAGATGTTAACACAACACAAATGCGACCTTCAATCGTAAATTTATAAAGAAAGATGGTGATGTTGTGTCAGAAGCAAAGAAAGAACGTGTCATTGTCGGCATGTCTGGCGGGGTGGATTCTAGCGTTTCCGCACTCTTATTGAAAGAGGTGGGCTATGAAGTTATTGGCCTCTTCATGAAGAATTGGGATGAAAAAGATGAGAATGGTGTCTGTACGGCGACTGAAGACTACCAAGATGTAGCCAAGGTTGCTGAACAGATTGGCATTCCTTATTATTCTGTCAATTTTGAAAAAGAATACTGGGACCGGGTTTTTACTTATTTTTTAGATGAATATAAGAAGGACCGGACACCCAATCCGGACGTGATGTGCAATAAAGAAATTAAATTTAAGGCCTTCTTAGCCTATGCTGAAGAGTTGGGAGCGGACTATATCGCTATGGGCCACTATGCCCAAGTCCGCCGTGATGAGGATGGTCGTGTCCACCTCCTGAGAGGCCAGGATAACAATAAGGACCAAACCTATTTCTTGAACCAATTGTCTCAAAAGCAGTTGCAGAAGGCTCTCTTCCCCATCGGCCACTTGGAGAAATCGGAAGTCCGTAAAATCGCTGAAGAAAACGACCTAGCCACGGCCCATAAGAAAGATTCCACAGGCGTTTGCTTCATTGGAGAGCGGAATTTCAAGAGCTTTCTCTCCAATTACTTGCCAGCTAAACCTGGCAAGATGCTGACCCTGGATGGCCAGCTAATGGGCGAACATGCCGGGCTTATGTACTATACCATTGGCCAACGTAAGGGCCTAGGCATTGGTGGGACTAGCAAGGGTAATGAGCCTTGGTTTGTTATTGGTAAGAACCAAGCTAAGAATGAACTCTATGTAGGCCAAGGCTTCCACCACCCCATGCTCTATGCGGATTGGCTAGCAGCCAGCGACCTTTCCTTTGCCCAGGATGATTGGTCAGAGAAGGATTTTGAATGTACAGCCAAGACCCGCTACCGGCAAAAGGACCTGCCTGTCCGTGTCCAAATTCAAGACGATGGAACAGCCAAGGTGACCTTCAAAGAAGCTGCCCGGTCGATTACACCAGGCCAAGCTATTGTCTTTTACCGCGGGGAAGAATGCTTGGGTGGGGGTACTATCGATGCTGCCTACCAAGGCGACAAGCAACTGCAGTATCAGTAAATAATAGCATGAGCTCCAGACAGAGATCTGGGGCTTTTTTCTTTGGGAGGGCCTTGTGCTATAATAGGTGGAGTGTTAAAGTTTGAAGGCGCTGCTGATGTCTAAGAGCGGAGCGCATAGGAATGGCAATGAAAGGAGGAGAGAGATGAGTCAGACGGAGGATTTAGATTATATAATTGGGGAAATCCAGGCGGTTTTCTTTGAGAATCCGACTAATTATTACAAGGTGATGCAAATTTCTGTGGAAGAAACTAATACCATGTACTCGGAGAAAAAAATTGTCGTGACGGGGAATTTTGTCTCGGTTCAAGAAGGGACGGCCTATCAATTTAATGGTCACTTGGTTGAACATGCCAAGTATGGCCTTCAGTTTCAAGTCCAATCTGTTGAACCGGTTAAAATCACCAGTAAGAATGGACTAGTCCGTTATTTTTCTTCTTCGCAGTTTCCAGGCATTGGGAAGACCTTGGCCAGCCGGATTGTCGAAGTCCTCGGTAGCCAGGCCATCGATGTGATATTAACTGAGCCTGAACGATTGAAGGAAGTCAAAGGGCTTTCCAAGAAATTGCGGACCATGCTGGTGGAGTTGATTCAAGAAGACCAAGGCAGTCAGCGGGTGATAATGCAGCTCTCCGAATGGGGCTTTTCGTCTAGCCTGGCTGCTCGGATCTATGAGAAATACCGGGACCAAGCCGTGGACGTGATCGAGGAGAACCCCTATCAATTGGTGCGTGAGATTGAGGGCTTCGGTTTCAAGCGGGCGGACCAGCTAGCGGCTAAGATGGACTTGGCCTATGATAGTCCCAAGCGTTTGGCTGGTGCTCTAAATTATTGCCTCTATGAAATCTGCTACCGGTCCGGCAATACTTATGTGGAAGCGGACCAGTTGGTACAAGTGGCGACAGATCAGGTCAATCTGGGCCTCTACCAGGACCGGGTGCCCGCTCAAGCTGTCCAGGATACTTTAGACCAAATGCTGGAAGAAGGCCTCCTTATCTGCCCTGAAGGTTCGACCCGGGTGGCCCTGCCCCATCTCTTCTTACAAGAGGAGACTATTGCTCGCCGCCTGACGGATATGATTGCCTCTCCGCTCGGTCAGGATTTAGCCCATGAAGCCATTGACCGGGCTATTGATCAGGTGGAGATTGAGTGGAATCTCAAATATGGCCATGCCCAAAAACAAGCCATTAAAGAAGCCCTCCAATCCAAATTCTATGTCCTAACTGGTGGGCCCGGGACGGGGAAGACGACGGTCCTTAAGGGGATTGTTGCTGTCTATGCCCAGCTTAAAAACCTGTCCTTGGCGGAGGAAGACTATCTGGAGGACAGCTTCCCTATAGCCTTAGCCGCGCCAACAGGACGGGCGGCTAAGCGGATGTCTGAAGTGATTGGTCTACCCGCCTCGACTCTCCACCGCTTGCTCGGCCTGACCAAGGATGAATCCGATGAAGGGGTCGAGGGAATCGGGCAGATGTTAGAAGCCGACCTCTTGATTGTCGATGAACTGTCCATGGTAGATACCTGGCTAGCCTACCAGCTCCTTGAGAGCATCCCGCCTTATATGCAGGTCATCTTTGTCGGGGACGAGGACCAGTTGCCGTCAGTTGGCCCTGGCCAGGTGCTGGCTGACATCTTGAGGGCCCAGGTCGCACCAGCCCGGGAGTTGGATGAAATTTTTAGGCAGAGTGATGACTCCTCGATTACCGAATTGGCCCACCAGATCAAGCAGGGCCTGCTCTCGCCAGACCTGACTCGCCAACACGCTGATCGGTCCTTTATCAAGGCCCAGAGCGCGCAAATTGCGGAAATCGTTGCCCAGATCGCCGAACGTGCCGTGGCCAAGGACTATCTTTTGTGCGATGTCCAAGTTCTCGCTCCCATGTATAAGGGTGAGGCAGGAATCGACCACATCAATGAGGTCCTCCAAGAGCGCTTAAATCCCAATCCCGATAACCAGCGGCGGGAAGTGGTCTACTTTGAGAAGATATTTCGGGTAGGGGATAAGGTGCTCCAGCTGCAAAACCAGGCTGAAAAGAATGTCTTTAATGGGGATATGGGGGAAATTGTGGCCATCTTCTTCGCCAAGGAAACCGCATCAAAGGCAGATGAAATCGTGGTAGCCTTCGATGAGGTCGAGGTGACCTATACGCGAACCGACTGGAAGCAGTTGACTCTGGCTTACTGTACCTCTATCCATAAGGCCCAGGGCTCGGAATTCCCTATTGTCATCCTACCCTTGGTCCACCAGCACCAACGTATGCTCAAGCGCAACCTGGTCTATACAGCTATTACCCGAGCTAAGCAGTCTCTGATTATGTGCGGGGAAGAGGCGGCCTTTGCCCATGCTATCCAGCACCAGGGCGCTAGCCGGCAGACCCAGCTCTATGATTTCCTATTGATTCGTGCCGGTAAAGAATCTCCGGCGAATCAGAAGGAAGCAATAGCTTCTGAACTAAAACAGCCCCCTAGAGAAGCAGCTTCAAAAGCCGAGACTCCCGATCTTGACCAGGGCCCTAAGCGACTGACCCCAGACCTGGTAGCCAGCCAGGCCATTGACCCGATGATTGGGATGGATGGGTTAAGTCCCTATGATTTCTAGAAGAATGGGCCTGCGACTTGACAGCATGGCCTAAGACGCATTATAATCAGTATGATTTGAAATCTAGAGAAGAATTTATCCATGAGACTACTAGCGAGAACGGATAGTGCAAGCGTTCACTCCTCAATGGACGCTCTCTTCTTAAAATCGCAGATGAAAATTTGCCGCGCTCGCGTTAACAAGCTAATGAAGTGGTAATATCAAAGACGGTGATATTACAATAAAGGTGGTACCGCGTTTCAAGCGCCCTTTATTGTAATAGCGCCGTTATTTTTTTAGGAGGATATGATGAAACAATTAACTAGTGCAGACATTCGGCAATTATTCTTAGATTTCTGGGAAAGCAAGTCCCACGATATCTATCCCAGCGCTTCGCTGGTTCCCCAAGATGATCCGACCCTCTTATGGATCAACTCAGGGGTAGCTGCCCTGAAACATTATTTGGATGGGTCAGAAAAACCTAAAAACCCTAAAATTGCCAATGCCCAAAAATGTATCCGGACCAATGACATTGAGAATGTCGGGGTAACTGCCCGCCACCAAACTTTCTTTGAAATGTTAGGGAACTGGTCCATTGGCGACTATTTCAAGGAAGAAATGCTGCCTTGGGCCTGGGAATTCCTTACTGATGAGAAGTGGTTGGGCTTAGACAAAGACCGCCTGTATATGACCTATCATCCAGACGATGAAGAGAGTTTAAATATCTGGCGTGAAACCACCCAACTGAGTGAAGACCACTTTGTTCCCGTAGAAGATAACTTCTGGGACTTGGGCGCAGGCCCCTGTGGACCCGATACGGAAATCTTTTTTGACCGGGGCCAAGCTTTCCAAGATTTAGCCGATGACGATCCTGAAATGTATCCAGGGGGCGAGAATGAACGCTATCTCGAAATTTGGAATGTGGTCTTCTCCCAATTCAACCACATGCCTGACGGAAGTTACCAACCCCTCGAACAGAAGAATATTGATACCGGCATGGGGCTTGAGCGGATCACCAGCGTCATCCAAAATACGGAAACTAACTTTGAAACCGACCTCTTCGTTCCGATTATTAAGGCCATTGAACCGCTGACTGACGGCCACCATTACGGGGAAAATCCAGAAATTAATACGGCTTTTAAAGTGATCGCTGACCATGTCCGGGCGGTAAGCTTTGCCATCGGTGACGGGGCCTTACCTTCTAATGAAGGTCGGGGCTATATCCTCCGTCGTTTAATCCGCCGCAGCGTGATGTACGCTAAACAACTTGGGATCAAGGAAGCCTTCTTGGCCCAATTGGTTCCCGTTGTAGCTGAAGTGATGGGAAGCCACTATCCAAATATTGGCCAACAGGCAGACTTCATCGAAACTATCATTAGCCAGGAAGAAAAACGTTTCCAAGAAACCATTGAAGAAGGTCAAGCTATTCTCGATGACATGGTTCAGGCCCTCAAAGAAAATAATCAAACGGTCCTTTCCGGCCAAGATGCCTTTAAGCTCTATGATACTTACGGTTATCCACTGGAACTGACCGAAGAGCTCTTGGAAAAAGAAGGCCTCGGCATTGATGAGCAAGGTTTCAATGACGAAATGCAAGCCCAACGTGAACGAGCTCGGGCTGCCCGCAAACAAATGGGGGGCTTGGCTGTCCAATCGACCGTCCTTTCTGAGCTTGACGTGCCGAGTCAATTTACTGGCTACCAAGAGACAGAAAGCCTGGCTCAGATTAATGCCTTGGTTTATGAAGACCAATTAGTGGACCATGTTCCCGCTGATAGCGTCGCTTACTTAGTCGCTGACAAGACGCCTTTCTACGGCGAACGGGGGGGCCAGGTCGGGGATACTGGCGCCATTTACAGTCCAGCGGGTGAATTATTGGCCTATGTCACTGATGTCCAACACGCCCCTAATGACCAGAACCTGCATGAAATTGAAACCATTCAGTCCTTGGACCTCAACCAAGAGGTGCGCTTAGTGGTGGACAAGGAGCGTCGCAGCTTGATCCGTAAGAACCATACAGCTACTCACTTGCTCCACCAAGCCTTGAAGGATGTCTTAGGTGACCAGGTTAACCAAGCGGGCTCTCTCTTAGACGACCGCTATCTCCGCTTTGACTTTACTTACTTTGGTCATATCGAAGCGGACCAACTTCAAGCTATTGAAGATGAGGTTAACCAAAAAATTTATGATTCGATTCCTGTGAAGACGGTGATTACAGATGCTGATACAGCTAAGGCAGAAGGAGCAATGGCCCTCTTTACCGACAAGTATGACAAGTTGGATGAAGTCCGCATGGTCAAGGTAGCGGATTGGTCGATTGAACTCTGCGGGGGGACCCATGTGAAGAATACCGCTGAGATTGGCCTCTTCAAGATTACCAGCGAAACAGGTGTCGGCTCTGGCGTGCGCCGGATTGAAGCTCTAACCTCTAAGGCTGCTGTCCAATACTTCCAGGGCTTAGAAGACTTATTGGAAGATATTCGCGTGGAAAGCAAGGCCAAGGAAAGAGATGGCATCTTAAATCGGATCAAACAATTAGAAAGCCAAAACAAAGAAATGAGCCAGGAAATTGAATCCCTCCATGCCAAGGCCAATGCCCAAGCAGCTAAGGATATCTTCCAAGATGTAGAAGAAGTAGCTGGTATCCGTCTGATCGCCCAAGAATTACCTAACCGCAACATGGACGACCTACGGAAGATTTCTGACGAATGGAAGCAAAGAACAGACTCTGACCTTCTCGTTCTCGCTACTTCAAACAAGGGCAAGGCTAATCTCTTAGTCGCTGTTAAAACGGACTTGGTCGACAAGGGTCTCAAAGCAGGCGATATTATTAAGCAAATTGCGCCTAAGATTAACGGAGGCGGTGGCGGCCGTCCAGACATGGCCCAAGCCGGTGGTAAGAACCCAGCGGGGATTCCTGATGCCCTGGCTGAGGTGAAGAAGGTGTTAACCCAAGTTTAAGTTTTGATTACATAGGGCCTAGCTTCTTGTACTTCTGTCAGATTTTGGTTAAAATGATGTTAAAAGATTTGGAGGTGCGATAAGGTATGAGTGTCAAAGATGAAACAGTTCTTTTCAAGTTTGATGAGAATAAAGAAAAAAATGTTCGTGAAACACTGGATATCGTATATGATGCACTTGTAGAAAAAGGCTATGATCCAAGTAGTCAGATTGTAGGCTATCTCTTGTCTGGAGACCCAGCTTACATTCCTCGGCATAACCAGGCCCGCAACCTAATTCGTTATCATGAACGTGACGAGATTATTGAAGAATTAATTCGCAGTTATATGGAAAAGAGTGGGCGCGAGGTCTAATGAAGAGGTATTTAGGATTAGATGTTGGTTCAAGAACTGTGGGGGTCGCTGTTAGCGACCCCCTTGGACTGACTGCCCAAGGTTTAGAGATCATCCGGATTAATGAAGACCAAGAGGAATTTGGCTTAGACCGTTTGGGCGAGTTGATTGACAGCTACCAGGCGACCAAGGTCGTGATTGGCCTACCCAAAAATATGAATAATTCAGAAGGCCCCCGTGCGGAAGCTTCACGCGCTTATGGCGATAGGGTGAAGCAACACTTTGACCTAGAAGTTGTTTATTTAGACGAGCGTTTGACGACTATGCAGGCTGAACGGATGTTAATTGAAGCAGGGGATGTGAGCCGTAAGAAGCGTAAGCAGGTGATCGATAAGCTTGCTGCGGTTCTTATCTTACAGACCTACTTAGACCAAGAAAGAGCGTGAGAAATAATGGCCAGTGAAGAAAATAAAGAATTAATTACCATTTATGATGAAGAGGGCAATGAGAGCCTCTATGAGATTCTATTTACCTTCGAATCAGATGATTTTGGTAAGTCCTATGTCCTGCTCTATCCAGCAGGTTTAGGGGACAGCGATGATATTGAAATTCAAGCTTTCTCTTACCAAGAGAGTGACGATGAATTGAATGGCAGTCTCTATCCTATTGAAAGTGATGAAGAGTGGAACATGGTAGAGGAAGTTTTAAATACCTTTATATCTGATGAATTGTAATTGACTGCAAGGCTCCTGGACCCCGCTAAGGATTCTGGCAAATAGGGGCAGGTTAACGGATGCAGTTGAAGAAGAGGCTGAGAGATGGCAGCGTCAAGCCAGCCTCTTTTTTTATCATGTGGCAGGCGAGAGTCTGCCCAATAATTTGCCTTGTGATTGGCACACTGACACGAATCGACTAGAGAACAGAGAATAGGAGCGTTCACATGAGAAAAAGAACAAGAAGGCAGCCTAGACAAACAGCCGAACAGGAACACTTAGAAGGTCAAGGGCCCAAGCGGAAGTCGGTGACCAACCGTTTAATCACTTCTTTATTCGTGACCCTGATTATTATCGTCTTAGCTTTTGCAGCTTATATTGGGGTTATGGCATCAACTGGGGGCCTTAAGCCTTCCAAGGATATTGTCATCGAAGTTCCCCAGGGCGCGACCCAAGCCAGTGTGGCCCAGGAATTAGAGGATAAGCAGGTCATTTTTAATGATGATATTTTCCGCCTCTATCTGCGTTTCAACCCAATTAAAAACCTCCAAGCGGGAACTTATAAAATGCAAACCCATTCTAGCTTCTCCCAAGCAGCTAAAAACTTAGCTGAAGGGGCTAAGGAAATGGAAGCAGGAATTGCTATTCCAGAAGGGACGGATATTGAGTCGATGGCGACCATTATCGAGCAGAATACGCCTTTCTCAGCCCAAGACTTCATGGCCCTTGTGACCAGTCCAGATTATTTCCAAAAGCTCCTGGCCACTTATCCGGAGCTTCTGGCTGATGTGAGCCAAAATAACGATGTCCGTTATAAATTAGAAGGCTATCTCTTCCCGGCAACCTACCAGTTGCGGGAGGGCCAAGACCTCGAAGCTTTTGTGACCCAGATGGTGGATGAAACGAATAAGTTCTACCAAAATAACAAGGCCGCCTTCCAGGCTTCTGACCTATCTGTGAACGAAATCTTCACCCTAGCTTCTCTAGTAGAGGCTGAAGCCTCGACTACGGAGGACCGGGCCATGATCGCAGGGGTCTTCTATAACCGTCTAGCCGACAAGATGCCTATCCAATCGGACATCTCAGTCAATTACGCCTTGGGTGAACACAAGTCTTACGTGACCATCAAGGATACCCAGGTGGATTCCCCTTACAATCTCTACAAGAATCCAGGCTTAGGACCAGGCCCTTATAATAATCCAGGGGCGGAATCGCTCCAGGCAGTCCTCAATCCCAAAGAAAATGACTACTATTATTTTGTGGCCGACCTGTCAACAGGGGAAGTTTATTATTCCAAGACCTATGAAGACCATCTCAAGCTAGTTGATGAACACGTCAGCGAAGAGGACGCCAAGCTAGCTCAACCTAAGGCCAGTCAATCAACTGTCCAAAGTCAATCACAAGCAACAAGTTCAAGTAATTAAGAGGAGAGAATATGACAGAACAAATCGTTATCGGCGTGACCGGGGGAACCGGGAGTGGGAAGACAACCATTACTCAGCGGATTATGGAAGAATTTAAGGATGTATCCATTGTTTACATCCCCCAAGACGCCTATTACAAAGACCAGACCCATCTGACCATGGAAGAGCGTCAGAAGACCAATTATGATCATCCCCTGGCTTTTGATATGGAACTTTTGAAGGAACATATTAGCCAATTAAGCCAGGGCCAAGCTATCGACATGCCAGTCTATGACTTTGCTGAACACAATCGGAGCCAGGAGACGGTCCATGTTGAGCCTAAGAAGATTATTATCCTAGAAGGGATCCTCTCACTCTATGATCCAGAACTAAGGGATCTCATGACGATCAAGGTATTTGTTGATACTGATGCGGATATTCGGATTATCCGTCGCATCAAGCGTGATATGGCCGAACGGGGCCGGTCCCTAGATTCTGTCATTGACCAATACATGTCTGTCGTTAAACCCATGCACGAAGAATTTATCGAGCCCACGAAACGTTTTGCCGACCTGATTATTCCAGAAGGTGGCTCGAACTACGTGGCCATTGACTTATTACAAACTAAGATAAAAGATATCTTAAAATAAGCCATTCTTATATTGCAATAGGGCCATGAAAGTGGTACCCTATTGCTATTGATTTTTAATTTATTTATGAAGGAGTAAGATTCATGGTAGAAGAAAGCTATCCAATGACAATCGAAGGCAAACAGCGCCTTGAAGCTGAATTAGAAGATTTAAAAGTAAATAAACGTCCTGAAGTCGTAAGCCGGATTAAGATCGCACGTTCATATGGGGACCTCTCAGAAAATTCTGAATATGAGGCAGCCAAAGACGAACAAGCCTTCGTGGAAGGGCAGATCGCCAAATTGGAAAAAATGATCCGCTATGCTGAAATCATTAACCCTGACGAATTAGACAGCGACGAAGTTTCAATCGGTCGTAAAGTGACTTTCGTGGAATTGCCAGACGGTGACGAAGAAGCCTATACCATTGTAGGTAAGGCTGAAGCAGACCCACTCTCAGGCAAAATCTCCAACGAATCTCCAATCGCCCAAGCCCTCATCGGCAAAAAAGTCGGCGACCAAGTCAGCTTCGAAACCCCAGGCGGCGAACTCGCCCTCAAAATCACAGCAGTAGAAAACGCTGAGTAAAGAAAGGGTGTGAGAGGATGCGGGAGAAAGGAACCTCTGGAGTAAAATGCTAGAGAAGGCTGCAAGCCTTCGATAGCATTTTGCGAAGAGGAGTCCTTTCTGCAGCCTCGAACCCAACTAAAGGGTGTGAGACTTGGCAATCAGGCTCGGATGATTGGAGCAAGTTAGAATAAGAGCGAAGCAGTCGCTCGTTTCTAACTTGTGAAATCACTTCGAGACTGCCAAGTCGAACCCGACTAGAAGGGTGTGAGGGAGCGCGCTCAGCTTCCTTTCACTGGAGCAAGTCACCAGAGCAGTCTGCAAGACTGCGACGGAGACTTGTGAAGTGACAAGGAAGCTGCGCGACCGAACCCGACTAGAAGGGTGAGAGGGCGTGCGGTCAGAAGTGGACCTCTGGAGCAAAAGATTGGAGAAGGCTGGAGGCCTTCGAAAGGATTTTGTGAAGAGGAGCCAGTTCTGCGCGACCGAATCCGACTACACAGGGTGTGAGCAGTTGCGCTTAGACTTGAATGACTGGAAGCCAAACGGAAAAGAGCGGCTTTAGCCGGTCGTTCCGATTAGCTGAAGTCACTTCAAGTCTGCAACTGCGAACCCGACTAAGCAGGGTGAGAGGGAGCACGGTTAGAAGTGGACCTCTGGAGCAAAAGACTGGAGAAGGCTGGAGGCCTTCGGAAGGATTTTGTGAAGAGGAGCCAGTTCTGCGCGACCGAACCCGACTGTAGGTTTTAATCTTGTTTTGCAACAAAACATTTTATAATATTGTATAATAATTTATTGAAGCTGGGACTTTTTGTTCCAGCTTTTTTATTCATTAGTCTGAGGATTTGTTATAATAGTAGGAAAGGAGGGATGGTTTTGAAGTTTATTTGCCAATTGCTGGCCTTGTTTATTCTAGGCTTCGTTCTTTATGATTTTTCACAAGCGCTGGGGCTCTTCCTAGTCTTTTTCATAGCGATTAGCTTACTTGGACTGTTCACGCTGGCCCCGGCAGGGAAGACCTGGCCAGCCTATATTTGCTTGCCTTTATTCTTTCTGGCAGTGTTAATCCTTTGTCTGAGTCTTTTTCAGCTGCCCCATTTTTGGCTGATCCTATCTCTAGTTGGTCTGATCCTTGCTATCCAGCTTTGGCAAAAAGAGAAAGGAAATACTACTGACTTTCAAGTAGTCCAGGGTGAAGAAGGGCTAGGCCAAGACCGAGGTACTTTCTTTCAATTGGATGACTGGCTTGGCTTCAAGACGGTACCGGTCAAGACTTATGACTGGAATAGCTTCCATGATTATTCTCTCCACGCCTACCGTTTTATTGATCTGACTGAGAAGTTGCCAGTTAAGGGCAAGCAGTGGTTGGCGGTTAGCCAGCTCCACGGTCGGATAAAATTAGTCGTTCCCCAAGCCCAGGCCTGCCAACTAAATATCCAGGCCTATCGAACACGCTTGACCTGGCAAGGACAGACCTATTGCCTAAACAACCAGCGCTTGTCGCTTCGTACAGGCGACCACTTGGATGAGGACCGGGAATTGATTATTGACTTGACCCAGTTCTGGGGGGAAGTTGAGGTGGTTTTCCTATGAAATGGCGGCGTTTGTTTTCCATTTTTATGGTCTGCTTAATCTTTAGCTATGCCTTGTTTGCCCTGACTCTGTATTTTTGTTTTGAACTCGGCTGGTTGCCTCCCTTCCAATGGACTTGGCAGGACCTCCCACTCGGTCTGGCCTTTCTCTTATTGCCCAGCTTCTTAGCTTTGGTTTTATCCTTGTGCTTGTATAGTTTAATCTTTCGGGATGAGGAACTCTTGCTTCATTACCTCGACCAGCTCAGCCAAGGCAATATCCACCAGCTGGACCGTTTGAATTTGAAGGAAAATCTCTATCTGAGCCCTAAGCTCTTGGCTAGGCTAGACCATTTAAAGACAAGAATTCAGGCGGGACGCTTGGAAAGGCAAAACTTGCACCTGCAGTTAGACCAGGCCAGTACAGGTAAATCTGAGGCAGATATTATCCAGGCTGAGCGCCAGCGTGTGGCCAGGGAACTCCACGATTCGGTGAGCCAGGAACTCTTCGCAATGACCATGCTCCTGGCCACCCTGGATCAAGTCTCTGACCAACAGACAGGGCCAGAAGTTGACCTCCGACAGAAGATTGCCAATCTAGCTCAAAATGCCCAAAATGAATTGCGGGCCCTCCTACTCCATCTGCGACCCATTGCCTTAGAAAAACGGAGCCTGGCCCAGGGGATCCAGCATCTTTTTGATGAATTAGAAGGCAAGTTGGCCATTCATTTTGTGACCCGCTTCGATGTGGGGGACTTGGATAAAGAAATTGAGAATAATCTCTTCCGCATTGTCCAAGAACTCTTATCCAATAGCTTGCGCCATGCCCAAGCGACGGAGATTGAGTGCCAGCTCTTTACCCGGCAAGACCGGCTCTATTTAGTCTTTAGGGATAATGGGCGAGGCTTTAAGCAAGGAGCAGACCAGCGAGGGGGCTATGGCCTCCAACACATCCGCGAACGGGTAGACCAGCTAGCAGGCGAGCTACAGATGATTAGCCAGGAGGGGCAGGGGACCCAAGTACGGATCCAAATTGCCCTAGACCAGAATAGAAAGAGGACGACTTAGATGATTAAAGTATTAATTGTAGATGACCATGAGATGGTTCGCTTAGGGGTGGCCTCGTATCTGGCTATCCAGGAAGACATTGAGGTCATAGGCGAGGCAGTTAACGGACAGGAAGCCTATGATAAGGCCCTAGACCTACGACCAGACCTTATCTTAATGGATGTTGTTATGGATGAAATGGATGGCATCGAGGCTACCCAGGCTATCTTAGCTGACTGGCCAGAAGCTCGGATCCTGATGGTAACGAGCTTCTTAGATGATGATAAATTGTATCCCGCCATGGAAGCAGGGGCTAAGGGCTACATCTTGAAGACATCCTCTGCCCAGGAAATTGCTCAAGCCATTCGCCAAGTGATAGCCGGACAGGAAGTCATGACCCAGGCTGTGTCTGAGAAGATGCAAGAAGATAAGCACAAGGCCCAGGAGCGCCACTTACACGATGACCTCACCCGGCGCGAATTGGAAGTCTTAGCTCTAATTGCTGAAGGCAAGTCCAACCAGGAAATTGCTGATCTCTTGTTTATTACATTAAAAACGGTCAAGACCCATGTCTCTAATATTTTGTCTAAATTAGAAGTTTCTGATCGGACTCAAGCTACTATCTATGCCTTTAAACATGGTCTCGTCAAAGAAGAAAAGGAGTAAGCCTTCAGCTGAAGACTTACTCCTTTTTTATGACTTATGTATAAGATTAAACGCTAGCGCTCACACCCTTTAGTCGGATTCGATTTGTCAGACTCGGAGTGATTTTACAATTAAGAAACGAGCGAATGTTTCGCTCTTATCCTTAATTGCTCCAATCATCCGAGTCTAACCGCCAAGTCTCATACCCTATCTAGTCGGGTTCGCAAGAGCAGCTTTGGCGTGCTTTCGCAAGTTGGAAACGTGCAAGCAAGGCTTGCCCTTATTCCAACTTACTCCAAGCATCCAAAGCTAATCGCTCTTGCTCACACCCTTTTTTAGTCGGGTTCGGGCTAGCAGAAATAGCTCCTCTTCACTAAAATCCGCCGAAGACTTTCAGTCTTCCCTGGCTTTTGACTCCAGAGGTCTATTTCTCCCGCTAGCCCTCACACCCTTATAGTCGGGTTCGGTCGCGCAGCTTCCTTGTCACTTCACAAGTCTCCGCCGCAGTCTTGCAGACTGCTCTGGTGACTTGCTCCAGTGAAAGGAAGCTGAGCGCGCTCCCTCTCACCCTTTTAGTCGGGTTCGGTCGCGCAGAAGTGGCTCCTCTTCACAAAGCGCCGCCGAAGACTTGTAGTCTTCTCTGCCGCTTTGCTCCAGAGGTCCACTTCTAACCGCGCGCCCTCACACCCTTATTTTAAACGGACATGACGACGGACATGATGAGCGGGTTGCGTTTGGTCCGTTTGTATAGGAAGGGTTGGAGTGAGTTTTGGATGCTGTCGCGTAGGATTTTTTCGTTGACTTTGTTACCTGAATTTAAGTGACCGATAACGGCGGTCTGGATGACACGTTGGGCGTCGCTGATCAGGTCTTCGGATTCGCGCATGTAAATGAAACCGCGAGATACGATGGCTGGGCCAGCTAGTAATTGGTTGGTCTCGAAGTCGATGCTGACAACCACTAGGACTAGGCCATCTTCTGACAACTTATGGCGGTCTCTGAGGACAATATTGCCGATATCGCCGATGCCCTTGCCGTCAACATAAACATCATTGGCAGGGATATGACCCGCCCGGCGCGCTGAATTTTCAGTCAGGGCGAGGACATCACCGTTGTCCATGATGAAGGTATTCTCCCGTGGGATACCTAGGCTGACCGCTGTATCAGCTTGGATGGAGAGCATACGGTATTCTCCGTGGACCGGCATGAAGTATTTAGGCTTCAAGAGGCTCAGCATGAGCTTCTGTTCTTCTTGCGAGCCGTGGCCGGAGGTGTGGACATTGTTAATCTTACCGTGGACCACTTCTGCTCCGGCTTCCAACAATTTGTTAATCACGCGGTTAACACTGGTTGTGTTCCCTGGAATAGGGGAGGAGGAGAAGATAACAGTATCCCCATCTTGGATGGAGATCTGCCGGTGGGTACCGTTCGCAATCCGGCTCAAGGCCGCCATAGGTTCACCCTGAGACCCGGTACACATGATCATGACTTCGTTGCTTGGATACTTGTTAATGTCCTTACCATCGATTAAGACACCTTTTGGTAGGTCGAAGTAGCCAATTTCTTGAGCATTGCGCACGGCATTTTCCATGGACCGGCCGAAGACGGCCACTTTGCGGTTGTTGGCGATGGCAATGTCGATGGCTTCCGAAAGCCGGGAGATATTTGAAGCAAAGCTGGCAAAAATAATCCGGCCTTCGATTTTATCGATGATATCTTTTAAGGCGCCGCTAACGACCCGTTCTGACTTGGTGAAGCCAGTAATTTCGGAGTTGGTGGAGTCACCGAGTAAGCAGAGGACCCCTTCGTCACCTAGACGGGCTAGCTTGTGCAGGTCCGCCTTCTTACCGGTTGGGGTAAAGTCGAACTTGTAGTCCCCAGTGAAGACAATATTCCCGGAAGGCGTCTTGACACAGATGGCCATGGCATCCGGAATAGAGTGGGTTACCCGGGCAAAACTGACCTGGGTTTTGCGGAATTTGATGACGCTATCTTCGTCCACTTCATGGAGCTCGGCGTCACGGAGCAAGTGGTGTTCTTCCAATTTACCCCGGATCAGCGCCAGGGAAAGGGCCCCGGCATAGATCGGCACATTAACTTGCTTGAGCAAGAAGGGCACCCCTCCAATATGGTCTTCGTGACCATGGGTGATGAAGACGCCCTTGATCTTGTCTTTATTTTCAATCAGATAGGAATAATCTGAAATCACATAGTCAATTCCGAGCAGGTCATCTTCCGGGAACATAACGCCCGCATCGAGGACGATGATTTCATCTTGGAATTGGATACAGTACATATTCTTACCGATTTCGCCTAAACCCCCAATGGCGAAAACAGCAGTTTCGTGGTTTTTAATTTTCAATTTCATTAATCAGCAAACTCCGTCAATTCGAAACGGTCACTCTTTTGCTCATAGGCTAAGTGAGCGTCATCTAATAATTGAATGTGCTCAACATGGTAAGGGGTTTTTTCATCGAGGATACGGCGTACTTCAGTGACCGATTCAGCATCGATGTAAAGTGACTGCGTATGTTCGCGCGTTGGCACTTCAGTTTTTGTTTCTTGGTAAAAAACTTTATAAATCATAGTCTTCCTTCTTTCAATTGATATTTATGTATCTTTATTTATAATTTGGAGAATCTCTTCTCTACCACTTTAACATTTTAACATATTCTAAGCCAAGAATGCTAAAGAATGGCCCTTTTTTGGAAAAAAGCCCTTAAGTATAAGATAAGATGGCAATGAAGAAGCAGGCGCTGCCGACCATAACGAAGAGATGCCAGGCCACATGGTAGTAGGCGACTTGGTCATCTTTGATGTAGAAGTAGGTACCCAGAGTGTAGGCGATACCGCCGATAAGGGTCCAGATGAGCCCAGGCAGAGAAAGATGATCGATCAGCGGCTTTAGGGTAAAGATAACCAACCAGCCCATGGCGATATAGGTCCAGGTCTCCCAGCGTTTAAAGCGCTCGCTAGCCTTTAATGAGAGGAAGATGCCGAGGGCTGCAATCAGCCATTCTAGGATAAAGATGGGCCAACCGATCCCAGCTGGGAGGACTAGGAGGCAGTAGGGGGCATAAGAACCAGCAATCAATAAATAGATGGAACAATGGTCAAAGACGCGAAAAAGTGGGGCGACGCGGGTAAATTTTAGACTATGGTAGAGAGTTGAGTTAAAATAAAGCATACACATAGCCAGTGTAAAATTAAGATAGGCCAAGAGGTGGAGGGAGCTGTCTAAGCGCACAGCCTTGATCGACAGGCTGACGCAAGCGATAATGGCCAAAATGAGCCCGATGCCGTGACTAACGGCGCAGAAGACCTCATTCGTGACCTGGTAAGACTTGGATTGCAGAATTTGGGGATCCTTAAAGATATTTTGTTGGCTGGGCACGTTAACACATCCTATCATTTTTAATCATATTATATCATATCTATATAAACATTCTAATGATGACCAAGGAGGATTCTATGAAGAAAGCATCAGCTGTTGACCTCTCTTTGATTGAGGAATTAACCCAGCAGACCCAAGATGAAATCAAAAAAATGAAACCCATCCATATCTTAGTCGTTGGTAAGACAGGAGTGGGAAAATCAACCCTTATTAACCGGGTCTTTCGCGAACGCTTAGTAGAAACAGGGATTGGCGAGCCGATTACTAAGCATTTGCGCCAGATTACCAAGGATAACCTGCCCCTCGTCCTCTATGATACAAGAGGCTTGGAATTGGACGCAGCCATCCAAGACCAAGTGGCACGGGAGATCAATGAATGTTTGGATCAATTGGAGGCCAAGGGCGAGATCATGCACTGCGCCTATTACTGCATTAACGCCTCCTCGTCGCGAATTGAGCCTATGGAGAAGGACTTTATCCAGGGTCTAGCTGAGAAGATGCCGGTTATTCTAGTTTTAACCCAGGCGATCGGTCAACCTGCCCAAGACTTCAAAAAATACTTGGAAAATCTGAACTTAAAGGTTCAAGCGGTGGTCCCGATCATGGCCAAGGATTATCCGGTGACCCCAGACTACACGGTGGAAGTTTACGCCTTAAACCACTTGATTGAGCAAACCCTGGCTGTCATTCCCCTTGATGTTCAGGATGCTTTTAACAATGCCCAACAGGGAGATCTCGACCGCAAAGCACGTCTGGCGCGACGTTGGGCGCGCCGCTATATTATTTCAACATTTGGTGTGGGCTTTACCCCCATTCCTTTCGCAGACGCAGCTTTAATCGTTCCCCTTCAGATCTCCATGCTTGCTCATATTACCGCTATTTTTGGCGTTTCTTTGGAACACCAGACTTTAGTGGGCCTGATTGGGGCAGTGGGGGGCACTACGGGAGCGACTTTCTTGGGCCGGACCCTGGTGGGCAATATCTTTAAGCTCATTCCAGGCTTGGGCAGCCTAGCCGGTGGAGCAATCTCTGGAGCAACGGCCTCTATTGTGACCACTGCCCTAGCTATGTCCTATATTTCTGTTCTTCGCGTTATCGCTGAGCACGATGTCCGCAATGAGAAGCTATCGGCTAAGAGTATCCGCAAGCTGATGCAGTCCGAATTTAGGGCACGCCTTAGACGGGGCAAGAAGGATCCTGACTATCAAGCTATCCGCAACGAACAGGAAAAAGAGAAAAAAGAGCACAAGGACTAGCCTTTTCTTTAGCGCCTAGGTCTAGGCAGACTTTAAATTTTTTGGTATGATGACAGTATTGTAAAATTAGATGAAGATTACGTTGGAAAGTGGGAATTTGGATGGCAGCCTATAGCAAGGAATTTGTTTTGACTGAACTTTTTTGTGATGCCTATGGAGACCTGACCATGAAGGGGATGGTAGACTTGGTTTTCCAATTAGTGGCTAACCAGGAATATGATTGGCCTTCTGACCTGACTCCAGCAGGTTATAATTGGATTGTCTTGAACCATCATTTTGCTTGCCAACATCTCCCCCGCTTGGGCGATAAGGTCCGAGTAGAGACAGGGATTATTGAGGTCAACCGTTTCTTTATCTACCGCTATTACCGCTTCTATGATTCAGACGGTCAGGTCGTAGTCTCGGGCCAGTCCCAGTTTAGCTTGATGGACTTATCCGCGCGTAAGATTGTCCGGATTCCTGACCAACTCCAAGCAGAAAATACTGGTGAAAAGGCTGAACGCCCCTACCGTTTTAAAAAGACATTAAAGCAAGTTGATAGCTTGTCAGAAGCAAGGGTTCACTATAGCGAAATTGACGCCAACCAGCATGTGAATAATTCGGTCTACCTTAGCTGGGTCCTTAACCAAGTTCCGGGGACTTTCATAGCCGATCACCGCGTCCAGACCTTCGATATCAGTTATGACCATGAAATAGGCCTGGGCCAAGACTATCAGCTGGCTAATCGAATTGAAGAAGAGGGGACACCAGCCCAGAGCTGGCACCAGATTCTCATGGGAGAAAATTCCTGTGCGCGGATCCATGTGAGCTGGCTTTTACGAGATGGAAACTAAAGGAGAATTGTTTTGATTGAAGCAGAAACCTATCATATTATTGACCGCGTCCAGTGGCGAGACTACCGGGAACGAGTTCACCCCTCGATTGAAATTCATTTAACGGAGAAACAATTGAGAAAGATTATCTCCCTCAATGATGAATTATCGGTAACAGATGCCATGGAAGTCTATGAGCCCCTGACCCAATTAATTGCCATTTACCGCGACAATTATAGCCGTTTGCAGCGGCGGCGCAACCACTTCCTAGGAATTGAAGCCGAGATCCCACCCTTTATGATTGCCATTTCAGGTTCGGTAGCGGTCGGCAAGTCAACCACCGCCCGTCTCTTGCGACTCTTTTTATCCCAGGCCTTCCCTGATTTAAATGTGGACTTAGTCACGACTGATGGTTTTCTTTATCCCAATGAGGAATTGATTAAACGCGGTATTCTTAACCGCAAGGGCTTCCCCGAAAGCTATGACATGCCCAAACTTCTGCAATTTCTGACGGATGTGAAGAACAATAAACGGAACATTGCCTTTCCTGTTTATTCCCATGAGAATTATGATATTGTCGAGGGGGCTAAGCAAATCTTGAAGAATCCCAATATCTTGATAGTTGAAGGCATCAATGTACTCCAATTGGATGATAAGGAGCAAGTCTTTGTGGGCGATTTTGCAGACCTATCGATCTATGTGGATGCGGATACGACCTGTATTGAGCGCTGGTACTATGAGCGTTTCAAGATGCTCATGCATAAGGCAGCAGAGAATCCTGATAACCACCATTACCGTTATAGTCAGATGGCGGAAGACCAGGCCATGGCAGAAGCCAAGCGGATCTGGCAAGAGATTAATCTAGTCAATTTAAATGAATACATCCTACCAACTCGCAACCGGGCGGATATGGTAATCCACAAGCGGGACAACCATTATATCGACCAACTTTGGATGAAAAAGTATTAGAAAAAGCGTGAAATCACGAGCTCATGATTTCACGCTTTTTTGTTAGTTATAAAGTTGTTCGACGCGTTCTTGGGTATCTGGATTATTGAGATAATCTTCGTAGCCAGTGTCGATACGGTCTACCATACCATTGCCGCTGACGTGGATGACACGGTTGGCAATAGTAGAAAGAAATTCCCGGTCGTGGGAGCTGAAGAGAAGGACGCCCTTGAAGCGGATGAGCCCTTCGTTTAGGCTGGTGATGGATTCCAAGTCTAAGTGGTTGGTTGGATCATCCATGACCAGAACATTGGCCTTAGAAAGCATGAGCTTAGAGAGTAGGCAGCGAACCTTTTCCCCACCAGATAAGACATTGACTTGCTTATTGACATCGTCGCCGGAGAAGAGCATCCGGCCGAGGAAGCTGCGCAGGAAGGTATTATCCTGCTCCTCAGGGGTCTTGGCATACTGCCAGAGCCACTCTAAGATAGTGTCTTGACGGCCATCGAACTCGCTAGAACTGTCCCGTGGTAGGTAGGCTTGGGAGGTAGTAACGCCCCATTTATAGCTACCAGAATCAGGCTCCATCTCGCCCATGATAATCTTGAAGAGGGCGGTAACGGAAGCGTCGTTGCGGCTCACGAAGGCGACCTTGTCATCGTTTTTGAGATTGAAGGTAATGTTATCGAGAACCTTAACCCCATCGATCGTTTTAGACAGCCCTTCAACAGTGAGGACGTCGTTACCGATTTCGCGCTCAGGTTCAAAGCCGACAAAAGGATACTTACGGCTGGAAGGACGGATGTCGTCGAGTTCAATCTTATCCAGCATCTTCTTTCGTGAAGTCGCCTGTTTGGACTTGGAAGCGTTGGCGGAGAAGCGGGCGATAAATTCCTTGAGTTCTTTGACTTTTTCTTCTTTTTTAGCATTGGCATCGGCCTGCAATTTAGCGGCTAATTCAGAAGATTGCTTCCAGAAGTCGTAGTTACCGACATAGAGCTGGATCCGTCCAAAGTCCACATCGCAAATATGGGTACAGACCCGGTTGAGGAAGTAGCGGTCGTGGGAAACAACGATCACGGTATTCTCATAGTCGATCAGGTAGTCGGCCAGCCATTCAATGGATGCGGCATCCAAACCATTAGTCGGCTCATCCAAAAGTAAGACATCGGGGTTGCCGAAGAGGGCTTGGGCCAGTAAGACCTTGACCTTATCTTTTTCGTCCAATTCGCTCATTAATTGGTTGTGGACGGCTTCTTCAATGCCGAGACCGGTGAGCAATTGGGCCGCTTCAGATTCGGCTTCCCAGCCATTCATTTCAGCGAATTGAGCTTCCAATTCGCCGGCACGGATGCCGTCTGCTTCGGTGAAATCAGCCTTAGCATAGATGGCATCTTTTTCATTTTTGATCTCGTAAAGTTCCTTGTTCCCCATGATCACTGTATCGATCACGGTATAATCTTCAAAGCCAAAGTGGTTCTGGCTGAGGACCGATAGGCGTTCATTAGGGTCTAAGTTGACTTGGCCAGTTGAGGGTTGGATTTCACCGGATAGGATTTTAAGAAAAGTTGATTTACCTGCTCCGTTGGCCCCAATAATGCCGTAGCAGTTACCGGGGGTAAATTTTAAATTCACATTGTCGTAAAGTTTGCGATCTGAGAAATGCAAACTGACATTGCTGACAGTTAACATGGATGCTTTACCTCGCTTTTTAATTTATTGTTTCTCTCGAATATTACATGAAAGAGAGCAGGAAATCAATACTTACTGCTTATTTCCCTATTTTCTAAAGGAGAAGGGTAAGCGCTGGAACCATCTTTTCTTGGCTTGGCTAGGGCCTTGGCTGTTTTTCTTGGCCAAGGCCTTTTTCATGAACTCTTCTTGGGCAGAGACTTCTGCTTTATCGTTTTGGACATAGGCATAGGAAGAGTCGGGGAGCTTGTAGCGAGCCTTGGTATTATCAGCAAAATAGACCTTGAGGATATTCATGATTTCATTGTGGATGGAAGGATCCAGGATCGGAAATTCAATCTCAACCCGGCGGATCATATTACGGGTCATCATGTCCGCTGAAGACAAGAAGAGCTTCTCTTGGCCGTTATTATGGAAGTAGTAAATCCGGCTGTGCTCGAGGAAGCGCCCAACGACAGAGATGACCCGGATGTTGTCGGAAAGGCCGGGAATGCCTGGGATCAGGCAGCAGATGCCGCGAATGATGAGGTCAACTTGGACACCGGCCTGGCTGGCTTCATAGAGCTTACGGATAATATCCAAGCTAGTGAGTGAATTCATCTTAGCGATGATCTTACCATTCCCATATTTCTTATGCATTTCGATTTCGTCATTTATATCTTCAATATAAGAATCGCGAATATCGAAAGGTGATACATGGAGGTGGTGGTAGTCGGGTTGTTCTGCATAGCCGCTCAGATAGTTGAAGAAGTTGGTGGCATCTTCACCAATTTCAGGATTGGTGGTGAGCACGCCCATATCGGTATAGCCCCGGGCCGTCTTATCATTGTAGTTACCTGTTCCAAGGTGGACATAGCGCTTGAGTTGCTTGCCTTGGCGCTTAACAACGAGGGAAATCTTACTGTGGGTCTTGAGGTGGGACTTCCCATAGATGACATGGCAGCCAGCTCCTTCGAGAACCTTGGCCCATTGGACGTTATTTTCTTCGTCGAAGCGGGCCTTAAGTTCGACTAGGACGGTGACCTGCTTGCCATTCTCGGCAGCTCTTTTGAGTGCCTTGACAATAGGCGAGTCACTGGATACCCGGTAGAGGGTCATCTTAATAGCGATGGTCGCTGGATCATCAGCTGCCTGGGAGATAAATTCGACAATCGGGTCGAAGGAATCATAGGGGTGGTGGAGGAAGAGGTCTTTTTTCTCAATATAATCGAAGAGGCCTTCATGTTCCAGCTCAGGTGGGTAGACGGGGCTGAAGTCTTTGAAGGTCATTTCTGGGAAAGTATCTTCTAAGAGGTCGACCGCTTCGTTGAGACCAGTTAAGTCGAGGGGACCGTTCAAGAAGTAAGCATCGCGGTCCTGGAGTTGGAGCTCATCCATGAGGAAGGCTACATTTTGGTGGAAGCTCTCAGGATCCACTTGGCGTTGGTCGAATTCAATCCGTACAGCGATTCCATTGCGACGCTTCTTAAGATAGTCTTCGATGACGACTAAGAGGTCCTGGGCCCCCTCTTCATGTAATTCCAGGTCAGCGTTCCGGGTCACTCTGAAGTAGAAGCTGCTTAGCACCTGGTAGCCAGGAAAGAGTTCGCCGATAAAATATTGGACGATATCGTGGAGGTCAACCAGGTAGTGCTGGCCCTGCTTTTCAAAATGGTAGTAGCGGTCCAAGAGCTGGGGAATCGGTACGATGGCAATCTCTTCGCCTTGGTCACTATGCAGGTTAACGAACAAGTTGCTGACCTTGTTATTTAAATTGGGAAATGGGCGATAGGCATCGATGCCTAGAGGGGTCAAGCCAGGGAAAATTTGTTCGTTAAAGTATTGCTTGACTTGGTCAATTTCTTTATCTTCTAGACTATCTACCGGACTGAAGTGGATCTGGTTTTTAGCACAAATTTGGGTTAAGCGGTCCAAGAGTTTGTATTGGTAGTCCACATTTTCTCGGTTGGCCTTGGCAATGGCGTCAAGCTGTTGGTCAGGAGTCCAATGTTTCTTCGAGTCCCGGGTGTCGCCCTGCATGTGGGACTGGTCTTGTAAGCCAGCTACCCGAACCATCATAAATTCATCGAGATTGGAGCTGCCGATGGCTAAAAAGCCTAAACGTTCAAGCAGGGGATTTCTTTTGTCCGCTGCTTCTTGAAGGACCCGGTAGTTAAAGGATAGCCAGGAAACTTCCCGGTTGTCATAGTAGTCCGGATTCTTAATATCTTTCGCTTTGTCTTCAGTCATAGTTTACAACCCTTCCTAAGTTTAAAACTTATAGATTATGCGCAGTCGTCGGAATAAAATCGAGCTGGATATCGCGGTCAATAATCCGCTCAATATGTTTCTTCTGATCTTCCGCACGGTACACTTCTGATATTAACGTACCATTGTAAAAAATACGTAAAATTAATGTATCATTTTGAATAATCATATCAACTGAACTTATAATATTGAAGTGTGAGTCATTGAGAGACTCTGAAAACTTGATTAAACCGCCCATTGCTTGGATCCGATCCAATTCGTCTTCTGTGAAGAGGTCTTGGAATTCTTCGCTGTATTGTTTAAAAAGTGTTTTATTTTTATAGGAAGCAATGAGGCTAATAGCCACCCGCTCTTTGTGGTCGAAACCATTCATATTGGAGTTGGATAGCAGGTAAAAGGTGTGTTGGGAGGCGGCCCCTCTTTCGATAAAGCGGCCGCAGAAATAGAGGTAGGCACCATAGATGAGCAGGCGTTTCTCTTGGTCATTCCAGTCCAAGAATTCCTGCTGGTTGAGGCAGGTATAGACTTGGCGGACGATATCCACGCGTTGGGCGTGGTCTGCCATGGAGAAGTGGTAGGTGTTGGTTAAGCCCTCAATGGTCTGTCTTTGGATATGGAAGATATCGTAGGGGGCAGGGTAGTGGTCTTCAATATATTCATAGAGGATGCCTTCGCGCAAGCCGTATTGACTAAATTTAAAGCAGGGGGCTTGGACACAGGCCATCAATTCGCTAAAGACCAGGCAAGCTGGGGTGATGATATCTGCTCGGTCGGTTGAGAGTCCGTCCAATTTGCGCAGTTCTTTATCGGACAAGGAGAGAAAGAGGTCCAGGGTGTCTTCGAGGTCTTCTTCAGACATCTGATAATTATGGATACCGGCCAGAGGGTAGTCGTTCTGGAGTTGGTGGACCCGGGTGACGTTACGGGCTGACCCCCCCACAGCAATAATGGGGAGCTGGGCTTCTTTAATAAAGTCAAAGTCGGCAAATTGTTTGCGTACAAATTTGCGGGCTTTTTTGATGGCGGACTTATCGTCATGGTCCTTGTCAGCAAAGAATTTTTCCGTTAGGGAGACCGCGCCGAAAGGGAAGGAATGGGAAGCTTGAATTTCTTTGTTTTTGAAATAGGTAATTTCAGTTGACCCCCCGCCGATATCGATAGTCAGCGCATCGTGGTCGGACATGGTGTGGATGATCGCATTGTAGCCGTAGTAGGCTTCCTTGTCACCAGAGACGATATCGATCGTGATGCCTGTGCGCTCTTTGACCGTATCCAAAATTTCCTGGTAGTTTTTGGACTGGCGGATGGCTGCGGTGGCCTTGGGGAGAAGCTTGTTAGCCTTAAGGATTTGGGATTCATGGGCGAAGTTATCGAGGATTTGGCAGAGTAGGTCGATCCCGGCTTGGTCCATGATATTTTCTTCATCTAAGTGATGGTAAAGACGAGCTGGGATCTTAATATTTTGAATTTCATGCAGGCCAAAATGGTCGTCAATATCCACCACAATCAGACGGATGGTATTGGAACCGATGTCGACGAGGCCAATTCTTTCTTTCATGATAGGGTCACTCCGTTTCTAGACTTTTTTCACTGTCTAGTCCTAGTATAACGGAGACTGTGGAAAGTCTGTAGTAAAAAGCAGGGAGGATTTACACATTTTTTACATATTCATGTAAAATTTACGCTGAATTTACATTGAATTAATAATGGATGGTTACAATACAGATAGCTTAAATAAATCTTTGGAGGAAAAAATAAAATGAAACTTAACCAATTATTGAAATCAACCGTGATTTTATCCGGACTCAGCTTGCTTTTAGCCGGTTGCGGTAATTCTGGCGACGCTGGCAGTACAGATTCTGGTCAAGCCAATTCTGCTGACAGCGAAGGCAAGACTGAACTTGTTTTCTGGCACGGCATGGGCGGGGAAACAGGGAAAGCCCTAGATGAGTTAGTGGCAGACTTTAACAATTCCCAAGATGAAGTCTTCGTTAATGCCCAATACCAAGGGACCTATGATGAAACCTTGACTAAGTTAAGATCTTCTGCTTCTGGTGAAGCGGTAGGAGCAGACCTGGTGCAAGTTTTCGAGCAAGGGACAGCCTTTATGATTGATTCAGGGTTAACAGTTCCTGTTCAAGAATATGTTGATAAGAACAACTTTGACTTAAGTCAATTAGAACCTAACCTTTTAGCTTACTATACCTTGGATGACAAGCTCCATTCCATGCCTTTTAACTCATCCACGCCGATCTTATACTACAACAAGGATGTCCTTGAACAAGCTGGCATGTCCGAAGCACCTTCTAACATGGAAGAAATCTTTGAGAATGCAGATAAACTAACTGAACAAGATAGCGTTACCATGCCTATCTCTGTTGGGGTTTATGGTTGGTATATTGAACAATGGATTAATAAGATGGGCGAAGATATGTTCAACAACGGCAACGGTCGGGAATCCGCACCAACGGAAGTAGTTTTCGATGACAACGGCTCGATGGAACGTGTCCTCGAGATGTGGAATGAAGGCGAAGAGAAGGGCTATATGCCAAATGTAGGCCGCGAAGGTGGCCAACCTGAATTTGTTTCAGGCCAAGCGGCAATGACCGTTGGCTCAACCGCCAACCTCCGTCAAATCTTGACCGAAGTGAATGACCGCTTCGAAGTTGGAACGGCTTATTATCCAGGTCTAACAGCTGAAGATGACCAAGGGGTATCGATCGGTGGGGCTTCCCTCTGGATGATCGACTCTGGAGATGATGCTAAGAAAGATGCGACTTGGAAGTTCATCGAATACCTGGTATCACCTAAAGTCCAAGCTAAGTGGAATGCAGCAACAGGTTACTTCCCTGTTAACTTAAATTCCCACGAAGAAGAAGAGTTCAAGAAGAACTTGGAGGAATTCCCACAATTTGAAACAGCTATTAACCAATTACACGATTCTGAACCATCCGACCAAGGGGCTATTTCAGGGGTTAACCAAGAAGCTCGTCAAATCTATGAAGCTGAGCTAGAAACTCTGCTCAATGGGTCAGATGCACCAGCTGATGTGGTGAAACGGATGGCTGAACAAACCAATTCTGCCCTTGAAAACTACAACAAGGTTAACAAATAAATCAACAACTCGATGATGCCATAAATAGCTGGGTGCTATCTCTCAGCTATTTATTCTTTTAGAAGGAGAGATCGGATTGGAAGCAAAAATTCCTATGGTTAAAAAAGAAAAGAGCAGCTGGAAGAAGCTGCAAGGTTATACCTACCTCATTCCAGCCATTTTAATCTTAGTGCTCTTTATGTTCTGGCCCTTTATCCAAACCATCGTCCGGAGCGGTTTCTTAACGGACGGGATGGGACGGAGCACAGAATTTATTTTATTTGATAATTACATTGAATTGTTTCAAAGCCCTAGTTTTTGGAACTCTATCATTGTAACCCTTAAATTTGTACTGATTGTGGTAGCGACAGGGGTGGTTATCGGCTTCGCGACCGCCTTGCTCTGTCAAAAAACATTCCCTGGCTTGAAGTTCTTCTCAACTTCTTATGCCATGCCCATGGCTATTGCTTCGGCAGGGATGGCCATGATCTTCCAGGTCATGTTGAATCCTTCGATTGGGATTATCAACCAGGCCTTTAACATGTCGGTTAACTGGCTGACCGATCCTACACTGGCCCTGATCGCAGTCGGTGTTTTGACCGGCTGGTTGAATAGCGGGATGAACTTCTTATACTTCAGTTCGGGCTTGGCTAGTATTGATGATAGCCTCTACGAATCGGCTTCGATTGATGGGGCCAACTCTTTCCAACAGTTTACCAATATTACCCTTCCGTCCCTGAAACCAACCATGTTTTTCGTTCTGGTCACCAATATTATTAATGCCTTCCAAGGGTTCGGACAAATCAATATCTTGACCAAGGGTGGACCTGGTGAAGCGACCAACGTGATTGTCTATGATATCTACCGCAATGCCTTCATGAACTACCGCTACGGTTTTGCTTCAGCGGAGTCGGTTATCTTATTCCTCATCGTTATGCTACTCACCTTTATCATGTTTAGAGTCAGAAAGGGGCTAGATCATTAATGGAATCCGTACTCAGTCAAGACAAAAGCCTAAAGAAAGAACAAGCTAATCCACCGCGGGGTAAATCCAAGAATCGCTGGTGGCTCTTAATCTTAAATGTGATCATGTGGCTCTTCGTGATGTTTCCCTTGATCTATGCCTTCTTAATGGCTATCAAACCTGCTAGTGAACTCTATAATCCAGAAAGCATCCTCATTCCGCAAGAAATTACTTTCACTAACTTTGTTGATGTTTTCTCCATGGCACCAATTGCCACTTATATCAAAAACTCCCTCATTGTTTCCCTAGCCATCACAGCTTCGCAGATTGTTACCTCATTATTGGCTGGCTTCGCCTTCCAATTTATTGAATTTAAGGGCAAGAAGATTATCTATGCCCTCATCCTATCGACCATGATGATTCCAGGTGAGGCAGTGATTATTTCTCAATTCTTGATGGTATCTTCTTGGGGTTGGAATGATACCTTAGTTGTTCTCATCGTTCCTTATATGGTTTCAGCCTTCAATATTTTCTTGTGCTGCCAAGCCTTGGAGAACTTCCCTTATGAAATTTACGAGGCAGCTAAGATCGATGGCTGCTCTGATATCCGTTTCCTGTTCACCATTATGACGCCGTTATTGAAGCCAACAATCGGCGCCATGGCCGTCCAATCTTTCCTATCGGGTTGGAATATGTACATGTGGCCACTCCTAGTGACCAATAATGACCAGGCGCGGACGGTTCAAGTTGGGATTGGCATGCTCAACAGTGTTGATTCCCAGTCCATGGTGCTCATGGTTGCTGGAGTTGTAATTTGTATGCTACCAAGTTTGGCTATCTTTATCTTCGGCCAACGGAATATGGTAAAAGGTTTAACACAAGGTGCAGTAAAGGGGTAGAAAATGGCAAAAGTAGTTTTAAATAAAGTCGGAAAAATTTACGAAGATGGTTATAAGGCCATCCATAATATTGATATGGATATTGCCGACAAGGAATTTATTGTATTAGTAGGGCCTTCCGGTTGCGGGAAGTCGACCACCCTACGTATGATCGCAGGCTTGGAAGATATCTCGGAAGGTGAGCTCTATATTGGGGATGACCTGGTCAATAATGTGCCGGCCAAGGACCGGGATATCGCTATGGTTTTCCAATCTTATGCCCTCTATCCTCATATGAATGTGCGGGATAATATGGCCTTTGCCATGAAGATGAAGGGCGTTTCCAAGGAAGACCGCTATAAACGAGTAGAAGAAGTCGCTGAAGTTCTGCAGTTAACGCCATTTCTCGACCGTAAGCCGGCTGCTCTATCAGGTGGACAAAGACAGCGGGTTGCTCTGGGCCGGGCCATGGTGAGAAAGCCAAAAGTCTTCTTGCTTGATGAGCCCCTCTCTAACTTAGATGCCAAATTGCGAGTAAGCATGCGTTCAGAAATTGTTCGACTCCACCGCGAGTTAGGGACCACTTTTATCTATGTGACCCACGACCAGACGGAGGCTATGACGATGGGGACGCGGATTGCTGTCCTCAATCAGGGGCGGATTGAACAATTTGATACGCCAGACAATCTTTATCGCAATCCTGTCAACCGTTTTGTGGCTGAGTTTATCGGGAGTCCGCAGATGAACATGATCAATGCTAGTTTGGTTTCTACTGACCAAGGACCAGCTATGCAGAGTGCTAATGAATGCTTCATGTTAACAGACGACTTAAAAGAACGTCTCCTGGTTGAAGCAGATGGCCGGGATATTTTGATTGGTATCCGTCCTGAAAATCTCTATCATGCAGAGAGTCGCGAAGGATCGAATGTTATCCATGTTCACGCCAATAATGTGGAGCAAGTCGGGTCAGACACCTATGTTTACTTTGACTTCCACGAAGCCGACCAAGAATGCACGGCCCGTTTTAACCCGCCCATCCATATTCCATATGATACGGATATCTATGTGGGCTTGGACTTGAGCCAAATTGTCTTATTTGATAAGGAAACAGGCGAATCACTCTTAGCTCCCAAGCGTTTTTAAAAATAATCGAGGAGGTAAATATGCAAATATTAGCGCATAGAGGCTACAGTTCCAAATTCCCAGAAAATACCATGCTCGCTTTTAGAGAAGCTTACGCTGCTGGGGCGGATGGTATAGAACTGGACGTCCAGTTAAGCCGGGATGGTCAAGTTGTGGTCTGCCACGATGAGACCATCGACCGAACCTCTAATGGAAGCGGCCGGATCATGGATTACAGTTTGGCTGAGCTCAAAAGCTTTGACTTTTCTTATGGTTTCGCTTCAGTTGGTCCTAGCGAAGACCTGCAGATTCCCACTTTGGAGGAAGTCCTCCAGTGGCTGCAAGGCAATGATATGCTCCTTAACATTGAGCTAAAGACCAACCAATACCCATATCCTGGCCTGGCTCAAAAAGTGGTCGACTTGGTCCAAAAGTATCAGTGTGGGGCCCGTGTGCTTATTTCCTCTTTCAACCATTACAGCATCCAGCAGGTGAGAGACCTAGCACCAGACTTATCTTGCGCCTTCCTTGAAGCCAACAGCATTATTTCGCCCGGCCGCTACTGCCAGGAACATGGGGCTGACTATTACCATCCCCATTTCTTCGCTATTAATGAGGCCATGCTGGAGGATCTCTTGGCTAGGGACATCAAGGTAAATGTTTGGACGGTGGATGACCTCGATTTAACGGAAAGCTTGATGGATAAAGGCATCAATGGCCTCATCACCAATGACCCCATCAGTCTAAAGGCATATCTGAAAGATCGTAAGCTCGAGATTGAGAGTGTGACAAAGGTCGATCAGGCCTTAACCAGCTAACGCATACTATATCTGTAACTCGCTGCGCGTCGAACAGCTATAGCAACTGTCCGCGAACTATGAGAAAACGTTTACTAACGATTTCTCATAGTTCGTGAAGTGGATGTCAGGCCTGACTTTTGGAGCAGGTTTTAGAAAAATATTCACTATTCAAAAAAGAGGCTGGAACTTTTGTCCCAGCCTCATGATCTTGGTTAAATTTTTATTCTAATCCAGTAAAAGGGACCCCTAAGGCATTGATTGCCTTAGGGGTCCCTTTGTTTGGCTATTTAAATTTAATAGATATCAGGAGCTTGGCCTAATTCAGCGGCTAACATCCAGATACGTTTTTCAAGAGCGTTTTGGTGGCCTTGCAAGAGGTCATTGGTCACGCCGTCGCCTTCTTCATCCGCTTCAATGACAGCTTCACGGTAGAAGCCAACTAGATAACGGTAATTATCGAGGAGTTCAGCGAAACGTTCCTGGGTGGATTGTTCCCAGTTGCCTTTTTCATTGGTCAATTTGCTGTGTTCGATATATTCTTCCATGGTCGCATAGGGTGAACCGCCGATCGTAATGAGACGTTCAGAAACTTGATCTAATTGTTCATCGATTTCGTCCATCCACTCGTCGAGGAGAGGGTGGAGGAAAAGGAAATTAGCTCCACGCATGTACCAGTGTGTCTTATGTAGGATCAACTTCATTTGGCTTAAGTCTGCAACTAATTGGTTGAGATTCTTTTTTGATTTTTCAAATGTCATGTCAAATTCCTCCTTGACTCTATTATAAACCCATTAGAGAAAATAAGCTATTTTAAATCTTTGTTGTAGTGGGCTCTTTCCCCGCCAATAGACTTAGGCCGTCTCCGGCAGGTGTTGACCCAAGCTTCACCAATCCGGTGGTGTTGGAGACGGAGCGGCACGCAGACTGGCAGGATGTGCATACCAATCAAGGTGTTGCCGATATCAATACCGGCGTCGGCTTGGATAGCTTCAATGGCAATGGGATCTTCAAAACCCTTGTAGGCCGCGGTCGCAAAAGATCCGCCGGCCTTGGGTTGGGGAACCACATTGACCTCAATAGCTTGGGGAAGGGCTTCCCGCTCCAAGATTAGGGCGCGGTTCAAGTGCTCACAGCATTGGGCCGCTAGGTAAATACCATGGGCTTTGAGTGTTTCGTGAATTGTCTGGAAGACTTCCTGACCAATCTCAGGCGAGGACTGGCTACCAATCCGCTCCCCAATGATTTCGGATGATGAGCAGCCAACCACAACGATTTGACCAGCTTTCAAATTAGCTTCCTGGATCAATTCTTCAACCAGGTCACGACATTCTTTTGCTAGAGATTCCATTACGATAACTTCCTTTCCTTTACGATCGTCTCTGTAATGGCATTGACACCTTCGTAAATGTCATCAAAAGTTGTTAAAAAGTCTTTAGTTATAATTGGATCTAGAACATCGTCATCACTTCCCAAGAATTCATTGAATAAGTAAACGCGGTCATGGTAGGGGCTGGGGATACGTTCTAGGGCATCTTCTTTAACGTCTTGGTCCATGCAGATGATATAGTCGAATTTCTTACCATCCTTTGCGGTCAGTTGGCGGCTTTTCATTTTCCCAGGATCAATATGGAATTGTTCCAGGATTTTAATGGTTTCTGGATGGGGGGGATTTCCCACCCGCCAATCTTCAATGGCTGCTGAATCGACAGAAATTTTGCGTCTTAATTTTTCTTCTTTGACCTTTTGGCGAAGGACAGCTTCAGCCATGGGAGACCGGCAAATGTTGGCCCGGCAGACAAAGAGAACACGAATGCGGTTGAAATTAAACATGGGCTTCCTCCAACTGTAATCATTTATTACTATTAGTATAACACAGTTAGAAGCTGCAGCGCTTGAGACTAGCCTTCTTTTTCTCGGTCAAGAATTTCTTGGATGGCTCCCGCAAGACCAGCTGCATTATTAGACCGAGCTTGGTACTTGGCGGTTTCTTTAACTGCGTCTACGGCATTTTCCATGGCAAAGCTGTGGCCGGCAATTTCTAGCATGGGGATATCGTTATAATTATCGCCAATGGCTAGGACATGGTCGAGGTCGTAGCCGTGCTCTTGACAGTAACGTTTGAGGGCTGCCCCTTTATTGGCGTGGGTCTGGCTGATTTCAATATTATACTTGAAGGAAGAGGTGACATAAATGTCATCGAATTTTTGTAGGAATTCTTTTTTGAGAGGGACTAGGTGGCGGTCAGGGTCTTGGTGGGTGAAGGTAATCTTCACGATCTTTTGTCCTTCTTTATTGATCAGGTCTCTGAGGTCGTCCCGGTAGTCGATATTAGTAACTTCAGTTGATTGGGTGGCTCTTGTTTCCGCTTCCTCCTGGCTCATACCAACATTCATCTGCTGGATCAATCGGGTAATGCCTTGGATACGTTGGGTTCTGGAACTAGAATAGACATTCTTTGAAGTCATGGCTTCCATGTAGTAGCCGAGTTCACGTCCCCGGTCAAGGATAGCCAGGGCTTCTTTATCCGCCAAGGGGATTTCATAATCAACCGTCCCGTCCCGGTCAAAGGCGATTGCCCCATTGAGACCGATAATTGGACAGCGAATGCCTGCTTCATTGAGCACAATCTTAGCTTCTTCAAAGTTACGTCCGGTACAGACAATGAAAGGGATTCCTAGGCTGTAAGTATGCATGATGGCATCAATATTTGCCTGGGGGATTTCCATATTACCATTGAGTAAGGTCCCGTCCATATCTGAAGCAATCAGTTGAATCATCACTAATTTCCTCCTATAATAAGTTTATCTTAAGTCTATGTCTATTCTACCATTTTAAGGCTGAAGAGACTAGAAATCTGCTAGTTAAAAGTAAAAGGAGGCTTTTCATGCATCAAATTATCGAGAACCAGTGGCAGGAGGTCTTGGACCCCGTTTTTGAAGGCCCGACTTACCAAAAGCTACGCGAATTTTTAAAAAAGGAATACCAAGAAGAGGTGGTTTACCCCGATATGTTCCACATCTACGAAGCCTTCAAACGGACGGACTTTAGCCAAGTTAAGGTGGTTATCCTTGGTCAAGATCCCTACCATGGTCCTAAGCAAGCCCATGGCCTTTCCTTTTCTGTGCAAAAGGGGGTAGCAATTCCGCCATCCTTGCGCAATATCTATAAGGAATTAGCAGACGATGTGGGTTTTCAGCCTGTCCAGCACGGGAACTTGACGGAATGGGCGGATCAAGGGGTGCTCTTATTGAACTCGGTTTTAACTGTCCGCCAGGGTCAGGCCAACTCCCACAAGAACCATGGTTGGGAAGAGCTAACAGACTATGCGATCGCCCAACTTAACCAGCGCCAGGAGAAGATTGTTTTTATTCTTTGGGGAAATGCGTCAAAAGCTAAGCGTCCTTTGATCGATGAGACCAAGCACGCTGTCTTGACTTCGGTTCACCCCAGTCCCTTGTCGGCCCACCGCGGCTTCTTTGGTTCCAAACCTTTCTCTAAGTGCAATCAAATCCTTGTAGCGGACGGTCAAGCACCGATCAACTGGCAATTAACTCCCTAGTGCTTGACCTGGCACTGGCATTGACCTGGCAGGCAGGAACAAGTCACGGCTTGCGGCGCCTTCTCATCCAAGGCTTCTTGAATATGGTCAATCATGTCTTGGGAGAGGGGGGTGTCTTCAATACATTGGACGATGAGCTCTCCGGCCTGGCACTGGCAGAGGTTGTCAAAAATCGTCTTGAGTTCCAGACGACTGGCTTCTTCCTGGCTGACCTGAGCCCGGTAGATATAGGACCGACCTTGTTTCTGCTTATCTAGCCAACCCTTGTCCACTAAGCGGCGGATCAGGGTCTTGATGGTGGAATCCTTCCAAGCCATGGCTTCGGCCAGGCAATCAATAATATAGCGACTGCTGGTTTCCTTTTGCGCCCAGACCACCCGCATGATTTGCCATTCTGCTGGGCTAACCGATTTTTCTTGTCCTGATAACATCTAATCATCTCCATTATGGCTACGTTTGTAAACGATTTACGTTTTAAAAAGGACTGCTTAAGCAGTCCTTTTTGGTTCTACCGAACATTCCTTAACTTAATTGGGAGAGGAAGTAAGGAATATCTTTTTATCAACATCTTTTGCTAGTACACTTACAGTATAAGACCTAAATGTGAATATTATATGAATTTTAGAGAATTTCTTTCTCTAACCATGCTCCGATGTAGGCGAAGACCTCCTCTTCCTGGTTATAGAAGAAGAGCTCGTGGCCGTGGCCAGGAAAGCGTTTGGTGTTGACCTGGCTGAGGCCTTGCCTTTCCAGTTCAGCCTTGAGCCGCTCCTGCTCATTTTTTCTAAAATGCAGGGGATCTGCTCCCCCGTTGAGGATGAGGATGGGGAGGTTTGGGCGGACTCCCTGGGCCCAGTTTCTTTGGCTGGCATGCTGGGCTAAGTCGAGGACGGCTTGAAAGCCCGCATTGGTGAAGACAAAGCCGGTCAGAGGCTCTTCTTTGAGGGTCTGGCCTGCCCGCCAAGTGGCCTGGTAGGCAGGGGAGTTCTTGGCTTTGACCGGCTCCTGCCCAAAGATGAGCTGGTGGAGTTTGAGATTGGTCTCTCGCTTACTTCGCAGGGTGAGGACTTGGAGGGCCCGGCGCAGGCCGCCGATGAAGGGGACATGGGCGTGACTAGCGGACAGGATGCAGGCGTCAATTTCCTGGCTGTAGGATTTAAGGAAGAGCCTGGTGACATAGGCCCCCATGCTATTGCCCAGCAGGATATAGGGTAAGCTATCCTTTTTAAAGGCCCGGACGACAGCTAAGGTATCGGCAACGAGAATGTCCTTGGCTTGCTTGGGCGCTCCCAGATAGCCCAGGTTATGGTTTTTACGTGCGAGGGCGCCGTGGCCTAATTGATCATGGGCGATAACCGTCAGTCCCCGCTGGTTAAAATAGTGGGCCAATTTTTCATAGCGGCCGCCATGTTCGGACATGCCGTGGACCACATGGAGGATGGCCCGGGGCTGGTCAACCTCCCAGGCATGGACAGGGACATAGGAACGTTCTTTTAAGGCTGAGGGGATGTGGGTGTAGACTTGGTAGGTCACGGCGCGGCTCCTTTGCTAAATAAGTTAACTCTTCTTGCATGATAACTTAAGCTTGCTCTCATTTCCAGAGATTTTGATTAAAGTTCGATGATTTAATTTACAAGTCATCTTTAGGGTGCTAAAGTAGTATGAAGGAGAATTATTCTCAGACCATGGACCGTTAAAATTAAGAGATAAAGAGGGTTGCAAATGAATAAAATTGGTTTTGATACAGAAAAATACCTGGCCCACCAGTCCAAACATATCCTGGATTGCGTGTCTGGCAAGGATAAACTTTATATTGAATTTGGCGGTAAATTGATCGGCGATAAGCATGCCAAGCGGGTCCTTCCTGGTTTCGATGAAGACGCAAAGATGAAGCTCTTGGCGACACTCAAGGACCAGGCTGAGATCATTATTTGTATCTATGCTGGCGATATTGAAAATAATAAGATTCGAGGCGACTATGGGATTCCCTATAATGAAGATGTCTTACGTCTGATTGCGGAGTACCAGCGCTATGGGATCCCTGTTAACAGTGTCTTACTGACCCGCTACAATGGCCAACCCAATGCCAAAGCCTTTATGACCAACCTGGAAAACCGCGGCATTAAGGTCTATGCCCATGAAGCTATCAAAGGCTATCCGACTGATATTGAAGCGATTTTTGGCGACCAAGGCTTTGCCAAGAATGCTTATATTGAGACCAGTAAACCTGTTGTGGTGGTTACTGCTCCAGGGGCTGGAAGCGGCAAACTCGCCACTTGCTTGAACCAGCTCTACCATGAGCATACTAGGGGAGTGAATGCTTCTTACGCCAAGTTTGAAACCTTCCCGGTATGGAACCTGCCCTTGAAGCACCCAGTCAATATTGCTTATGAGGCCGCTACGGTGGATCTGAAGGATGTCAATATGATCGATAACTACCACTACGAAGCATACGGCGAAGTGGCTGTTAATTACAACCGGGATATCAATATGTTCCCAGTCATCCGCCGCATTATTGAAAACATTACTGAAGCCCCATCTGTTTATAAATCGCCAACCGACATGGGCGTTAACTGTATTGCTGATGGGATTATTGATGACGAGCTCTGCAAGAAGGCAGCGGAGCAAGAGATTATTCGCCGCTACTTCGCTATTGAAAACGACTTTGTCAAAGGTACCTTGGACGAGGATTGCCGGCGCCGGATGCAAATTATTATGGAAGAAAGTGACCTCCATGCGACGGACCGGGCAGTTGTCCAACCCGCTCGCGACTATGAGGTTGAAGTCCAAGAACGCTTCGGCAAGAATGAGATCCAAGGGGTTGTTGCTTTGGCTCTGGAAGATGGACGGATCGTTACCGGCCGGACTAGCGAGATTATGGATGCTTCGGCGGCTGTAATTGTTAACAGTCTCAAGGCCCTAGCTGGCATTAATGATGAGATCGATTTAATTGCTCCTATGATCCTCAACACCATCCAAGACCTCAAGCGGGAAGCCCTCCACAGCCGGGTGCCTGTCCTGACGACCAATGAACTCTTGATCGCCTTGTCCATGAGTGCGGTAACCAATCCGACTGCCAAGGCGGCTTATGACCAATTAGAGTCCTTGGCGAACTGCCAGGCTCACGCGACTTTTATCCTCAGCCGGGAGAATGAAAAGACCATCAAACGTTTGGGGATTGATATTACCAATGACCCTGTTTATTCAGCTAATAACTTACTGGCTAATTAGGGTACAAGTCGGCAAAAAGATAATAAGCAAACTAAAATCTCGCTTCGACTCCAGGAAAGGAGGGAAGCGAGATTTTTTGTTTGTTCAGTTATCAGTTAATTGCAGTGATGAGCATACGTTTCGCATTTGAATTTGGCCCTTAAATGATTAGAGGATCAATACGGCTGAAGCCGTCTTGTACTTTATCCGTTTCGAGCAGCTTCAGCTCTCGATTTAGAGATGAAGTTCAAGCCTGTGCTAGCAGCGTTGCTACCTTCTTCTCATCTAGCGAGCTTCAAAGGGCTCGTAACGGCTAATGCCGACGATCCCTAATTTACATCTAGTCGGGCTCGCAAGAGCAGTTTTGGAGTGCTTTCGCAAGTCAGAAACGTGCAAACGGGGCTTGCCCTTATTCCAACTTACTCCAAGCATCCTAAGCTGAACGTTCTTACTCGCACCCTAATGCTTGCTTGGTCACGACTAATGATCAAATTCAAAGCTCCACTCCTGCTCACAAGGGTAATGGCTCCAAATAAATTCATTAATTTAAATAAAAAAATATAAAGAAAACTCGCTTACCATATATACAAATGATAAGCGAGGATCTGTCTTTAATAAGAAGATGCTGGATCGGGGGCAGTTGGGGTTTCTCTTGCTGTACCTCCAGACCTTTGAGGTGTTTCAGATTGTGGGAATTGACCACCTGTACCTGCTCCCTGATCGGGTATGCCATTTTGAGATCTTATTGATTGACCGCTGTCTGTCGGCTGACTTTGCCCGTATTCGTCTTGCCCATCAACCTGGCTATCCGATACAGACCGGCTAGACCGACCAGAGCTGTCTTCATAGTCTTCGTCGCCGTAGCCAGATTGGTAAGTGGATTCATAGCTTGGTGCCCGGTTGTAACGGCGGGTAGAGTGGCTATAGTAGCTGCCGTTAGGGTCCAAGTTTCCAGGACTTGACGCAGAGTTTTTGAATTCTTCGTAGAGGTTTTCATTGATCAAGTCACGGGTGGTTTGACTGTAAGGTGTCGAAGCTGTGGCGAGCCGGACCGGGTTGGATAAGGCGACTAGGTTGGCTTCGTGGACAGTATCGGGTTTCTGCCAGTCTTCATTGTGGGCACCGTTAGAAACGTAATCCATCATCTGCCGGTAGAGATAGTCCACCGCATGACCGGCACTTTCTGTGATGTAACCATTAGGGGAGTTTGGATTGTCATACCCCATCCAAATGGAGATTGAATAATTAGTGGTGAAACCGGACATCCAGCGGTCTGGTGCGGCCCCGGATGGAATACTGAAGCGGGCAATTTGATCGTCCGTATAATTTGTCGTACCTGACTTACCGGCTTCAATGATACCGCCATTATGGTAGGGGGCAGATAGGCCTTCGGTGAAGACCGATTTCATCATGTCGGTCAGGATATAGGCGGTGGATTCCCGCATGGCTTGGCGACTTTCGCCTGAAACTTCAACTTTTTCATTGTTAAGGGTAACGAAATAATCCACAGCCTTAGGTTCATTGTATTCGCCGTAATTACCCACAGCAGCAAAGGCGGCTGATAATTTCAAGGGTGTGATTTCCCCGCCAATCGAATTGGATTCATAGACGCCTTCACCGTTATTGAGGTTGATGTCTAAGTTATTGAGGAAGTCATTCACTTTTTCAGCACCTACCGCTTGGAAGACCTTGAGGGCCGGGATATTCCTAGATTCGGCTAAAGCCTGGCGCATAGTGATGAGGCCTTGGTGCTGGCGGTCCCAGTTATTGATCGGGTCGCCGCTGCTATAGCGGTAAGGCTCATCCTTAACTCCTGTCGCAGGGCTGATATTTAAGTGTTCGATGGCAGGACCGTAGTCACTCAGAGGCTTAATAGAAGAACCGACGCTCCGGTTTAACTGGGTGGCCCGGTTTAAGCTCAAGGCTTCAGTCTGGTTACGGCCGCCGAAGAGGGCAATAATATGTCCTGTCTTGGTATCGACAATTGAAGCGGCAGCTTGGACCTCAGAATCTTGGAAATAAGCGCCGTTGGGATCGTTCAAGAGTTCGGTAATATAGTTTTGGGTATTCATATCCAAGTGGGTATAGATCTTCAAGCCGTCTGACCACATGTCGTAACCAGCGGCCTTGACGTCTTCAGCCACTTGTTGGATATAGGAATCCACCACTTGGTTGACGGAATTCTCTTTTTCACGGTTTTCTTCTAAGGGCTGGAGTCCAGCATCGATTGGTGTATTGACCGCAGCTTCATAGTCTGCTTGGCTGATCTTGCCATTTTCCAGCATTTCGGAGAGTACTAAGTCGCGCCGCTCCTTAGCGGCCTCAGGATTCGTATAGGGGTTGTAATTATTCGGCGCTTGCACCATCCCAGCTAGGAGGGCGGTCTGCGGCAAGCCAAGATTATTTAAGCTAGTTCCATAGTATACCTCAGCTGCCGTCCCCATGCCATAGACTCCATTAGCCATGTAAACCTTATTAATATAGAATTCGAAAATTTCTTTTTTGGTATAATTTCGTTCGAGCTGGAGGGCGAGCATCATCTCCTGGACCTTACGCTTATAGGTCTGGTCTTCGGACTTAGTTGAAAAGGCAGACAGCTTGACCAATTGCTGGGTCAGGGTAGAACCCCCTTGGGATATTCCCCCCGCTCTGATATTAGCAATCAGGGAGCCGATAATCCGTTTGGGGTCGATCCCGTTGTGCTTCATGAAGCGCTGGTCTTCGATCGAAGTGACGGCATCAAAGGTTAACTGAGAAATTTCATCTTCTTTGACAATCCGCCGTTCATTCTGACTGGTTTCATAGATCTCCTGCCCCTGGTTGTCGTAAACAATGGAGGCCATGGAGCCCCGCAATTCGTCTTCAGTCAGTTCGGGCGCGCTGAAGGCCCAGTAGGCGAAGACTAGGCCCAAGAGGAGGGCTATGACGGCAAAGAAACCGACGATAGCAAGGATGATTTTTTTCCAAAGTGACTGATTTGATAAGGCCTGGCGCGGTTGTCGCTTCTTATTGTAGCGCTGGTGGCGGCGGTCTTTTTCAGACATATTAAAACCTTCTTCCTATAAATATGAATCAGTGACTAGTGACTTTTGCCATAGTCTGCAATATATTGGTCTATCAAGGGGAGATAATCTAAGTAAGGTTGGTATTTTAGGGCAATGGGATAGGCATAGTCTTCTATCTGCTGGAAGGGGATGGAAGACCGTTCACTATCCTGATAGGCCCGCCAGTCTTTAAGCAAGGCTTCGATAGGGTACAGGTAGGCTTCCTGGCGCTTAGAGAACCAAAAGATTACAAAGCTCAAGCCGCCTGCCCGGCTGCAGGCAGCCATATGCTTGACTTGGTGGTCCTTGATATTATTGAGCGGGAAGCTCTGCATGCGGTCAGACTGCTTGGCTTCGAAGTCTACATACCAACCCTTATAGATGCCATTGTAGTCGGTGGTTGATGCCTGCCGGTAATAGGCCTCTGTAATCTTGGCCCGGGCCCGCTTGGGATAGTCCACTTTAACCACCTGGATAGGGGTCGGTTTTTTATGGATCACTGCAAGCCCGCGGTTGAGGTACCACTGGTTGGATTGGTTTAGCATGTTCTCAAGCCGCATCCCCCGCTGGCCGAATTGGACCTTTTTAGTCTTAGGCCCGAGTCGGGACTTGGCCTGATCCCGTTTTCCTTCAAATTTTTTACCATTTGGGTAATGCATCAGATCGTCTACTCCTCCAATCTATCCCTATAAGTATAGCAATTTTACCGGATAAAAGGAATAAATTGCAGAAAAATTAACACAATTATAACACGCCTGCAAGCTTCTTAATACATAGGGCCTTGCAAGTTTGTCCAGCCATGACTTGGCATGTCGGTTGACCAAGCCCAAGAACTTTATTTGGTTTAAACTAGACATTTTAAGCTTTTTAGTGTAATATGTCAAAATGTGAACGATGATATGCCTATAGAGGCAATTTGCTTGATTAAAAGCTATCAATCGATTAATCTAAAAATGAAATTTTGAAGAGTTAGGGGAATTAATACATGACAGTAAATTTTGAACAGACAAGTACTAATGAAGGCGTTCTACACTTTACCGTAGCCCAAGAAGATGCCCAAAAGGCTTTGAAACAAGCTTACAAACGTGTTAAAAAAGATGTGAGCGTACCTGGCTTCCGTAAAGGGAAAGTGAACTACCAAGTCTTTGTTAAGATGTTTGGGGAAGCTGCTTTGTACGAAGATGCCATTAACCTGGTTCTCCCTCAAGCCTATGCTCAAGCCGTTGAAGAATCTGGTTTGGATATTGTCGGCCAACCTCAATTCGATATCGAAAAGATTGAAAAAGGTCAAGACTGGGAATTCAAGGCTGAAGTTGCTACTAAACCAGCTGTTAAATTAGGCGACTACAAAGACCTTAAAGTTGCTAAACAAGACCGTGAAGTCAGCGAAGAGGAAGTTAACCAACGCCTAGAAGCTGCTCAAAATAACTTGGCTGAACTCAGCCTTAAAGAAGGCCCTGCCGAAGAAGGCGATACCGTAGTGATCGACTTTGAAGGCTTTAAAGATGGCGAAGCCTTTGAAGGTGGTAAGGATGAGAACTACTCCTTAGAGCTCGGTTCTAATAGCTTTATCCCTGGCTTTGAAGACCAATTAGTTGGAGCTGAAGAAGGCGACGAAAAAGATGTGAAGGTAACCTTCCCTGAAGAGTACCATGCCGAAGACTTAGCTGGTCAAGAAGCAACCTTCAAAGTGAAAGTTCATGAAGTGAAAACTAAAGAAGTTCCAGAACTTGATGATGAATTCGCTAAGGATGTTAACGAAGAAGTTGACAGCTTAGATGAACTCAAAGACCTCTACAAGAAAGAAATCGAAGAAGCTAAAGTTCGCCAAGCTGACGATGCCCGTGATGAAGAAGCTATCCGCCAAGCGGTTGACAATGCTGAAATCGAAGACCTACCACAAGCTATGGTTGACGAAGAAGTGAACCATCAGTTAGAACACTACTTAAATGAAATGCAACGCCAAGGCATCAGCCCTGACTTGTATTATCAATTAACTGGCACTTCAGAAGAAGACCTCCGTCAACAATTTGCTGAAGATGCTGAGTTACGCGTGAAGACAAACTTAATCCTTGAACAAATCGTTGCTGATGAAAATATCGAAGCTAGCGACGAAGATGTTGAAGAAGAAATCAAGTCCTTAGCAGAAACCTACAACATGCCTGAAGAACAAGTTCGTCAAGTTGTTACTTCAGATATGCTGAAACGTGACATTGCCCTTAAGAAAGCCATGAGCTTGATCACAGATTCTGCGATTGAAGAATAAGCTTTTTATTGAGAAAGAGAGGTTGGAGTTGGAACAGTTGACTTCAACCTCTTTTTTTGACAAAATTAGTTGATGTGTAAGAAGGGAGAGAGGCAATAAATGTTTAATGATGATACGGGTCAAGTACACTGCTCATTTTGCGGCAAGTCCCAAGACCAAGTGAACAAGATTATTGCTGGGCCGGATGTCTATATTTGTAATGAATGTGTCAGCCTGTGCCAAGAAATAATTGATGACGAAGCGCAAATGGAAATCTCGGATGAGCTGGTCATGGTAGACCCACCTAAACCAGCGGAAATCCATGAAGTCTTGGACCAATATGTGATCGGCCAAGAGGATGCTAAAAAAGCCTTATCTGTTGCCGTTTATAACCACTATAAGCGGGTCAATAGTAACCTTCAAACAGATAAGGATAAAGAAATTGAAGGGGTCGAACTGCAAAAGTCTAATATCTGCCTGATCGGGCCAACTGGTTCTGGGAAGACTTACCTTGCCCAAACTCTAGCCCGCTTGTTGAAGGTGCCTTTTGCTATTGCCGACGCAACCTCGCTGACGGAAGCGGGTTATGTTGGGGAAGACGTAGAGAACATCTTGCTTAAACTCCTTCAAGCTGCCGATAATGACCCTGAACGGGCCCAGTACGGGATCATCTATGTGGATGAAATCGATAAGATTGCCCGCAAATCCGAGAATGTTTCCATTACCCGGGATGTCAGTGGGGAAGGGGTCCAACAAGCCTTGCTGAAGATCTTGGAAGGGACTACCGCTAATGTTCCCCCACAAGGCGGCCGTAAGCACCCCCAACAAGAGTTTATTGAATTAGATACGACCAATATCTTATTTATCGTTGGCGGCGCCTTCGACGGAATTGAAAATATTGTCAAAGAACGTCTGGGCGAACGGGTGATTGGCTTTGGTCAAACAGCGGAAAAGGAAAGTCCTGAAGAGAAGAAACAGATCCTTAACCATATTATTCCGCAAGACCTCCAGTCCTACGGTTTAATCCCAGAGTTTATTGGCCGTTTGCCAATTATTACCGTGCTCGATAAATTGACTGAGGAAGACCTGGTGCGGATTCTTTCCGAACCAAAGAATGCCTTAATCAAGCAATACAAACAATTGCTGGCCTTGGATGATGTGGAATTGGAATTCACTGATGAAGCCCTCCAAGCCATTGCTAAGAAGGCCATTGAACGTAAGACCGGTGCTCGAGGCTTGCGCGCTATTATTGAAGAGAGCATGATTGATATTATGTATGATATCCCTAGCCATGACCAGGCAGCCAAGGTTATCGTCACAGAAGACGTGATCAACCAAGAGGCCCAGCCTGAGATTTATGATGCTGAGGGCAAGGCTATTAAAGACTAAGCAAGGATAGTAACGCAAGAGGTTGGGAAAAGTCCCAGCCCCTTTCGTTTTTATTGATAGGAGGGTAGGACAATGCAAGTTCACCAAGTGGAATTCTTAATTAGTGCGGTGCGCCCCGAACAATACCCGGAAGCCGATCGCCCAGAGATCGCCCTAGCTGGCCGGTCAAATGTAGGCAAGAGTTCCTTTATCAACACCATGGTCCGGCGGAAAAATATTGCACGGACCTCAAGTAAACCAGGAAAGACCCAACAATTAAACTATTATTCCGTTGAAGATAGTCTCTATTTTGTCGATGTGCCGGGCTATGGCTATGCCCGGGTGAGCAAGAGCGAAAAGAAAAAGTGGCAGGAGATGCTTGAGCGCTACTTCAGGACCCGGGCCAATTTAGTGTTAGCCCTCCTTTTGGTGGACTTCCGCCATGCACCAAGTAAGGAGGATATCCAAATGAAAGAATTCTTCGAAGCCTATGAGATTCCTTATTTTGTGATTGCTACTAAATCTGATAAGGTCAAACGGTCCCAGTGGAATAAGCACCTGGCTCAGATCAAAGAGAGCCTAGACCTGGTAACGGAAGACCAGATCTTACCTTTTTCTTCGAAGACTGCAGAGGCCAAGGATGAAGCCTGGGAGATTATCGAAGATGTCATTGCAGGAGCCTATGAGGACTAAGCCTTTTCTTGCAATTGGCTAGAACTTGAAGTATACTATACAATGCACAATCCTATGTCATTAAGAGGGTGACCCAGTGGCAAAAGTAATACCAAATGAAGTGGTCCAATCCATCAGAGAACAAGTTGACATCCTGGATATTGTCGGGGAATATGTGGACTTGCAGAAACGCGGGAAGAACTACTTTGGCAAGTGTCCTTTCCATGATGAACGGACGCCATCTTTTTCTGTTGAAGCAGACCAGCAATTTTTCAAGTGCTTTTCCTGTGGTCGGGGGGGCAATGTCTTTTCTTTTATGATGGATATTGAAGGCTGTTCTTTCCAGGAAGCGGTGGCTCTGGTTGCGCAGAAGGGCCACGCCAGTGTCGACTTTGACTTTGAAAGTACCACTAACCGTCAGCGAAGGCGATGGTCTGCTGATGAAGAGAACTTAATCGCCATACATGAAGCGGCCAAGGATTTCTACCATTATCTTTTGACGGTAACCCAGTATGGGCAGGAGGCCATGGCCTATTTAAAGGGCCGGGGCTTTAGCCGAGAAACCATTGACCGCTATCAGATTGGCCTTGCCCCTAAGGATGATCAGCTTTCTTACCAGCATTTGCGGACCAAGGAATTTTCGGATGAGGCCCTAATCGCTTCAGGAATCTTTATCCGGAGCGACTATGACCAAGAAATTCGCGACCGTTTTGCCGGTCGACTCATCTTTCCCCTCCGCGGTCCGGAAGGGGAGACCCTGGCTTTTTCTGGACGGATCTTGCCTGATGATTCGGGAGAAACAAGTAAGCAGGCCAAGTACCTGAACAGTCCGGAAACAGCTCTCTTCCAAAAGAGCCGCTTTCTCTTTAACCTGGACCTGGCTCGGCCAGAAATTCGGAGGGTCAAGGAAGTCATTCTTTTTGAAGGTTTTATGGATGTGATTAAGGCTAGTGAAGCAGGAATCAAGAATGGCCTGGCCTCAATGGGGACCAGCTTGACGTCCGCCCATATCCAAATGATACGCCGGCAGACGAAAGAGGTCTTACTGGCCTATGATGGGGATAAACCCGGGATTGAAGCGGCCTACCGTGCGCTTGACCACTTTGCTGAAGAAGCATCGGATGTCAAAGTTCAAGTTTGTGTCTTTCCCGATCAAATGGACCCGGATGAATATATCGAACACTATGGCAGTGAACAGTTTGGGCACTTTATTGTCAACCAGCGCCTGTCCATTATGCATTTCTACCGGTATTACTACCGCATGCACTATGATTTGGCGACTGACTCGGGTAAACTTCAATATATTGAAGCCATTATTCAACGGATTGCCCGCCTGGATACAGCCGTGGAGCAGGAGCTCTACCTCAAGGAGCTCAGCCAAGAGACCCAGCTGGCTGTAGATAGTCTCAAAGAGCAACTTCTCCAAGTTCAGCGTGACCTGCCTCAGCAAGGAGCTTCTCGGACGGACAATTCACCTCTTAGAGAAGGGGCAGATACTTCTTGGCAAAGCCTGTCTCGCCAGCCGGCCCAAGAGGCTTATAGTCCCTTAGAGATTAATGAAATGCACTTATTCAATCGTTTATTGAAGCAAGAGGATGCCTGGGTCATGCTCAAGGTAAAGTATCCAGATTTTCAGTTCCAGTCGGTTAAAATGCAGACGCTGTTCACTTTGTTGGAAGCCTACCGCCAGGACCAGGGAGAGAATTATTCCCCTCAGGCCTTCTACAACCGCTTATTAGACCAGGCAGACCAGGCTTTACTGGTAGATATTTATTGTTTGGATACACCAGAAGAAGTGACAGATATGGAAATTGAGGACTTGGTCTTTAATATCACGACTAAGACGGACCTGAAGTCCCAGTTAGCAGCGCTCAAAGATGAAATGGAGCAGGCTAAACTGACCAATGACCAAGCGCGGATTGGCGACTTAAACCTTAGACGGATTCAAATATTGAGACAGATGAAAAGATAGTAAATGGGGGAGATTTATTTGGCTAAAGCAGACGATAAAAAACCGAGTTTAAAGCAAGCAAGCAAGGCTTTAATTAATGAAAAACGCATCTTTGGTTCCATTCGCTATGATGAATTAAGCGACACCATTGCCCAACCCTACGGCCTAGATGACAAGCAAATCGATGATCTGATTGAACAATTCGAAGAAGCCGGGGTAGCCGTAGTGGATAACGACGGTGGCCCGACTAACCGCCAACTCCAACGGACCGCTGAAAAATCAGACGAAATCAAAGAAGAAGAAATTGATGACGAGACCATCGACGAAATTGTTGATAAGGATAAGAAGACCAATAAGAAAGCGGACAGCAAGAACGCCAAGGACAAAAAAGCTAAGGATAAGGAAGAAGAGGACGAAACCAGTATTCCAGCTAATGTCAAGATGAATGACCCTGTCCGCATGTACCTCAAGGAAATAGGTCGTGTTTCCCTTCTAACAGCTGATGAAGAAGTGGCCTTGGCCAAACGGATTGAAGAAGGAGATCCGATTGCCAAGCAAGAACTGGCCGAAGCCAACTTGCGTTTGGTGGTCTCTATTGCCAAGCGCTATGTAGGCCGGGGCATGTCTTTCCTTGACTTGATCCAAGAAGGAAATATGGGATTGATGAAGGCCGTTGAAAAGTTTGACTATACCAAGGGCTTCAAGTTCTCAACTTACGCGACTTGGTGGATCCGTCAAGCCATTACCCGGTCCATCGCTGACCAGGCCCGGACCATCCGGATCCCTGTCCACATGGTAGAAACCATTAACAAACTGGTCCGTATCCAACGGCAACTCCTCCAAGACTTGGGGCGCGAACCCACGCCAGAGGAAATTGGTGCCGAAATGGACCTGCCAACGGAAAAAGTCCGCAATATCATGAAGATTTCTCAAGAGACTGTTTCGCTTGAAACTCCAATTGGGGAAGAAGATGACTCCCACTTGGGCGACTTCATCGAAGATAATGAAGCGATGAGCCCAGAGGAATTTACTTCCCAAGAAATGCTGAAAGAACAGCTCAATGAAGTTTTAGATACCCTAACCGACCGGGAAGAAAATGTTCTTCGTTTACGCTTCGGTCTAGAAGATGGTCAATCCAAAACTTTAGAGCAAGTTGGTAAGCAGTTCGGTGTGACCCGGGAACGGATCCGTCAGATCGAAGCTAAGGCTCTGCGGAAGTTGCGCCATCCTTCCCGTTCTAAGCAATTGAAAGACTTCATGGAAGAATAAAGATTTCTTTGTTAATTATATTTGTGAGCATCCGTTTCGCTTTTAAATTTTGCCCTTGAACGTTTAGAGGATCAACAACGGCTGAAGCCGTCTTGTACTTTATCCGTAAGTCGCTTTGCTCCAACGGCTAAAGCATGGTACCGGTTCGGGCCAAGGTCCCTCACCTAGCGAGACTCCAACGGTCCGTACGGCTAAGGCCCAACTTCAACGCTTCAGTCCTGCTCAAAAATAAATGGTATAGATGATTTGATGCCTAGCAATTAATATTAAAAAATAGATAGCTACTATTATTAGAGAGGTCTGGCCTTGGCCGACCTCTCTTTTTAGCGGATAAGGTCTTGGATGCGGGGGTTGAGGGCCTGGCTGATATAGGTGTGGCCAGCAGGGCTGAAGTGGATGTGGTCGCTCACAAAGTAAGTGTGGGGAGCTTGTTCAAAGACTTCAGCAAAGCCTAGCAGTTCAGCTTGAGCCTGGACATTTTGTCTAGAAACTTGTCGAAAGTCGCGCAGACGTTCTTGTAAGCGGGGGTCTTCGAAGCCGGCGCTCACATCTAAACAGAGCATAAATTGGGGATTAAAGTGCTTGGTTAAGTGGTTACATAAGCGGTTAAAAATCTCCGGCCAATTTTCGAGATAAGCCTGCCAGCCGGCCTGATTTAATTGCCGGTGGAAATAAACGTCATTAATACCAGCCCCCAGGACTAGTCCATCGACACTTCCAATTTGCTCTAAATTTCGACTGAGGTCGGTCCATACATCTTTGATCTGGGCCCCCTTGTAGGCCTTGTTAATGGCCTGAAGGGGGAGCTGTTGGCTTTGCCAGACTTGGTCAAGTTGGGCGACAAAGCCTGAACCGAGGTCTTTTGAGCTTTTGGCTTGGTTGCGGCCCCCAGCCACTTGACTGTCACCGATAAATAGAATCTTATGCATATGATGCACCTCCATAGCTTTATTTTACCCTAAAATGCTGGCTTGGCAATTTTAGTATTTATTTTGAGCGGAATAAAAAATTGTATTTATAAAAAACGTATGTTAAAATTAAAAGGAATGACAGTTTCCGATGAGAAAGGGGAGAAAGTACATGTCAAAGATCGCAATTCTCTGCGATAGTTTAGCCTACCTGGATCCGGCTTTTAAAGAAGAACATGATATTTTTGTGGTTCCACTGTCTGTAACGTTTTCGGATGGGACTTACCGCGATATGGTAGATATTGATGATAAAAGCTTCTATGCGAAGGTGGAAGCTAGCGGGGAATTTCCGAAGTCATCCCAACCGAGTCCCGGCGCTTTTATGGAAGCCTTTGATGAGATCCAAGCCAAGGGGTATGACCAGGTGCTCGCTATTATGGTGACTCCTCGTGCGTCAGGAACTTTTGAAACTCTGAAGATGGCAGCTGCCCAAGAGGAAGATTTGGAGGTTTATCCTTTTAACTCTCAAATCGGACTTCAAGCTCAGGGCTATTATATTGAAGCAGCCGTTAAGGAGCGCGACCAAGGCCGGTCAGTTGAAGAAATTATCGCTAATCTCGATAAATTGCCCCCTTATAGTAAGCTCTATGTGATCTTAGACGATGTACGTTATGTGCTCAAGGGGGGACGTTTGGGCTCAGCGGCGACAGCCCTAGTGAACTTCCTCAAGATTAAACCGATTGTCAAGGTCGGCCAGGATCGTTTGGAACTATCTGCTCGTACCCGGAGTCTGAAGAAGGCTATCCAGCGGGTTGTTGAGAGCTTAGAAGAGGATGCAGCTAAGGGCTTGCCCCTGCGTGCGACGATTTCAGGACGCAAGGACTTTGAACCTTACCAGTCACTCAAGGCCATCGTTCAAGAGAAATTCCCCGATATGCGTTTAGATGAGGGCATTATTGGCCCCACGGTCGGTGTCCACAGCGGCCCCAATGCTTTTGCTTTGATGTGGAGCATTGATACCGATAAATTATCTTTAGATGACTTATAAAAGGCTTGAGGCTTGGTCGTTATGAGCCGGGCCTTTTTTGTTGAATGAATAAATGAGGAGAGGTGACACATGACGCAAGGTGTTGTAGTAACAGGCATGGCTGCCATCAGCCCTTTAGGAGAGAGCGTGGAAGAGAATTGGCAGCGGGTACGAGAGGGGCAGCATGGGCTGAAGACACTGGAAGCAGCTGGCATGACTTGCCCAAATTTAGGTGTCAAGGTCTGTGCCCCCCTTCCAGATCGCAGTCTCTATGCATCAACCAGTGGCGAGGAAGTCTATGCGATTTTGACCCGGGCTGCGGCTAAGGCCTGCTACCAGATGAGTGGCTTGCAGGTGGAAGACTTTGATCCTTACCGGGCCGGTTGTTACTTGGGCAATGGACTCGGTGGCTTGACTGCCATTGAAGGGGCCCTCAAAGGTCAAAGCAAAAGCCAAATCTTTCTTCAGAATCTGGCTGGACAGACCGCTATGAAATTAGCCCAAGACCTGTCCTTTAGGGGGCCAGCCCTAGCTATTGCGACGGCCTTTGCCTCCTCGAATTCAGCGGTCGGTGAAGCCTTCCGCGCCATCAAAAATGGCCACTTAGACTTAGCGATGGCAGGAGGAAGTGAGGCCTGCCTGAACCCTGCTGGTCTGACTTTCTTTGATAATTTAACGGCTCTTAGCCATCGATCAGATCCTAATCGGGCATCGATACCCTTTGACCGGGACCGGGACGGCTTTGTGATGGGGGAAGGGGCGGCCTTCCTGCTCTTAGAATCCTTAGAATCAGCCCAAGCCCGCCAAGCTCCTATCTATGGTGAAATTGTGGGCTATGGGGCGACCAGTGATGCCTATCACTTGACGGCTCCCGCTCCTCATGCCCAAGGACTCGGCCAGGCCATGGCCCAAGCTTTAGCTGAGGCACAAATCGATCCCACAGCGATTGATTATATTAACGCCCATGGGACCTCAACCCCAGCCAATGACGCGAGTGAAAGTGAAGCGATTAAGCAAGTATTTGGGGTCCATGCCCAAGAATTGGCCGTTTCCTCTACTAAGTCCTTTACCGGTCACTTGTTAGGGGCAGCGGGTGCCATTGAAGCTATTTTTACCTTGTGCGCCTTATCTGACCGCTTCCTACCTCCTACCCTAGGCTTGGAAAATCCAGACCAAGGACTAGACCTCGACTATGTGCCTAAGCAGGGACGGCCTGCTAACTTGCGCTATGCTTTAAGCAATAGTGCTGGCTTTGGGGGCCACAATGCGGTCCTCTGCTTTAAGAGAAATTAAGCTTAAAAAAGGGAAGAATCTTTTGCCTCTTTTGAAAATAAATGCTATAATAGAATTTGTCCTGGGAGCGGATGGGTTCTGGTGTTCCCTCTGGTCTTCAAAACCAGTATAAGGAGTTAGAAGCTTCTTGGGTGAGTTCGATTCTCACACGTTCCCGCCAAAGACTATTAACCCAGCTTAGTTCAACGCTGATGCGTCTTTTCTAAGCTGGTTTTCTTTTTACAGGACCGTACCAGCGACTTGGCTAGGATGGCACTTGACAGCTATCCCTTGGACGCGGTACAATATATCTTGTGAGTTCTCGGGGTAGCTCAGCTGGATAGAGCACCGGTCTTCTAAACCGTAGGTCGCGAGTTCGAATCTCGCTCTCGAGGTAGCATAAAAGCAGCAATTGTAGGCTTTAGGCCGCAATTGCTGCTTTTTCTTTTTGCTTTTATTTTGCTGATTATTATGAAAAGTAAGCAAAATTGTACACAAGATTTAAGGGATCCTTTATTTAGTAAATTTGTCTACTCTTTCTTAATCTTAGCTATTCCTAGATTGTTGACTAGCTCTCTTGGAAGTTTTAATAACCTTCCCGGTAGTAGTCACTATCTTGACCGTGGAGGGAAAAGATCGATTCCCGGCCGGCCAATTGCAGGGGCATTTGGGGATCGGAGAATAGGGTGACCAGGGCGGGTGGTAGTTTAGAGATTTTCACTTGTTCGGGTGAAATTTTCGTTACGATATCCTGACCGCGGCCTTCCATAATTTTCTTGCCAAATTGAGGGTCGATCAGGGTGCCGCGTCCGACAGCCGCTAGGTCAGCATAGTTGAGGGCATCAGCCGCTTTTTCTTCATTAGTAATACCGCCAACGACAATCAACTTGACTTCTTCGGGAAGGACTTGGCGGTAGAGCTGGGCATAGGTCAGGTCTTGACCTTCAGGCTTGTGCTTATAGTCCAGGTGAGAGACGTGGATATAGTCGAAGTCATAAGCTTTGCCTAGGTCTGCGACGAGGCGGGTAGAATCTTCATAGGTGTAGCCTACATTATCACCGTGGATTTCTTCTGGACTGATCCGGTAGCCAACAATGAAGTCTTTAGGAGCTTCCTGACGAACGACCTCGAAGACCTTGTCATTGACCGCACGGATAAAGCGCGTTCGATTCTCATAAGAGCCACCCCATTGGTCTGTCCGCTGGTTGGACCACTTGGAGAAGAATTGCTGGTGGAGGTAGTGGTTGGCCCCGTGGATTTCTACGCCGTCGAAGCCTGCTTGGATGGCCCGGCGTGTGGCGTCTCCAAAGGCCTCGATGACTTGGTAGATTTCTTCTTCAGTAATTTCTTCTACGGGGTAATCTAAGAAGGAGAAGTCGATAGCGCTAGGGGCGAGAGCACGTCCGCCATGGCGGGCAGGGAAGTTGGACTCCCGGCCAGAGTGGTTAATTTGGACCATGGCTTTGTTGCCCTTGGCCTTCAAAGCTTTGGCGATTTGGCTTAACCCCTCAATATGAGCATCAGTTTGGATGCCGAGCTGTTCTTTGTTGGCGGCCCAGGTGTGGGAAGGTCCACCGTCTTTGATGACATAGCAATATTCGACGATGACAAGGCTAGCGGATTCTGAGCGAGCTTGGTAGTAGTCGAGGGTGTCTTGGCTAACGAAGCCCTGGCTGAGGCCACTATTAGTGAGCATAGGGGGTTGGACAATCCGTCCTTTAATTTCAGCACCGTGGCGAAATTTGACGGTATCAGTAAGTTTTTTAGTCAAGCTGATCATCCTTTCATTTGGCTTGCAAGGACTAGTCTACCATTAATTAAAGTTTTTGAGGATAGAAATAAATAATAATAGCTATCCCTGCTAACTATTGCAGAGACTGATCGGATGAAGCTTCCATCATCTATCAATAAATCCTATAGATAGATCTTTGCTATTCCTTAAGAATCTTTATATAATGATAAGAGCTTATCCTGCCTCTTTTAGCATGGTCAGGATGAATAAAATAACAAGGAGTGGCAGATGATGCGAAAGAAATTGTTTTTATTGGTGGCGGTCTTCACCTTATTTCTAACGGCATGCGGGAATTCTTCTAAGGAAGCGACCCATGTTAAGTTAGGGGTAGTGGGCGATAAGAACGACCAATGGGAATATATCCAAAAGGAACTGAAGGACAAGGAAAATATTGATTTAGAATTGGTGAAATTTACCGATTATCGGGGCCCTATTGTAGCCTTAGAAGATGGCTCGATTGACCTGCACGCGGCCTTGACGGAAATTTTTATGGAAGAGGTCAATAAAGAAGGGGGCTACAGCAATACCACGATTGCTTATACGACCCTCAATCCCATGGGTGTCTTCTCAGAAAAGATTGATTCCCTTGATGACTTGCGAGATGGGGCAGTTGTTGCCCTGCCAAATGATGTGTCCAATGAAAGTCGGGCCCTCTTGCTCTTGCAGACAGCGGGTTTAATTAAATTGGATCCGGACAAGGGGCTGCTCCCTTCTATTAGTGATATTACCGAAAATCCTAAAAATTTAAACTTTAAATCTATGGCAGCTAATCAAACGGCTCGCTCACTGGGTGATGCGGACATTGCGCTAATCAATAACGATATGGCGTCTGATGCTGGCTTCGTGCCAACCCAAGATAGTATCTACTTAGAACCTGTAGCAGAGTCTTCCAAGCCCTATTACAATGTGATTGCAGCCCGTCAAGACGAGAAGGATAAAGACATCTACCAAACCATTGTGAAATATTATCAAACAGATGAGGTAGCCAAGATCATCGACGAGATGACTAATGGGTCTAGTATCCCGGTCTGGGACAAGGAACAATAGCCCCAGTTAATCTATTAAACTTCGCTTAAGAAAGCTCTGAAAAGGCTTTTTAAAGCGGAGTTTTGTGCTAAAATATAGGCAGAAAAAAATTAGATGGGACGGTAAAATCAGATGTGGAAAAAATTAGTGACTAGCTTAGGCCTCTTCAGTCTGACTTTCTTCTTATTTGCTTGTGGACGCTCCAACCAGTCATTGACCTTCTCTGGTGACCAGGCCAAGACCTCCTCGCAAACAGTCCAGGCCAGTCAGCAAACCTCCAATAAGCAGGCGGCTGACCAAGAAGAACCAGCGACCAGTGCTGAAGAGGGGGGAGAGAGCGCAGATCAGAGCTCAGCAGAAGATAAGCCGCAAGTGGCCAGTGCTAAGGACAAGGCGGCAGCGACCAGCCAGGACCAAGGCCTAGCTTCGAATACAGAATCAAACTTGGATTCGTCCAAGGACCTCCTGCCCAAGGTCTCAAGTCTGATCCATCAAGCCTCAGGGAATATCTATAACAATGAAGACTATTACTTCATGCCTAGCCTCTTAGAGGATGGGACTTTCCAAGTGGAAGTTCGCCGGCAGGCTCCTGAGAATATGCAGCAGTCTAACCTGGTGACTATCTACCGTTACCAACCTGATACAGGCCAGTTATTGCAACAAGATATTTTAAATAACACTTGGAATGATGTTACCCCATAAGTGTGTTAAAATATAACTTGCACACGGAGTCCTGCACTTCTTCGATAGTGCAGGATTTTTTATATGATTAATGAAAAGGGAGGCAAGCTGATGTTTGCAAAGTTCCAGCAGAAGTATTTGCCAGTCATTCAACGCAGCGTACAAGATGCTTATGTAGGAGGAAGTGCTGCAGAAATGTCCTACTATACCTTACTCGCCTTAATCCCTTTGCTCATCTTACTAGCAAATGTGATTCCGATTATTCCCATGGATACTGGTCAGGTGATCCAACTGATTACGGATTTCTTGCCTGACCAGGTGGCGCCTTTTATTATTCCGGTCCTCAAGCAATACCTGGGTAATGTAAATATGGGTGTAATTTCTCTGTCATCGATCGCCATTATTTGGTCGGGATCGACAGGTTTTACGAGTTTGCAGCGGGTGCTTAAACGGGTCTATGGGATCGACCACAAAAATAATATGATCTTTACCCGACTGATTTCCTTCTTTCTGGCTTTTGCCTTGGTCTTAGTGGTGGCTGTCTTTAGCCTCCTCTATATGTTTGGCGAAGCTTTCTTCCAACTCCTGGAGGCCCATATCAGCCTGCCTGAGCAATTAGTCCAGATCATTAGTGGCTTGCTCTCGGTCCAGGATCTCTGGTTGGTGCTGGCCCTCTTCTTATTCAATAGCTACCTCTACCAAGTGGTCCCTATGCCCGGCTGGCATATTAAGTATTCGCTGATTGGGGCCTCGGTATCGACTTTGATGATGTATTTGATCAGTACTTTATTTAGCTATTATGTGGATTATTTTGTCGGCCAATCCTTGACCTCCTCGACCATTGGCGTTTTTGTGGTTTTGATGATCTATATCTACCTCTTCTGTATATCGATTGTATCAGGGGCTCTGATCAATATTCTCTACTACCGCTTTGACCACCTCTCCGATTATTTAAGAGAGCAGCCAGCCTATATTAATCGCCGGTCAAGCACTTGGGAGGCGGCCGAAGAGAAAGAGATCGCATATGGCAACCTCAAACGAATGGACGCGCCGATTCGTTTCGAAGATAATTATTTTAGTGAAGTTGGTGATGAATAATGGATATGAAACGAAGCAAGTACCAGCGAGTCAAAAATCTAACCCAGACCCGCTATGATTTTCCTTTGCTTTTAACTCTTTTGGCCCTCATGCTTTATTCTATGATTACGGTCTTTTCGACGACCTACCTCCAGTATGAGGAGGCCTCCCTCCTACCGACCCTGATGCATGGGGCTTGGTTCTTGGTCGGTTTGGTCTTGGTTTACCTGATGATGCAATTGGACCGGAAGACCCTCTTCCGTTTAGCCCCCCTGGCTTATTTCTTTGGCCTCTTCCTCCTTATCTTGGTCTTGATCTTCTATGACCGCGGGCTGGCCCAGGCGAGTGGGGCCAGATCTTGGTTTTCAATTGGGGGATTGACCTTCCAGCCTTCCGAATTGATGAAACTTTTCTACATTATAATGATGGGACGTTTGGTGGATGATTACACCCGGGATTGTAACCGGATCGGCTATGATGCGATGGCAGTCCGCGACCAGGTAGGCTTAGACTGGCGCTTTCTTTTAAAACTCTTTGCTTGGTCCCTGCCGCCTATGCTCTTAGTGGTCTTGCAGAATGACTTCGGGACCATGCTCGTCTTTATGATGATTTTAGTTGGAATTATTTTTGTATCCGGGATTTCTTGGCACATTATCTTGCCAACTTTCCTGGTGATTACGCTTCTCTTCTTGATCTTACTCTTTTTAGTGGTTTACGATAGGGACCTGCTCTTGAATTTAGGCTTCCAGGATTACCAATTCTCCCGGATTGATTCCTGGCTCGCGCCCTTTGAGAATACGGCATCTGAATCCTACCAGCTCAGTCAGTCGATCAAGGCTGTGGGATCAGGGAAGATGTTCGGTAAGGGCCTAGGTAATTTTGAAGTCTATGTACCGGTACGAGAATCTGATATGATCTTTTCTTCTATTGCTGAGAACTTTGGCTTTATTGGTAGTTCACTCTTAATCCTGCTCTACTTTATCTTGATCTATTGCATGATCTCCGCTGCCTTTAAGACCAATGATAGCTTTTATGTGGCCATGGTAGCAGGGATTGTCACCCTCTTCGCCTTCCACATTATCGAAAATATCGGGATGACGATAGGGCTCTTACCGCTGACGGGGATTCCCTTACCCTTCATATCCCAGGGAGGATCGGCCCTGATTACCAATATGATGTGTGTGGGCCTAGTTGCCTCGATTCGCTACAATGAACGTCAAACAGAGAAAGACCACCAGCAGAATCTTGTTATTCGGCTGGCACGCAAATTAACAAAGGAGGCTAATCTTGAACGCTTTAGATTTATACGGACTGAAGAAGTGTAGCACCTGCCAAAAAGTCAGCAAGCAATTAGAAGCAGCTGGCTACGATATTAATTGGATCGATATCCGCCAGACGCCACCCCAAGCCGAACTCATCCGAGCGGCGGTCGACCAAGTCTGGCCCGATGTCAAAAAACTCTTTAACAGCTCGGGCCAAGCCTACCGCCAGTCGGGGCTTAAAGATAAGATTCCTGATATGTCTAAGGAAGATATCGTGACGACCCTGGCCAAAGATGGGATGTTAATCAAGCGCCCCTTCTTAACTGACGGGGACCATGTTTCAGCGGGTAGCCGCGAGCAAGCTCTCGCTCAATGGTTGGACCAGTAAATAAAATGATAGAAGCAGGAAAGAAAAGCCTCCCAGTCAAGTTTGCTGTGTGAACTGACTGGGAGGCTTTTTGCTGTTGTTTGTCTAGTCTTGGCAAAGCTGCTGGCGGGCTGTTTGAGCTTCTTCTATGATTTGGTCGATAATTTCTCGAACGGGGCGGATATCATGGATGGCGCCAGCACTTTCCCCAGCCATGGGACTGGCCTGGTCGAATTCATCGTCACTTAGCGCCTTCTGATAGGATTGCTTGAGGGCGGCTTGGACGTTGGCGGGGTCTTGGCCCTTGAATTCCGCCGCTAGGATATCTTCTAGGAAGGGCGTTTTGAGGCTGCGGACAGCTTGTGCCCAGCTTTGCCCCGTGACAATCGTGCCCTGGTCGTCAGCCGCTAGAATAGCAGCCTTATAAGCATCTGGTATGGGACATTCTACAGAGGCTAGGAAGCGCGTCCCCATCTGGATGCCGCATGCACCCAGGGACTGGGCCGCAAGAAGGCTGGCCCCAGTCGCAAAGCCTCCCGCTGCGATGAGAGGGACTTGGGTCACTTGGCGGACCGCTTGAAGCAAGGGCAGAGTCGAGCTCTGTCCGATATGACCACCGGCTTCTCGGCCTTCAACGATGAGAGCATCGACGCCCAGCTTGCCCATTTTTTGAGCGTGTTTAACCGAGGCAATGACGGGAACAAGCCGGGTCCCTGAAGCGCGCAAGTCTTTCGCAAAGGCCTTGGGCGTCCCTGCTCCAGTTGTGACGACCGCAATATCCTCTTGGTAGAGGATGGGAAGGAGGTCCGAAATATTATCCTGCTGGAGCATGAGATTGACACCGAAGGGCCGGTTGGTCTGCTGGCGGATTTCAGCCAAGGAAGCCTTTAGCTCATCTGCCGATAGACCGTAACTGGATAAGATACCGAGGCCACCCGCTTGGCTCACGGCTGCCACTAATTGAGGCTTGGAAATGCGCGCCATAGCCCCTTGAACAATCGGGTATTGGACACCTATTTCTTGAAAAAATGTCATGCAATCACCTTCCTAATATAAAGATTCGAAGAGAGCCGCAGCTCCCATGCCTCCGCCGATACACATGGAGACAAGGCCGTAGCGGGACTCAGGCTGTCTCGCCATTTCGTTTAATAATTTACAGCTGAGAACGGCCCCTGTTGCTCCGTTGGCGTGCCCCAGGGCGATAGCCCCGCCATTGGGGTTAACCTTATCGATATCTAAATCGAGGGCCTTGATCACGGCCAGGGCTTGGGCTGCAAAGGCTTCGTTGAGTTCGATGAGGTCGACTTGGTCCAAGCTAATCTGTTGGCGGTTGAGTAATTTTTGGATGGCTGGGACGGGGCCGATGCCCATGACAGCGGGGTCAACGCCAGCTACCTGGTAGCCCTTAAAGATCGCCAGGGGTTTGAGCTGGAGCTGGTCGAGCATAGATTTTGAAACAAGGGCTAAAAAGCTGGCGCCATCGGAAATCTGGAGGAGGAAGCAGCGGTGACGGTCCCTCCTCGTTTGAAAATTGGCTTGAGCCGGCTGATCTGGTCCAGATTGGTATCGGGACGGATGCCATCGTCAGCTTGAACTAGCTGAGTCTGACGGGCCTGGGCAGTATGGGCTTTGACGGGAATGATTTCTGCGTCAAATTTGCCAGCAGCTTGGGCACGGTAGGCCTTGTGGTGGCTGTCGACAGAGAATTGGTCTTGGTCCTCACGGCTAATCTGATAGTCCTCTGCGACACGTTCAGCTGTCAAACCCATCCAATCGCTCAGATGGCAGCCTTGACTTTCTAGGGCATAGTTATTGTGGGCTTCTAGACTCGCGTAGGGGGTGGTGGATTGGAATTCTAGACCCCCCGCGATAATCAAGTCTGCTTGGCCGGCCTGGATAGCTTGGCTGGCATGGGCCAGAGCCTGCAGGGAAGAGGCGCAGAAGCGGTTAATGGTTTCTGCGGGAACTTCATAGGGAAGGCCCGCGCCTAGGCCAAGCTTACGGGCAATGTTTCCCCCTTGGCGGTTTTCTGGCATGGAGCAGCCAACGATCAGGTCATCGATTAGCTGGGGATCGAAGTGGGGGCCTAATTTCTGGATCAAGCCCTGGAGCACTTGGGCAGCGATGTCCTCTGCCGGATCATAGGCAAATTGACCAGTGGGCTTGCCTTTGACCACAGCTGACCGAGCAAAGGCGACAATATAAGCTTCAGACATAGTTTCCTCCTTCTAATTACGCAAGATGGTCTTGTGCTTGACAAAGTGTTGGATGCGGTCCTGGGTCTTTTGGCTAGTTAAAAGCTGGCTAAAGACGGTCTTTTCGACTTCTAATAAGTCCTCGCGGGAGACTTGGATCCCCATAGCAAGCTCTCCACCAGCTAAGACCTGACCAATGGCATCGGCTAGGTACTTGTCATGGTCACTGATAAAGAGACCTTGCCGCCAATTCTGGGTGGTCCCCATGACCAGGGCCATGAATTCCTTGCCCAAAACAGGATAAGATTGTGGAAATTGAGGGCGGAAGCTCTGGAAGCGGCCCTGGTAAATGAGCCAGTCGATAGCGGCTTCGAGGAGATAGTCTTCGTTGGGCACAATAACGTCTTCCTCAGTGAGATAGCCCAGCTCTTGGGCTTCTTGAGCATGTTTAGAAATCTTCCCATAGGCGACCGTTTCGAAACAAGCGAGCAGGCGGTTTTTGCGCTCCATCCGGGTCATAGCTGCTGTATAAATGCGTTCCGCCAGCTCGACCAGGCCTCCTGCTCCAGGAATGAGGCCTAAGTTGGCTTCAGGCAGGCCCATCTTAACTTGGGGGCTGGCAAAAATCCGGCTGGCGTGGAGGGCAAGCTCGGCTCCCCCACCCAGGCAGTAGCCCCGGCAGGCTACAGCGATCGGCTTCTGATTATATTTCATCCGCTGTATAATGCGATGGCCGAGATCAAAAGAAATCTGGCAATCTTCAACAACACGGTCTTGGGCAATACTGGCTTCAAAGGCCTTGATATCATAGCCTCGAGAAAAATGCTCCTGGGGACTGTAAATAACCAGCCCAATAGCCGGTGAGTCTTCCAGGCGGTCCAGGGCTTGGTCCAAGCCCCTTAACAAATCTAAATTAATGACGCTGTTCTTGGCTTCGAGGCTAAAGACCAAAGTCTGATTGGGCCCCGGGTAGAGCCTATAATCCGCCCCCTGGTCGAGGATCAGGTCTTTATCATAAGCTGCCAAGGACTGGTGGCGGGCCAGGCAGTGGCTATCGGGATAGAAGGGGCCTTGGAAGTTTTCCAGCCAGCCCGGTAGGCTGACCTGGCGCTTGGCTAGGAGGTCCTTCACCTGGTCGAAGCCGATCAAGTCCCAGATCTGGAAGGGGCCGTATGTCCATTGGTAACCCCAAACCATGGCCCGGTCAATATCCCGGTAGTCCTGGCAGGCGATACCTACATTTTGAGCGGCAAAGGCGAGCAGGTTGACCAGGCTCTGGGCCATAAATTGGCCATAGGGGTCTTCAGCATCTAGGATAGCTTGGAAACGATCCCTAGTGTCTAGCTGGTCTAAGTTATCCATAATGTCAAAGCGGGGGAAGCTGGTCGCTTCGTAGGCTTGCTTTTGGAAGTTATAGTGATAGCGTTTGCCCTGGTCTTTTTTGTAGTAGCCTTGGCCGACCTTGTCCCCATAGTAGCCAGCTTCTAGGAGGGGAAGATGGGCTGAGCGGGAAGGGAAGTAGTCCTGGCAGGTCGGATCCTCCTGGTAGTTGGCCAGGGCCTGTTCGAAGAGGTCCAAGCCTGTATAGTCGACGAGCCGGTAGGGCCCCATCTTGGTCCGACCCAGGTACTTGCCGGACAGGGCGTCGGTCTGACTAGGCAGCCAGTTTTCAGCTTCCGCCCGGTACATGATGTCATAGTTGCTGTAATAGGCGATCCGGTTGGCAACAAAACCGGTGACATCCTGGGCGATAATATATTTTTTGCCCACCCGATTGCTGAGCCACTGGCAGAGCTTTTGCAGCCTGTCTTCGGGAAAAACGGGATGGGGAACGACTTCCACTAGGGGATTGCTGGTCACCGGGGCGAAGAAATGGAGGCCGAGAAAGCGCTCTTGGGCACTGGTATCCAAGTCATTTGCTAAGGCCTGGATGGATAGACTGGAGGTATTGCTAGCTAAGATCACTTGAGGCCCTAAAATTTGACTTAGGTCTGCGAATAGGTCCTTCTTTGCTCCTAGGTCTTCAATAATGGATTCGATCACTAGGCCGCTGACCTGTCCTTCTTGGCGGTAGTCTTGATAGCTGATGACGCTGAGAGCTCCGCTAGCTTTCTTATGATGGATTAATTTTTGGCAGGCGGTCTGGATCTGGGCCATGTCTTCATCGCTAGCCTTGCCATACTTGACCAGGCAGACTGCTAGGCCGGCATTAGCGAAGGCAGCAGCAATTTGCTTACCCATAAAGCCGCTACCGATAATAGTGATTTTATTCTTCATTTTCTCTACTCCTTATCCAAGATTTGAGGGAGGCTTTTTTTACTTTGCCCCCGATCGATTCGTCTAAGTGGGGCTTAAAATATATGCGTTTAGGGCATTCGAAGCCGGCCAGCCGGTCGTGGCAAAAGCTAATCAAGCTCTTCTCATCGGCTGGGCTGAGTGTGTCGGAAGCGACCACCGCCGTGACAGCTTCACCCCAATGCGAATCAGGCATTCCTAGCACGGCGGCTTGTTTGATTTCAGGATGGCGGAGGAGGATGGTCTCTACTCGGGCAGAAGAGACATTCTCGCCACCCGTCTTAATCACATCCTTCTTCCGATCGACCATGATGGCTCGGTCAGCTGCTTTTAGCTTTAGCAGGTCACCGGAACGGAACCAGTCATCCTGGATAGCTTCTTCTGTAGCTTTGGGATTGCGATAGTATCCTGAAAAGGCGGCTGGTGACCGGTAGGCGACTTCGCCAGTCATCGTTTGGTCTGGGCTGACCAGTTTTTGTTGGAGGCGGGTATCGGCCGTCCCGATCACATTCTCGCCTGGATGGTCGGCTAAGAGGGCTTCATTGCCTGCATGGTAGAGCCTAAAGCCGGCAAGAACTTCGGTCTGGGAGAAAGAATTGATGACTTGAACTCGTGGCGAGCAATGGGCTTGGATCTTTTGATAAAGTTCGGGCTCTAAGTGAGAATAGGCGTAGAGCAGACAGCTAAGGCTGGTCAGGTCTAGGTCTTCTCGGTCAGCTGCTGCAAAGACTGCTTCCATGATATCAATCCGGCCCGTCCAGAGCGCCGTGGCCTGGCTCTGAGCCAGAACTTGTGCCATTTCCTGAGCGTTTTGCCGACGTCCGAAAATTAAAGTGCCGCCATAGAGCATGGCGGAAATAGCCAGGGTGAGATCGGCACAGTGGTAGATGAGGGGGAGGAAGGAAGCCACGCGGTAGTGGTGGATTTGGTCCACCCCCCGGCTCATGTGCATGCCGTAGATAGAGGCCGCATGGTAGCTGTAATGGTGGCTGATCATGACGCCCTTGGGCCAGGAGGTCGTTCCCGAAGTAAAGAGGATCTCCCAAATGTCATCGCCATGGAGGGGATAGCGGTCCGGTTGCTGGCTGGGTTGGTCAGCTAAATAAGCATTAAAGTCCTGGTAGGAAGCGGCGACTTGTCCACCAATTGGGATGGCGAGCTTAACTTGGAAGCTGTGGCCCGCTAATAGGCTGTCGAATTTGGGGATAAATTCGGCATCGATGACGAGGACAGAAGGCTGGATCAGGTCAATCACATGGGCCATGACATCCTCTGAGAAATTGGGATTAGCGGGTACCGAGACCATGCCAGCTTTGGCTGTTCCAAACTTAGCAATTAGGGCCTCAGTTGAATTTTCGCAGATAAAGAGGATACGACTGGCTCGTTCGAGGGCAAGCTGGTCGAGCCTCTGGGCAAATTGGTTAGCCTTGCTATTATAAGTCCCATAGTTCAAGACTTGGTGGTCGGGTAGACTGTAAGCGCCTGGTCCGGCAACGAGGGCAGTGTCATCGGGACGGTTATGGCCGAGATTTTCTAAGAGGTCGCCAACAAGTGTCCGATTGAAGGGGCTATCGTTACGGCGGTTATATAGAGATTCAACATCAATAGGCATTTCGCTTTTCCTTTCTATCAATCACTACTAGTCATTATAACTAAAAACTGGGGAAGTTAAAACGCTTTCCACTTCGTCAATTGATCTCTGAAGGCTAGAATTAATTTAGAATGGTTCGAGTCAATGACGAGTCAGAGAGTCTTTTGGTTCACATATTTGAAAAGTATTATCAAATAGACTAGAATAAGAAGAGACTAACGATTGTTTTATAAGGAGGGCATTATGTCGACATTAGAAATTAAAGACTTACATGTTTCAGTAGAAGAGAATGAAATTTTAAAAGGGGTTAACTTAACCATCAATACGGGGGAAGTCCATGCCATCATGGGGCCTAACGGGACAGGGAAATCTACCCTATCTGCTGCCATCATGGGCCACCCAGCCTTTGAAGTGACCTCAGGTGAAATCTTATTAGATGGCGAAAATATCCTGGAAATGGAAACGGACGAGCGGGCTCTAGCTGGTTTATTCTTAGCCATGCAATATCCTTCTGAAATTCCTGGGATTACCAATGCGGAATTTATGCGCGCAGCGATCAATGCCAGACGGCCAGAAGACGATAAAATTTCCGTCATGGACTTTATTAAAAAGCTCGATGACAAGATGGAAGTTTTAGAAATGCCTGAAGAAATGGCAGAACGTTACCTCAATGAAGGCTTCTCAGGCGGGGAAAAGAAACGCAATGAAATCTTACAGATGCTGATGATTGAACCAACCTTTGCTATCTTAGATGAGATTGATTCTGGACTAGATATTGATGCCTTACAGGTTGTCGCCAATGGGGTGAACTCCATGCGTGGTGATAAGTTTGGCTCGCTCATCATTACCCACTACCAACGTCTCTTAGACTATATCGTGCCTGACTATGTCCACGTGATGATGGACGGCCGGGTAGTCAAATCTGGTGATGCTGAGCTGGCTAAAAAACTAGAAGCTGAAGGCTACAAGGGCCTTGCACAAGAGCTTAACATCGAATTGGATGAAGACTAGCTGATAAGGGAGGATTCTATGTCAGAACAAATGAGCCAGAAAGACTGGCAAGCCATACAAGCCTTCTCCCAAGCTAAAAAAGAACCTGCATTTTTACTTGCCTTGAGAGAGAAAGCTTTTCAAAATATTGATCACTTAGACTTACCCGATACCCCTAAGATGGATGTCAAACGCTGGCCTCTATATGGAGCCAAGATCCAGGGGGAAGGGACCACAGACTTTGAATTGGATGAGCGCTACCAACACAAGGGGCAAGAAGCCCTCATGAACCAATTCGGCGACCAGACCCTGAGCTTGGACCTGAGTCAGAACTTGGAGGACCAAGGGGTTATCTTGATGGATATCTTCGAAGCCATGCAAGCTTACCCAGACTTCTTCAAGGATTACTATATGACCAAGGCCGCTAAACCAGGCGACAACAAGATTACCGCCTACCATACGGCCTATATGAATAGTGGGATTTTCCTCTATGTCCCTGAAAATGTGCAGGTCGAAGAACCGATTGTTGTCAACGCCTTCCAAGATGCCAGCCAAGACTTGGCCTATAACCACCATGTCTTGATTGTGGCAGAAGCCCATGCCAAGTTCAGCTTTGTGGAACGCTTCCAAACGCATGGCGACCAAGCCAATTCGGCTAATATCTTAACCGAAATCATTGCAGCTGACCATGCAGAAGTCCACTATGCTGCCTTGGACGAACTCGGCGAAAATACGACGGGCTTTATTACCCGCCGCGGTCACTGTGGCCCTGAAGCGCGGATTGATTGGGCCGTCGGTATGCTTAACGATGGCAATGTGGTCGCTGACTACAATGCTGAATTGATCGGAGATGGCTCGGTCAGCTATGTGAATGTGGTCGGCATCTCGGATGGCAAGCAAACGCAAGGGGTCAACTCCCGAGTTTCCAACTATGGCCGCCACAGTGTCGGTCATATCTACCAAAAAGGGGTCATCCTCGACCGCTCACGCTTGGCCTTTAATGGGATTGGCCACATCTACCGTGGGGCAGTAGGCGCTGATGCCCAACAAGAAGAACGGATCCTGATGTTCTCTGACCGGGCGCGGGGCGATGTCAACCCTATCCTATTGATCGACGAAAATGATGTGACGGCAGGCCACGCCGCTTCCATGGGCCGGGTCGACCAGGAAGAACTCTACTATCTGATGAGCCGGGGAATTTCCGGCAAAGAAGCCCAGCGCTTAGTAATCCGTGGCTTCTTAGGTAGTGTGATTGTAGCGATTCCTTTACAAGAAATGCGTGAAGAATTAATTGAAATTATAGATAAGAAGTTGATGGCTATTGACAATGACTAATATTTACCGGGATTTCCCCATTCTCAAGCAAAAAGTGAATGATGAAGACCTGGTCTACTTGGATAATGCAGCAACCACTCAGAAACCTCAGGCAGTGATTGATGCCCTAGAAGCTTATTATCTCCACGACAATGCCAACATCCACCGCGGAGTCCATAGCCTAGCCAACCGGGCAACCAAGGCCTATGAAAGAACCCGCGACAAAGTGCAAGCCTTTATCAATGCCGGCCAAAGAGAAGAAATCATCTTCACCAAGGGCACGACCCAGGGACTCAACTGGATTGCCCGCAGCTTTGCGGATGCCGTGCTTGAGCCTGGCGATGAAATCTTAATTTCACCGATAGAGCACCATTCCAACCTCATCCCTTGGCAAGAGGCAGCTAAGCGTAACCAGGCTAAGTTACGCTATCTGGAGATGAACCAGGAGGGGATCTGGACAGCCGAAGATCTGAAGGAAGCGATAAGCGATCGAACTAAGATCCTGGCTATCTCCCACGTCTCCAATGTGCTCGGTTCTGCCCAAGATATTCAAGCCCTGGCTCAAGTCATCCATGATAACCAAGGCTATATCGTAGTGGACGGGGCCCAGGGAGCGGCCCACTTACCCGTTGATGTCCAGGCCCTGGACTGCGACTTCTATTGCTTCAGTGCCCACAAAGTCTATGGGCCGACCGGGGTGGGTGTCCTCTATGGCAAGCGCGAGCTTCTCGAAGACATGGAACCCTTGGAGTACGGGGGCGAGATGATTACCCTGGTCCAACGTGAATCAAGCAGCTGGGCAGAGCTGCCTTATAAATTCGAAGGCGGGACGCAAAATATAGCTGGTGTGGTTGCCTTTTCGGCGGCTCTCGATTGGATTGAGAGCGTCGGTGGGATGGCGGCCATTGCCGACCATGAAAAAGAACTTACCCGCTATGCCATGGCTGCCCTAGCTGACTATGAGGCGGTGGCTATATACGGCTCTGCTAATCCAGACCACCACCACGGTGTGATTAGCTTCAACCTGGCAGGGGTCCACCCCCATGATCTGGCAACTGGTCTTGACCAACTAGGCGTTGCTGTCCGGGCCGGACACCACTGCGCCCAGGTCTTGATGCGGGAACTCTGCCAAGGGGCAACTGCCCGGGCGAGTTTCGCTTACTATAATACGAAAGCTGATGTTGACCGCTTAGTCAGCGCCTTAAAAGAAGTGGAGGAATTTTTCACCGATGGCTTTATCTAAAATGGAAAATCTATACCGCGCTGTCATCGTGGACCACTACCAAAATCCCCACCACCATGGGGCTTTGGACCAGGCCACTCAGACGATTGAAATGCTCAATCCAACTTGCGGTGATGTCATTTTCTTAGACTTGAAGATCGAAGATGACAAGATCACAGACCTCGCCTTCCATGGCCAAGGTTGTGCTATCTCTACGGCAAGTACTAGTATGATGACGGACTTAATTAAGGGCAAGACTGTGGAAGAAGCCCTTAGCTTAGCTCATAATTTTAATGAAATGATTACCTTGCCTGAATTGGATGAGGCTACTGACTACCATGACCAACTCGGCGAAGCTTCCCTCCTATCTGGAGTCCGCAAGTTTCCGGCCCGGGTCAAGTGTGCCACTTTAGGTTGGCAGGCCCTCCAAGAAGGTATTCATAGTGACGAAGAAACAGTTGAAGAAGATGTAGAAGAGGGGGAAGACGAATAAATGAGTGAACTTCCAGTAATTGATGATTATAAATATGGTTTTCACGACGATGTGGATTCCAAAGTTGAAATTGGGATTGATACTGGCCTAACCGAGGAAGTCATCCGTGAAATATCCGCCCAAAAAGAGGAACCTGAGTGGATGTTAGACTTCCGACTCAAGAGCCTTAAACGCTTTCAAAACAGTCACATTCCGGACTGGAACCCAGATATCTCCGACTTAAACTTAAATGACATTACCCTGTATAAGAAGAAATCAGACACGAATTCCAGAACTTGGGATGATGTCCCTGATAAGATTAAAGAAACTTTTGAACGGATTGGTATCCCGCAAGCTGAACGGGATAGCCTAGCCGGTGTCGTTGCCCAGTATGAATCTGAAGCCGTTTACCACAACACCAAGGCAATTTATGAAGACCAAGGGGTTATTTTCACCGATACCGATACGGCCTTGAAAGAATATCCCGAACTCTTCAAAAAATACTTCGCTACTTTAGTGCCACCATCGGATAACTTCCAAGCGGCCCTCAACTCCAGTGTCTGGTCAGGGGGGACCTTTATCTATGTGCCTAAGGGTGTTAAGGTCGACATCCCGCTCCAGACCTACTTCCGGATGAATGACGAAAGCATGGGGCAGTTTGAACGGACTCTGATCATTGTCGACGAAGGGGCCTCAGTGGAATACATCGAAGGTTGTACGGCCCCAACTTATTCTGCCAACAGCCTGCACGCTGCGATTGTTGAGATCTTCGTTGAAGAGGGGGGTTACTGCCGCTACTCCACCATCCAAAACTGGTCGGACAATGTTTACAACCTGGTTACCAAACGGTCCAAGGTTGGTAAAAATGCGACCATGGAATGGGTAGACGGCAACCTCGGCGCCAAGCTTACCCAAAAATATCCATCCTGCTACTTGGATGGCGAAGGGGCCCGGGGAACCATGTTGTCTGTCGCCTTTGCGAATTCAGGCCAGCACCAACATACTGGGGCCAAGATGATCCACAATGCCCCTCATACCTCATCTTCCATTATTTCCAAGTCGATCGCCAAGGGGTCAGGAATCACCGACTACCTAGGGGATGTGAAATTTGGTAAAAATTCAAAGGGCTCTAAGTCCCACATTGAATGCGATACTATCCTGATCGACAAGGACTCCAAGTCAGATACTATTCCGATGAACGAGATCCATAACTCCCAAGTTGACCTGGAACACGAGGCCAAGGTCTCCAAGATTTCAGAAGAACAGCTCTATTATCTCATGAGCCGGGGCCTCACTGAAGCCCAAGCGACTGAGATGATTATCATGGGCTTTGTGGAACCCTTCTCCAAGGAACTCCCACTGGAATATGCGGTTGAATTGAACCGTCTGATTTCTTATGAAATGGAAGGGTCTGTAGGCTAGAAGATGATAGGAGGTTGATGGCCAGGCCTTTCTTAGCTCTGTCATCGTTAATCTCTTCAAATCTTGCCCCTTATATTGCCCCTAGGAAAAATTTATGTGGTAATTTTTTATAAAATAGCTAGAGACGTCCAGTGTCGTCGTGGTGGTCCATCCATCAGATGACGCTGGGCGTCTTTTTATTTAGCTGGAAATTTATAGAGTGCTTGGAGATACAAAAGAGAGTATGACAAAAGTCGATCAGGCCTGAAGCACTGGAGCAAACTAAGAGAAAACGTTTACTAACGATTTCTCATAGTTCGTGAAGTGGATGTCAGGCCTGACTTTTGGAGTAGTTTTTTGAAAAATATTTGTTATTTAAAAGGAGGCTGGAACTTTTGTCCCAGCCTCTAGAAGTAGAGATTTAGTCTGTGGATAGAATATCCATTGCCTATCGTTTCCTTTGCTACAATAACTATAAAGGGAAGTAAGTTTAGCCCCCTTAGTCACAAGGTGAAAAAAGTTTGATTAACTAACTATGGAAAGATATGTAAATAATCTGAAACAGATACTTTTTCATAAGCTACTGTATACTAAATGAATCAAGCATACTAGAAAAAGCTCTGCATGTATGATAGGCAATATCTTCCCGAAAGGCTCTTATTTCTTTCTTATTCTACTTTCCTAGCCATGACCATGCTCAGTTTTTAAACTTGTACACTTGAAATCCCTACCAACATTTATATTTCAATTGCCTAAAACTTTTTAACTGGGATATAGCTTGTTAGGTCTTGGCAGGGTGTGGTAGAATGAAGATATAAAATTAGAAAATGATTATAAGGAGGAGATCAGGTGAAATTTTTCCTAGATACAGCCAATGTGGATGAAATCAAACGCATCGCCGCTTTGGGCTTGGTGGATGGGGTAACAACTAATCCTAGCATCATCGCGCGTGAGGGACGGCCTTTTGAAGAAGTGATTAAGGAAATCTGCTCCGTTGTTGATGGGCCCGTCAGCGCGGAAGTGGTCAGCTTAGATACAGAAGGCATGGTCAAAGAAGCACGTGAACTGGCTAAGTGGTCAGCCAATGTAGTCGTTAAAATCCCCATGACCGAAGCTGGGCTGGCTGCAGTCCACCAATTAGCAGGAGAAGGCATCAAGACCAATGTAACCCTGGTCTTTACCCTCAGCCAAGCGGTCATGGCTGCCAAGGCTGGAGCTAGCTATGTGAGTCCTTTTGTCGGCCGTTTAGAAGATATTGGGACAGACGCTTATGCCCTAATCTCTGATATTCGGGACATGTTGGATTTCTACGGCTATGATACGGAAATTATTGCAGCTAGCATCCGGACCCTGCCTCACTTTGAAGAAGTCGTTCGACGCGGCGCTCACATCGCTACCATCCCAGGCAAATTATTCCCTAAATTATGGAAACACCCCTTAACCGACTCCGGAATCGAAGGCTTCCTCAAAGACTGGGAAAACTTCTCTAATAAATAAGGGTGTGAGGGAGCGCGGGTAGAAGTGGACCTCTGGAGCAAAAGGGATAAGAACGGCTGCAAGCCGAACGTTCCCTTTTGTGAAGAAGACCTATTTCTGCCAGCATGAACCCGACTATAAGGGGGGGTGAGACTTGGCGGTTAGCTTTTGTTCGCTGGAGCCAGTTAGCAGTCCATCCTGAAAGGCTTATTGCAGCCCTAGTAAAATTGAACAAAATAAAAGAGAATCTACACGTCACTAGTTGCTAGTGGGTAGATTCTCTTTTTTATTCCTTTAGGTCTTGAGCATAGTGAAGCAGCTGAGCCTGTTTATCGGTATCTAGTGATTCATAAATTTCAATGAGTTGGTCGCTAGGACTCTGGTATTTTTCTCGTAAATCTTCTTTCAAGAGTTCGTCGATGCCGACATGGTATATGGCGGCTAACTCTTCGACGACATCCAGGGAAGGGGCGTACTTACCGTTTTCCCAGTCAGAAATTGTTGAATTTGTTTTACGGTTGAGCTTTTTGGCGATGTCCTTTTGGTAATAATTATTTTTTTCGCGTAAAAATTTTAAATTTTCTGCCAACATAGGCAAGCCTCCTTAGTATTTATATTAATCATAGCATGTTCATATAAATAATGAAACTAAATTCATGAAATTAATTTCGTTTCTATTTAATAGAATTACAGTTCGCTATTTTAGAAATATAGGCGTATAAATTTGACTTACATATACCCTAACTATATAATTCATATGAGGAGGCTTGCTATGAAAAGAAAATATTTAGGAGATTGGCGCAAGAGTAGGGGAATGACCCAGGAACAATTGGCTCAGGCTGTCCACATTACGACCAGGACCATTGCCAATTATGAGAAAGACCCCAAGAATCTCTACCATGCCTCTTATGCTAATGTATTAAAAATAGCAGAGGTTTTAAATATTCATCCGGACCAATTAGAAATCAAATAAAAAAGCAGCAAAGTTTAGCAGATACTTTGCTGCTTTTTGCTTAATTAAAGTTGGGAAGGATGGCTTCATAGACGTCTGAATTTTCCTTTAATTTGAGGGGATAATTGGTTCGGTAGAGTGAGCCTTCTTGGTTCTGCTCCATGTACATGACGAAGTCTCGGGTCTCGTTAATCGGATAGATGGTTAACAATTTAGTGAAGACATCATCCTGGTCAATAATGACATTGCGGATTAAATAATCCTCAGTAAAGGAATAATCAAATTGAAAATATTGGCCGGGCTGGACCCGGTACTCGTACTCTAAGAAAGTGATCAGTTCTTTGGACATGTAAATTTCCTCCTAGCTCTACAGTGACTTTCCTTTATTAATTGTACCTATAAATGTATGCGTTTACAAGTGTTTGTAAATAAATTCACAGATTGAGTGGATAATATTTTTATTATGGGCACTTGTTACTAGCTGGCAAAAGTGAGTTAAAACTACTTTTTAGTAAACTTTAAAAGGTCAGGGGCCGAGTCCGTATGTTAAAATAGAGGGTACAGACTATATGGAGAGGGAGAGCGATAATGACTATCGATTACGATTCGATTAAAGATGACCTTTACCTAGCAGTTAACGGAGACTGGCTAGCCCAAGCGGAGATTCCTGCTGATAAGCCAGCTACAGGCGGATTTACCAGTTTAAGAGACCAGATGGAAGACCTCTTATTAGAAGAAACCCAAGCCATGCGCGAGGGCAAATTAGCCTTGGACCAGCCAGAATTGGAAGAATTCGTGGCCTATTACAATAAGGCCCTCGACTTCGAGGGGCGCGAAGCCCAAGGGAGTCAGCCCTTAGAAGAAGAAATTGACCAAGTCAAAGCCTTGGAGAGCTTAGCTGACCTGCAAGCCTTTGCAAAAGACTGGACCCTTAAGAATAATGACTTGCCCTTTGCGATCAGCGTGGAAGCGGATATGAAGGATACCGACCACTATACCCTCTACCTGGATACCCCAGGCTTGGTCTTGCCAGACACGACCTATTATGAAGAAGGAAACGAAGTGGGCCAAAGCTTACTAGCTGTCTATGCCAAGCAGTCCGAGGAATTATTGAGCTATTGTGGGATTGATCAAGCGGAACAAGTCACCGCTCATGCCTTGGCCTTTGACCGGTCCTTGGTCCAGTATATGAAGAGCAATGAAGAATTAGCGGACTATCCCAAGCTCTATAACCCACGGTCGATGGACCAGGTGCAAGCTTACTCGGCTAGCTTTGATTTTAAAGCTTACTTTGAAGCCCTCTTAGGTCAAGTGCCGGACCAGGTGATTGTGACCCAGCCGGTTTTCTTTGAGCATTTTGATGAGCTTGTTAATGCCGATTCCTTCGACCAAATGAAAGCTTGGCTCCTCGTCCAAGTGGTCAATGCAGCGTCGAATTGCCTCAGTGAAGAAATGCGCCAGATCGGCAGCCAGTATAGCCTGGCCCTGTCCGGTAATCCTGAGACCCTATCTAAGGAGAAACAAGCCTTCTACGCTAGCACAGCCATGTTTGACCAAGTCATCGGGCTCTATTACGGCAAGAAACACTTTGGCCCCCAAGCCCGTGAAGATGTCCGCCAGATGGTTGTGGAAATGATTGAAGTTTACAAGAAACGCTTAGAAGCTAACGATTGGTTGAGTCCAGAAACCATTGACAAGGCCATTGTCAAGCTCGATGCCATCGATATCTTGGTCGGCTATCCGGATACCTATCCTGACATATACAGCAAATTCAAGGTAGACCCTGAGCTCAGCTTCTACGGCAACCTCCAAGCTTTCAGCCGGATAAAGATTGCTGACCGTTTGGGGCGTTATGGCCAAAAGGTTGACCGGACGGAATGGGGGATGTCACCAGCGACGGTCAATGCCTACTATAACCCAAGTTTCAACCATATCTGTTTCCCTGCGGCCATCTTACAGGCGCCTTTCTATGCCATTGACCAGAGCCGGAGCCAGAACTACGGGGGGATTGGAGCCGTGATTGCCCATGAAATTTCCCACGCCTTCGACAACAATGGGGCCCAGTTCGATGAGAAGGGGAATATGACCAATTGGTGGCAAGCAAAAGATTATGAGGTCTTTTCTGCTAAAGCAGAAGAGATGGTCGACCAATTTGACGGCCTGCCTTTTGCTGGGGGCCAAGTGAATGGACGGATGACGGTTTCTGAAAATATTGCCGATGCCGGCGGTCTCCAAGCGGCTCTTGAGGCCTGCCAGCACGAGGAAGATTATGACCAAGAAGCCTTCTTCATTAATTGGGCAAGGATCTGGTGCCAAAAAGCTCGGGACCAATACAAGCAATTGCTGCTCAATATGGACGTCCATGCCCCAAGTCCACTGAGAGCTAATGTCCAAGTCAAGAATATCGATGCCTTCCATACTTGCTTTGGCATCCAGGAGGGCGATCCCATGTACCTAGCCAAAGAAAATCGTGTGGTGATTTGGTAGGTGCTATAAGTATAGAAGATTCTATGCTAAAATAGTTAAGATGAAAGAGGTGCTCAAATCCGCACCCAAAAAGACAAGGAGTTGTGTTATGGATTTAAAACATCATGTTGCCGAAGTGATTTATGAGTCAGTTTCTGACCACTTGGATGTGGATCAGATTGAAGCTGCCCTCGAAACTCCTAAGCATAGTGACCACGGCGATATTGCCTTTCCCTGCTTCCTCTTAGCCAAGGCCTTGCGCAAGGCACCCCAAGCCATTGCTCAAGAACTCGCTGCTGAGATAAATGACCCTGCTTTAGACAAGATTGAAGCAGTGGGCCCTTACTTGAATTTCTTCCTCAAGCCGGACCAAGTGTCTAAGCAAGTCTTAAAAGAAATTCTCAGCCAGGGTTCAGATTACGGCCAACAGGACTTAGGCCATGGGGGCAATGTCACCATCGATATGTCCAGCCCGAATATTGCAAAACCTATGTCCATGGGCCACCTGCGTTCTACGGTGATTGGGAATGCGATTGGGAATATTTTGGCCAAGGTCGGCTTTAACCCCATTCGGATCAACCACCTGGGTGACTGGGGGACACAGTTCGGGAAATTAATTGTGGCCTATCGCTTATGGGGAACGGAAGAAGGGGTCCGGGCGAATCCGATCCAAGAACTCTTACGCCTCTACGTGAAGTTCCACGAAGAAGCCGAGGAAGATGAGAGCTTAAACGACAAGGGCCGCCAAGCTTTTAAGGCCTTGGAAGAAGGTTCGGAAGAAGAATTGACCCTCTGGCGTTGGTTTAGAAGCGAGTCCCTCAAAGAATTCAACCGCATCTATGCGATGTTAGGCATTGAATTCGATTCTGACAAGGGTGAAGCCTTCTACAATGACAAGATGGACCGAGTGATCGAGCTCCTGGAAGAAAAGGACCTGCTCAAGGTCGATAATGGGGCGACGATTGTTGACTTAGACAAGTATGATTTGATTCCTGCCTTAGTCAAAAAGTCAGATGGAGCGACCCTTTATATGACCCGCGACCTGGCCGCTGCCCTCTATCGTAAGGACCACTATGACTTTGCTCAGTCCCTCTATGTGGTGGGCAATGAGCAGAGTATCCACTTCAAGCAATTGAAGGCGGTCCTCAAAGAAATGGGTTACGACTGGTACGATGATATCCACCATATTCCGTTCGGTCTGGTGACCAAGGATGGGAAGAAGCTATCTACCCGTAAAGGTAAGGTGGTCCTTCTCGAAGAGGTTCTCAATGAAGCCATCCGCCTGGCTGAAGCACAAATTGAAGAAAAGAACCCAGATTTAGCCAATAAAGACCAGGTCGCCCACCAAGTTGGGGTCGGAGCTGTCATCTTCCACGACCTGAAGAATGACCGGATGAATAACTTTGACTTCAAACTCAGTGAAATTGTCCAGTTTGAAGGGGAGACCGGTCCTTATGTCCAATACGCCAATGCTCGGGCGCATTCCATCCTGCGCAAATCAGGTCGCGACCTTGACCTGGCGGCTGACTATAGCTTGGAAGATTCAGAGGCCTATACTATTGTTAAGGCCTTGAATGACTTCCCAGAAACCATTGAAAAGGCCTACCGCCACTATGAGCCAAGCGTGATTGCTAAATATGCGATCAACCTCGCTCAGAACTTTAACCGCTACTATGCTCACAACCGTATCCTTGAAGAGGATGAAGGCTTAGAGTCACGTTTAGCCCTCGTTAAAGCAACGACAATTGTTCTAGAAGCAGCTTTGAACCTGCTCGGTGTCGCTGCACCACATGAAATGTAGGGAAGGGCTAAAAACTTGAGCAATCAATTATCATATTAAAAGAAGCCTTGACCAATCAGTTGGACTGAAAGGGTCAAGGCTTCTTTTTATTTTTCGGGATAGAGTCCGGCTTCGGCTTCTTGGATCATATTTTTAATCGGTAGGACGATGATAAGGAAGAGGAAGCTGGTTTGGATCCAAAAGATCGTCAGGTCTAGGAGACCGTGGAGGAGGACAATGGAAATAAAGGAGCAGATCAGGGCCAAACGAAGACGGAGAGCAGGATGCTTTCTCATGGTATTAATCAAGCTAGCAAAGCGGTAGAAAGGGAGAAAGAGGATGCTGCACCCGACAATCCCATAGCTGAGGAGGGGGTCCAGGTAGATGCTGTGGGAATGGATGGTTGATTTTCCTCCCGGATATTCGTTCCAAACCTGCAAGTAGGTCAAGGGCCCCTGACCAAAGAGATAGTTATGGCGGAGCGCTCGCAAGGCTGTCTGCCAGATATGGATCCGGTCCCCCAAGGCCCAAGATAGGGAGTCCATGCGGGGGAAGAGGTCGGTCACCATTAAACCAAGAACGCCAAGCCCCATCAGCCCTAAGCTGACCAAGGCCTGTTTGTGGTAGCCGTAAACATAGTAGAAGACGACGATTGATCCGACAACCACCATAAAGCTGGTCCTAGCTCCAGTAAAGAATATAGCGGACAGATTACAGAGGGTAATGAAGGCGAAGGCTAATTTCTTTCGCAATTTCTTGGTTCGCGTCAACTTGTAGAGGCCAATAATGATGAAGAATTCAAGCATCATAGCATAGTAATTCGGATTAAAAAAAGTCGCTTCGACCCGGTCCGCATGCTGCTTGCCCATAGCTTCGGAAATAAAGGTGTAGTCCCATTCCTGGATGAACTGAAAGTGCTCGAGCAGGGCAAAAATAAAAAGAATAAAACTGGCGATAAGGCTGACATTGATCAAGTCTTCCACAAAATAAGGCTTGATGGCATCAAAATAATACTTGAAAAAAATTAAGTAGATAGCAAAGCCAAAAGATATGAGGACACCCAACCAGTTTTGATAGACGAGGGAAATGCTAATATTGTAAGCGATAAATATCCAAAAGGCTGCCATGACCCCACTATTATCCGTAAAGCTGGGGCGAAAAAGCCCGCAGACCCCTAAAATAATAAAGATGACCGTCATTACGGTGACCGTAATATAGAAGGGGAAGAAGTTGCTGATTAATAAGATCATCAAGAGCAGGGCTTGCAGGTCCCAGGGTAAACGATCGCTTGAGAGGGTCTTCATGCGAATCACCTCCTCCTTTATAACTTATCATTAGTTACTATGATACCACGTTATAGCTAGAGAAGTACAAAGAATTTCTAAAATCAAGACCAGCTTTGCTCGGCCGATCCTCATCCTCTGACAAAGGCAAGTAAGAATGGTAGAATAGGAATATGATATTCGCGATATGGAGGGAAATGAATGGTTGAACAATGGCAGGGTCTGCCAGCAGACCGCTTTGCAAAATATAGAAGTTGGATTAACCGCGAGGAGCCTGGAATTTGTGGGTCCTATGTCACTGCTGCCTTAGTCCATGACCGTGTTCTGGCTGATACAGGACGGGCCTTGGACCCGGGCCGCTTACTCGGGGCCAGCCAAGAGTTAGTCGATGACAAGCACTTACACAAGGGTACCTTTATTTGGAACATTTATTCGGGCTTAGACAGTCTCTTGGGACCCCAGGGCTACCGGGTTAAGGTCGGTCTCTTTTCAGAAGTTAAAGTCCCTGACTTAATGGCTGCAGGCTACGGGCCCTTTGTCGTGGGAACAGCAGGTCTCCTAGGGTCTCCCTATGGTAATCACTGGCTTCTGGCCTACGCCTATCGCTATAATGACCAGGGGGACTTGGAATTTCGCTGCTACGACAACCACGGTCAGTCCCAAGCCGTCCTCCCAGCTAAGTATTGTTTCTCCTACGCTTATTTAGAAAAGCTGCCAGAGACAGCAGATGACCAGTCTGCGAAAGAAGAGAGAAGTCATAAAGATGAAACTATCCACTTCCATAGCAATGGCTACCGCCAAGAGGCCCTTGAGCAGGCCGAAGCAGAGGAAGGGAAGACCATTTTTGGAAAGTCTCTAAGCGATATTTTGGATCTTTTTATTTAATTTTTTCGACAACACAAAAACAGAGCTTCCCGTCTTTTGGACAGGAGGCTCTGTTTTTTACTTAAGCCGAGTTAAGAGACTTGGCTTCTTATTTGTGATCTTCTGATTTGGCTGCATAGCCGGATTGACGTAGGAAGAATTTGATAATCTCTACGTAAGGGATGATAGACAGGGCAGCAACAATGATAACTGTCCACATTTGACCGGCATTTGGATCATTAACCAAGTGGATGGTACCGAAGGCATCGTTTAAGCCTGGAACAAAGACGGTAATGATCAGCATGGCAGCAGAAACTAGGATGGCCAAGTTGAAGGCCTTGTTGTTAAATGGATTACTTGAGAAGAGTGACCGGTATACGGACTTACAGTTGAAGGCGTGGGCCAATTGGATAAAGGCCAGGGTTAAGAAGGCCATGGCTTCCGCGTCAACGTGTTCGACCTGCATCCGGTTAATGGCATACCAGTAAACGAAGAGGGTAATCCCACCTTCATAAATCCCTTGGTAGATAATGCCTTCCAAGACCCCACCAGATAAGAGGTTGGTCCGGCGACCGCGTGGGGTGTGTTCCATCACGTCAGGTTCCGCTTCTTCTAGACCTAGGGCGATGGCTGGGAAGGTATCGGTAACCAGGTTAATCCAGAGAATATGGATAGGTTCTAAGATCGTCCAGTTGGCAAAGGTGGCAATGAAGAGGGTCATGACTTCACCTAGGTTAGCTGATAAGAGGTATTGAACCGCTTTTTGGATATTAGCGAAGACTTTACGTCCTTCTTCGACCGCATGGACAATGGTGGCGAAGTTGTCGTCAGCCAGCACCATGTCGGAAGCACCCTTGGAAACTTCTGTACCAGTGATCCCCATACCAATCCCGATGTCGGCTTGTTTGAGGGATGGTGCATCGTTGACCCCGTCACCGGTCATAGCAACAACCTTGTTGTGGGTCTTGGATTGCCAAGCGCGAACAATTCTTACCTTATGTTCAGGGGCAACCCGAGCATAAACAGAGTATTGTTCGACTTCTTGTTCTAATTGCTGATCGTCGATGGTATCGAGGTAAGCCCCAGTGGTTACCGCAGATTCATCATGTTCTTCGGTAATGATACCTAAACGTTCTGCAATGGCAGCAGCTGTTGTTTGGTGGTCACCCGTGATCATAACAGTCCGGATACCAGCTGCCTTAGCGGTAGCGATCGCGTCCTTAGCTTCTGGACGTTCAGGGTCGATTTCACCGACCATACCAGCATATACCAAATGACGTTCATGTTCTTCACTGGTATACTCGTCAGCTTCTTCATCGATATACTTGAAAGCCATAGCGAGGACACGCAGGGCTTCAACAGCCATATCGTGGTTAGCTGTTAAGAGTTTGTCACGGTAGGCTTCGGTCATTTCATGGATCTGACCATTTTCATAGTAATAGTCACAGTTGTCAATAATAACGTCAGGCGCACCCTTCGTCATCACAACGAATTGACCTTGAGCCTTGTCTGAGCTTGGATGAACAGTGGTTGACATCTTACGTTCAGAATCGAAAGGAATTTCACCAATCCGAGGTTGGGCTTGGAGAGCTTCATCGAGTTTGAAACCCTTGTCGATCCCGAATTGAACCATGGCGGTCTCGGTTGGGTCCCCAGCCAGGCTCTTGTCGGATGAAACCGTGGTGTCATTCGCCATATTCATGATCTTGAAGACAGGTTCTTCGAAGTCAATGTCTTCACTAGCATCATGGATTTGGCCATTGTAGTAGACCTTTTCGATGGTCATCTTATTTTGGGTCAGGGTACCTGTCTTATCGGAACAAATCACTTCAGTTCCACCCAGGGTTTCAACAGCTGGCAACTTACGCACAAGGGCATTGCGGTCGGCCATCTTTTGTGTCCCCAGGGCGAGGATAATGGTTGAGATGGCTGGCAGACCTTCAGGAAGGGCAGCAACGGCGATTGAAATCGCGGTTAAGAGTATATCGACCCAGTAGCGGCCTTGAACTAAACCAACCACAAAGATAATAACAGCGATAACAATGATTGCCACGGTAAGGAATTTAGACAACTTATCTTGGTCTTCCTGGAGTGGCGTCTTCTTAGTTTCGGCATTATCCAGCATGGTCGCGATATGGCCGACTTCTGTATTCATTCCAGTCCCAGTAACGATCCCGGCACCGCGTCCATAAGTGACGTTAGTGGAGGAGAAGGCCATATTTTTACGGTCCCCGATAGCTGCTGTGTCGTCCGCCAATTCTAAGTTCTTGGTAACAGGTACAGATTCCCCGGTAAGGGCCGCTTCTTCAATCTGCAAAGAATTGCTTTCGATCAAGCGCATATCGGCTGGCACAACATTCCCAGCTTCTAGTAAAACAACGTCGCCAGGCACAATTTCGCGTGAATCAATGGCACGAATCTCACCGTCACGGCGGACATTGGCTTGGGGCGAAGACATTTCTTTCAATGAATTAATGGCGTCTTCAGCCTTGTTCTCTTGGATAACCCCAAGAATGGCATTAATAATAACAACGGCAAGAATAATGATCGCGTCGACCATCCCCTCATAGCCTTCCAGGACAACGGAAAGCACAGCTGCAATAAGCAGGATAATGATCATGAGGTCCTTGAACTGATCAATAAACTTTTGGAAAGTAGACTTACTTTCACCTTCTTGGATCTCGTTGGGGCCGTATTGGTCCAGGCGTTCTTTGGCTTGGGCATTGGTCAAGCCTGTCGTTGACGTTTGGAATTCATCTTCAACGGCAGGAACATCCATGGTGAAATACTTCTTCCCTAACTCTTGTTGGTCCAATTATAAACACTCCTTCTTCGCTCAACTGAGCAGTTTATTATATAATAGTGTAAAAAAAGACTCATACTACTGTCGTCCCCCAGTAGCATAAGTCTCACCAAATTAAGGTAATACCAGCAATACAATTGACTGCGCCTGTTGATATTACCGCAGACATGCTGCAGGTTACTCCCTTATGATTTGTACACTAATATGTATAGTTAGTATAGAGGATAAAAGAAGAAAATGCAATTTTTAACTCGAATTCTTGTTAATTATTTTAAGGTGTGCAAGTAGGAGAAGAATGCTATAATGGAGCAGCATAGAGAAGGTTGAATTAGACGGGGCGTAAGCCCTGTCTTTATTTAGGAAGGTAAGCAGTATGATAATTAATACTAAAGAAATTGAATATCTTTTATTCGATAGTGATTTTTCAATTTATGAGATTTGTGTAGAGTGCGAAATACCATCGCGTTCTTCTCTTAATAATGCACGAAATAGAAAGAGAATAGATAATCTAACGCTAGCTACGTTGACAAAGCTTCAAAAATTTTATAATAAGAATGTAACTCGATAAAATATCTATCAATTTTACTATATCTAGAATCAGTAGGATAGAGAATAAAAGCATTGCATTAATAGCGTGCAAGTAAAATTAGATTTACTTATATTTCGCGTGTTATAATAAAAAAATTATAAGGGAATTTTTAAAGGAAGTTAGGTGTCAAATATTCATGAATGAAGATTATTTGAAGTTAGTGCATCAAGAGATGCCGACTTATTCGAAGAAACAAATCCAAAGTGTCCTCAGCTTGTTGGAGGAGGGCAATACGGTTCCTTTTATCGCCCGCTACCGGAAGGAACAGACGGGATCCCTCGATGAAGTGGAAATTCGTAAGATCCAAAAAACTTATGATTATATTGAAAATCTGGAGAAACGCCGGGAAACGATTCTCGACACCATTGAAGCCGCAGGTAAGCTAGAACCCAAGCTGAAAAAAGAAATCCTAAAGGCAGATAAGCTCCAAGAATTAGAAGACCTCTATGAACCCTACAAACCCAAGCGCCGGACCAAGGCAACGATTGCCAAAGACCAAGGCTTGGAAGGTTTGGCTGAATGGCTCTATGCCAGTCCTAAAACGGGGGACCCTAAAGAGGAAGCGGCCAAGTATGTCACTGATGAAGTCACAAGCCTAGAAGAGGCCTTAGCTGGAGCCCATGAAATCCTCTGTGAGTGGATCAGCGAAACGGCTCGCTACCGGCAATGGCTGCGCCGCTATGTCAAAGAAGAAGGGCGGTTAGTGAGTGAGAAGGCCAAGGGAGCGGAAGATAATAAGCAAGTCTACAAGGTTTACTATGACTTCTCCCAAGCTCTCGGTAAGCTCAAACCCTACCAAGTTCTGGCTTTGAACCGCGGCGAGAAAGAAAAAATCCTGCGCTTGAACTTTGAGTTTGATGAATTTCCAGTCTTAGAGTACTTAGTTAACCAGGTGATCGATGGGCACCCTGTCAGCTTGAAGGAGCTCCAGGCAGCGATCCAGGACGCCATGCAGCGCTTCCTCCTGCCGGCAGTGGAAAGGGAAATCCGCTCCGAATTGACCGAGGAGGCTGAAGCCCACGCCATTGAAACCTTCTCTGACAACCTCTACCACCTGCTCATGCAGGCTCCGCTCAAGGGCCGGGTTGTCCTCGGGCTCGATCCTGCCTTCCGTACCGGATGCAAGCTCGCGGTGGTGGATGAAACGGGGAAATTCCTCGATAAGGCAATTATCTATCCAACCCACCCAGTCAATAAAGTCGAAGAAGCTGCTAAAATTTTCGGCCAACTAGTTGAAAAATATGGGGTAGAAATGGTGGCCATTGGGAATGGGACCGCGAGTCGGGAATCGGAGCAATTCGTGGCCGACCAAATCCAAAATCGTTTCCCAAATCTCAAATATATGATTGTTAATGAGAGCGGGGCTTCGGTCTATTCCGCCAGTAAAGTGGCCCGGGCGGAGTTCCCAGACTTTAATGTCGAAGAACGGTCTGCCGTCAGCATTGCCCGCCGCCTCCAAGACCCGCTGGCAGAATTGGTGAAGATTGATCCGAAATCCATTGGGGTCGGCCAATACCAACACGACGTCTCCCAAAAAGAACTCTCCGACTCTCTTGACTTTACCGTCGAAACCGTGGTGAACCGGGTAGGGGTGAACTTGAATACGGCGAGTCCTTCCTTGCTGGTCCATGTGTCAGGCGTCAACAAGTCGGTGGCCAAGAATATTGTGGCCCATCGCAATGACAATGGGCTCTTTAAGAACCGTAAAGAACTCAAGGATGTTTCCCGCTTAGGTCCTAAAGCCTTCGAACAATGTGCCGGCTTCTTGCGTATCCTCAACGGGGAAGAAGTCCTCGATGCGACGGCTATCCACCCGGAAAGCTACAAACTCACTAATAAAATTCTAGCTGACCAGGGCATTGACCTGGCCGACATCCATGAAGATGCTGTCCGCCAGCAGATTAAACACTGGAATATTTCACGTCTTGCGGCTGATTACCAGATAGGGGAAGAGAGCCTCACGGACATCCAAGATTCCCTCCTGGCACCTGGTCGCGACCCGCGGGATGACTTGGATGCGCCAATCTTGCGCTCAGATGTCTTGAAACTGAGTGACCTCAAAGAAGGCATGGCCTTACAAGGAACCGTCCGCAATGTGGTCGATTTTGGGGCCTTTGTCGACGTTGGTGTCAAGCAGGACGGCCTGGTCCATATCTCCAAGCTCAGCAAGAAATTTGTGAAACACCCAAGTGATGTCGTGGCTGTGGGTGAAATTGTCAATGTTTGGGTGGAATCGGTGGATACCCAAACAGGCCGGATTGGACTGACGATGATTGAAAATTAAAAAGACTTATTCAGATGCTGCCTTACAGGCTCTAGTGGAGAAGGTGTCTCTTGAAGACTTTGGACGACCTTTTTGCCACCAGGCGGTATGGAACCGGCGCTTGCGGACAACCGGCGGCCGCTTCCATTCCCCGTCCTGTAAGTTAGATTTTAATCCTAGAATTCTTGACCGTTATGACCAAGACCTGCTCGTTAAAGTGATCCGCCATGAGCTTTGCCACTACCACCTTTACCGACAAGGAAGTGGTTACCGGCATGGCAACTCGCAATTCAAGGAGCTTTTAGAAGCAGTTGGGGGGATTGACTATGTGCCCGACTTGCTTGATCCCTCCGAGCGGAAGCTCTATTACTACCGCTGTCAATACTGCCATGAACTTTATGAGCGCGAGCGCCGCATCAACCCTCGCGCCATGTGTGGCGACTGCTTAGGGGTCTTAGTACAAGTCGAGGGGCCTGAAGATGGCCTTGGTGACAGTTAAGGGCTAGCCTTTGCTCGCACCCTTAGTTGGGTTCGCAGTTGCAGACTTGAAGTGACTTCAGCCAATCGGAACGACCGGCTAAAGCCGTTCTTTTCCGTTTGGCCTCCACTCATTCAAGTCAGGGCGCAACTGCTCGCACCCTTAGTTGGGTTTGCAAAGGCAGAAAGAGCGTGACTTCTGCAAAGTGGAACGATCGGCTAAAGCCGCTCTTATCCTCTTTGCCTCCAGTCAGCCCTTTCTGAACGCCTTTTCTCACACCCTTACATTAAAATGAAAGGAGTCTGCCGTGATTAAAAGATGTCAAAATTGTGACTGCCAGCTTGCAGAGGATGACCTGGTTTGTCCTAAGTGTGGGCAGGTTATCCAGACTGAGCAAGATTTCTACCTGCAAGAAGCGGACAGTCAGACTGAAGAAGAAACAGATAAGAAGGCCAAAAAAATGAGCCGGAAAAGACGGGCTGACCAGGAGAAGTGGACCGCCTATGCCAAAGACTTCTCCCGTTGCTTCTTGGCCTTTTTGAAGAATCCGATTAAGAATATCCAAAATCCTAGTTATATCAATTCCTACTATGGGGTGGCTATGCTGGTGATCCTCACCCTGACCAATACAGTGACCCTAACAGCCATGGCGAATTTTGCTTTCTCTAATTATGCCTGGCTATCCAGCATCTCGATCTTACCCAACATTGATTATTACTTTAATCCTTGGTTGTTCTTTATCCAGGCCTTGGTGTACTTCTTTGTGATGTTCTGGTTAATCGCCGCGATTAGTCAGGCCACCATGCGCTTGATTTTTAAGCTGGACCAGAGCAACTTGGAATGGTTGACGCGCTTTATGGGCATGAATAGTCTGACCGTGGTCCTCGCCATTTTGGCCATGCTCTGTAGTTTAATCGCGCCCTTGCTCTTCTCCATCCTGGTTCTCTTCTTAATGCTCTTGGAGTTCATCGTCTTCCTGATTTCGATCCCGCTCCTCTATTACCTCTATGAGTCGCGGGTATCCTGGATCAACCGCTACTATGCAGCATTAATCGCTATTGCTTGCTTTGTCTTGCTTAATATTTTCTTAGTGAACATTATTTTCTAAAAAAATTAGGAAAAACGGTTGACAGCTTAACCGATATGCGGTAAGATATATCTTGTGTTAAGCAACGCGGGTATGGCGGAATAGGCAGACGCGCTACCTTGAGGGGGTAGTGGGAGTAACTCCCGTGCAGGTTCAAGTCCTGTTACCCGCATTCATAAAAAAGCTCAAGAAGCTTACTGAATGTGAGAAAAGGCTAGAAAGTATTGTAGAAGCAATGCTTTCTAGCCTTTTTCTATTTGTAAAAAAATTTGAGCTTTCAGGAGAAGTGCAAAGAATTAAAAATATTTTTGCATGCATTTTGCACCCGAAATCGTTTGCGCTTGCCCGAAATGCTTGCCACAAAGGAGGGCCTTTTTAACAATCAAGCAGGCAAATATCCTCACTTCATGATAGAATGAACTTATGACCTGTCATGAAAGGAGGGGCTGGCTGTCTGGGCCTGATGATGATGTTAACAAGGAATCTGATCTTAGCCAGTTTGTGGCTGCTATTGTTTACTTTGAGAAAAGTTTTGAGTCGGTTTTTAGGGAAGAAAGCTTGCTAGGATAAGTTTTTCATTCTGAAAAAGAGAAAGCTATCAGTGTGCTGGGCTATGTGCTTTAAAGAATTTCTTTGATAAACTTATCATTTTTTTATCATATTTCTTTAAAAAAGGATGAAAGTTAGGTAGAATAGACATAAGGAAAGGTGATGATTGAATGCCAGTAGTGGATCATACATGTGTACGCGTTAAAAATTTAGAAGCGTCCATTACGTTTTACCAAGATGCCTTTGGTTTTGAAGAGGTGGAGCGTCGGGATTTCCCAGATAATGAATTTACGCTTTGCTATCTTTCTTTACCAGGCCAAGACTATAAATTAGAGTTAACTTATAACTATGACCATGAAGCCTATGATTTAGGGAATGGTTATGGGCATATTGCGATTGTAACCGCAGATGCCGAAGGACTCCACCAAGCTCATAAGGAAGCGGGTTATCCTGTAACAGACTATGTCGGCTTACCTGGGACAGAGCCGTTCTACTACTTTGTGACTGACCCAGATGGCTACAAGATTGAAGTTATTGACGAAGAGGCTTGGAAATAACTTGCCTTTTTAGTGGAAACTGTGCTATACTTATCTCGCGATGAGCTGAGTACACTTAACTGTGTATTGAGAATATAGAGAGCACACGTTGCTTAGCAACACTACAGGAAGTAGGTGCTCGGATAAAGTTGCTGTGAACAGCTTTATCCCTTGTCTAGGAGAAAGCGAGAACAATTAACTTTGTTCTCGCTTTTTTTAGAAATAAATGCAAGCGTTTTTATAAAAAGGGAGGAGGGGGAATATGCCGCAATTGACCAAAGACCAACTGGCAACAGAAATGTATTATTTCAATTTAGGCAATCATTTTTCCGCTTATCATTTTCTAGGTGCCAAGCCTTGCCGCGATGAATCCGGCCAAGAGGGTTATCGTTTTACAGTCTGGGCACCCCGGGCTAAGACCGTTGCAATTATTGGAAGCTTTAACCAGTGGCAGGAAGAGGCCCTTGAAGCAGTGGGGGAGACTGGGGCTTGGACCATCTTTAAGGCTGGGGCTAAGGAATGGGACCTCTATAAATTTGTGATCACGGACCAAGCAGGGCGTAAAAAGGAAAAGCAAGACCCCTTCGCCTTTGCCAGTGAGGTCCCACCCAAGACAGCTTCGGTGATCCAGAACTTGCCCCACTATGACTGGCAGGATGCCGAGTGGCTGGCCGAGCGTCGGAAAGCTAAGCGCTATGACCGGCCATTAAACATCTACGAGGTCCATATGTCCTCCTGGCGCCGTCATCCGGATGGGTCGGCTTATAGCTTCGATGACTTGAGGAAGGAACTTATTCCTTATGTCAAAGAAATGGGCTATACCCATATCGAATTCATGCCTTTGATGGAGCACCCTTTGGAGGCTTCATGGGGCTATCAGATTTCGGGCTATTTTTCGATCGCAGGTCGCTTCGGCCACGACTTTGAACCCCTAATGCGTTTTGTGGATGCCTGCCACCAGGCGGGGATTGGGGTCTTGGTGGATTGGGTGCCCGGCCACTTTGTCCGCAATGATGATGCTCTGGCCTATTACGACGGGACCCCGTGCTTTGAATTTCAAGATCCCCAGCGTGCGGTTAATAATCGCTGGGGGACCTATAATTTTGACCTAGGCAAGAGCCAAGTCCACAGCTTCTTGATTTCGAACGCTATTTTTTGGCTGGAGGAGTTCCATGTCGATGGCTTGAGGGTGGATGCCGTCTCTAATATGCTCTACTTGGACTATGATATTGGGGACTGGCAGCCTAACCGCTATGGCAATAATGTCAACTTGGAGGGGGTAGACTTCCTTCGCCGTTTGAACCAGGAGATTTTCTTGCGGGATGACTCCTATCTCATGATTGCGGAAGAATCCACGGCTTGGGATGGGGTGACTCGGCCCACTTCTGAGGGGGGCTTGGGCTTTAACTTCAAATGGAACATGGGTTGGATGAACGATACCTTGAATTTCTTTAGCTTGGACCCCATCCACCGGTCTCACCATTATAAGTTAGTGAACTTTACCTTCATGTATATGTTCCATGAGAACTTCATCTTGCCCTTCTCCCACGACGAAGTGGTCCATGGCAAGGAATCCCTCTTAGGGCGGATGCCGGGGCAGACGCGTTATGATGAGTTCTCAAACTTGCGAACATTAGAGGGTTACCGGATGTGCTATCCAGGTAAGAAATTATCCTTCATGGGCAATGAAATTGGCCAATTTTTAGAGTGGCGCTTCTACAGCCAGCTGGAATGGGAGGACCTGGACCGGCTCTATAACCGGGAATACCAGCACTACATCCAGTGTTTGAACCAGCTCTACCAAGACCAAGCAGCCCTCCACCAATTGGACCTGAGCCCAGAAGGTATCCGTTTCCTGGAAGCGGATGATGACCAGGAGACTACGGCAGCCTTTATCCGAAAGAGCCAAGATCCAGAAGATTTTATTGTGTGTGCTTATAACTTTACCCCCGTGGAACGTCAGAATTACCGCTTGGGGGTACCGTATCCAGGAACTTATCGTGTCCTCTTGAACAGTGAAATGCAGGAATTTGGAGGCAATTGGGAATACCAGCAGGAAACTTATACGGCAGAGCAAATGCCCCACCAAGGCTTTGATTATTCGCTATCTGTCGTATTGCCCTCCCTGTCGACCTTCCTATTGAAGCCCGATCAGCTTTTGACGGAGAGGCCAGAACCATTAAAGAAAGAAGATTTAGTTGAAGGAGGGGAAAGAGAGTAATCTCGATCATTATGAAAAAACAACTATTAGCTATGATACTTGCTGGGGGTAAGGGGACCCGCCTCGGTAAATTAACCAAAGAAATTGCCAAACCAGCTGTTCCTTTTGGAGGCAAATACCGTATTATTGATTTTCCTTTGAGTAACTGTGCCAATTCTGGCATCAAAAAAGTGGGGGTCATGACCCAGTATGAACCCTTAGTCCTCAATGACCATATTGGGGTGGGAGTGCCTTGGGACTTAGATTCTAACGAAGGTGGCGCCTATGTCCTCCAACCTTACTCTTCCACGGAAGATGGGGAAAAATGGTTTAGAGGGACAGCCAATGCTATCTACCAAAACATTAGCTTTATCGATAGCCAGAAGCCGGAATATGTCTTAGTCCTGTCGGGGGACCATATCTATAAGATGGACTATGAACGCATGCTAGAAGACCATGTGGCCAACGGGGCAGACTGTACCGTTGCGGTCATTCCGGTGCCCATGGAAGAGGCATCACGCTTTGGGATTATGAATACCGATGCCGATGATAAGATTATTGAGTTTGAAGAGAAACCTGAGCATCCCAAGTCGAACCTAGCTTCCATGGGGATCTATATCTTTACTTGGGACAAGCTGCGGGACTATCTCACTTCAGACCCTGAAAAAATGGAAGACTTCGGGAAAGACGTGATTCCAGCCTATCTGGACAATGATGAAGCCCTCTATGCTTACTCTTTTGATGGCTATTGGAAGGATGTGGGGACCATCGAAAGTCTCTGGGAAGCCAATATGGAATTCCTGGACCCTGACCACCCCCTCAATATTCGCTCAAATGACTGGCCTATTTATAGTAAAAATATCGTGTCACCTCCTCAATTATTAACGGAAGAGGCGGATGTGACGGAATCCATGGTCTGTGATGGAGCCTTCATCCGTGGCCGGGTCAACCGCTCAGTTATTTCACAAGACGTGAAGATCGGCAAAGACAGCCAAGTGGAGAAGTCAATCCTGATGACTGGAGCGCGCGTGGGACAAAATGCCGTGATTAAGTATGCTATTCTCGGGGAAGGCGCCCAAATTGCGGACAATGCCCAAGTGATTGGGACCCCAGAAGAAATTAAAGTCGTCGGTTATGAAGAAGTAGTGGGAGGTAGCGACAATGAAGAAGAATAAATTAAGTGCCATTATTAATATGACTGAAGATGATAACAAGCTAGCTCCGCTGACGGATAGTCGACCAATTGGCGCCCTGCCTTTTGCCTGCCGCTATCGCCTTCTAGATTTTACCCTGTCGAGCTTGTCACACGCCGATGTGCGCTCAGCAGCTATCTTCATTAATGAAACGGGTCGGTCCGTCTATGACCACATCCGCAGCGGCCAGGCTTGGGACCTGGATACGAATTCAGGCGGGATCTTCACTTATTCGCAGATGAAGCATAAGAAGGCTCTCTATGAAGCGGCCAGCCGGATTGGTGACTTCTATGAAGACCACAAGATCTTTATCGAACGGGCCAATAGCGAGTATGTCTTTATTTCGGGGTCTAAGATCCTATCTAGCGTCAACTTAGTGGACATGCTGGATACTTTTGAAGCGGGCAGCGCCGAAGTGATGCGGATGTATGCTAAGAAGGAAAAGAGTTTCGTCGAATATCATCCTGATGAGAATTTATTGACCATCGATGACAAGGGCTATGTGACTGACCTGGCTAAGGAAGGCGTTACGCCAATTGAAGGCGAAACAGTTAACTTCGATATGAACATGACCATCATGCCTGCCAATATCTTGCTTGAAATTATTGACAAGGCCAATGCGGAGAACCTCAATGATAATCTCGACCAAATTATTGAGAAATATCTCCTGGATTATACCGTCCAAGCTTATGAACACAAGGGCTTTGTGGCCAATATTGATTCCGTTAAGGCCTATTATGATACCAGTCTCTCCATGCTGGAAGGGGAAGCCTTCACTAGCCTTTTCCACACCGAGTTGCCGATTATTACCCGGACCCATAATGGGGCTCCAACTTATTACGGCAAAAAGGCTGAGGTTCACAATGCCCAGATCGCGACCCATACCGATATCCGAGGTAAGATTTCCCACTCGCAAATTTCACGCAAGGTTGAGGTTCATGAGGGGGCAGAAGTCGAGAATTCTATCCTCTTCCAAGGCTGTGTCATTGAAGAGGGCGCCCGGGTCAAGCATGCCATCCTGGATAAGCGGGTCTATGTTGAGGCCGGGGCTGTGGTCGAAGGAACGCCCGAAGAGCCCCTAGTGGTTGCTAAGAATACACGGATTAAAGCCTAATGCAATAGTTTAAAGGAGACAAAAATGAAAATTTTATTTGCTTCAGCTGAAGCAGCCCCCTTTTTTAAAACAGGGGGCTTGGGCGATGTGTCCTATGCCCTGCCTAAGGCCCTAAAAGCCCAGGGCATTGATGTTCGGGTAGTCCTTCCTTATTACACCCTCATGTCTGAGGAGTATAAGGAGGCTTGTGAAGACCTTTTGAACTTCCAAGTGGAGATGGGCTACCAACGTCAAGCTTATGTAGGGATCAAACGCCTGATTTTAGACGATTTAACCTATTACTTTGTGGATAATTTGGATTATTTCAACCGACCTTCCTTGTATGGTTATGAGGATGACTGTGAACGCTTTGCCTTCTTTGACTTAGCTGTGATTGAAATGATGCAGAAAGTAGACTTTATTCCAAACATTATCCATGTCAATGACTGGCAGACGGCCATGATTCCTGCCCTCCTAGTGGACAAGTACCATTGGCTGGAAGATTACCGCGATATCCGTAAGGTCCTGACCATCCACAATATTCAATTCCAGGGTTGGACGGACAAGGAAGCCCTTTACTCTTATTTCAATACGACGGACGCTACCTTCCACGACAAGGGTTGTGAGCACCATGGCGCGGTTAACTATCTCAAAGGGGGCATTAACTTCTCCGATATTGTGACAACAGTGAGTCCCCGCTATGCTGGTGAGATCCAGACGCCAGAATTCGGTGAGGGACTAGATGCCTGCTTGCGTGACAACCACTTTAAGATTCGGGGGATTATTAACGGTATTGACTATGACTTAAATAATCCGAAAACAGATCCGAATCTAGCGGTGAATTATGACGCTCAGACTGTCCAGTCCGCTAAGCTTAAGAATAAGATTAAGCTCCAGGAGCGAGTTGGACTAGCTAAAGACCCAGATGCAGTTCTATTGGGTCTGGTGTCACGGCTGACACCGCAGAAGGGCATGCAGTTGATCCAGGAGAAGGCGGAAGAGCTCTTGAATACGCGCCGGGTCCAAGTCTTGGTTTTGGGAACGGGAGACGATGAATTTGAACATTCCTTCCGTTACTTTGAGCACAAGTATCCAGGCCGTTTTTGTGCCTATATTGACTTTGACATCCATCTGGCCCAACAGATCTATGCGGGTTCTGACCTCTTCTTGATGCCGAGTGCCTTTGAACCCTGTGGCCTGTCCCAGATGATTGCTATGCGCTACGGAACCCTGCCCCTAGTCCATGAGGTGGGGGGCTTGGCCGATACAGTTGAACCCTACAACCACTTTACAGGCGAGGGAACTGGCTTTAGCTTCAACCAATTCAATGGCCGCGCCTTCTTGAAGATTCTTAACTATGCGGTTGATGTTTATGAGCATGATAAGAAGGCCTGGCATGCTTTGATCCAAGAGGCCATGAGCCGCGATTTCAGCTGGCAAGGACCGGCTGAAGATTATATCCAAGTCTACCAATCCTTATTGGAAGCCTAAAATAAAAGGCCCTGCCCCCAGTCAAGTTCTGGGGCAGGGCCTTTGTGTTGGATGATTAACATCGGTTGGTCTGGTAGAGGGTAGAGAGGAAGGCTTTGGCGCCTGCTTTAAGACAGGCTTCGTCGAAGTCGAAGGCATCGTTGTGGTTGCCGGCAGCTAGGGGGCAGGCGAGGACAGCGTAGGTTGCCTGGCCGCCCTGGTCTTGGACGGCTTGCATCATATAGGCGAAGTCATCGGTCGCTCCGCGGTTGGCATATTGGCGGTAGGAATGGTCGAAGTCGGGGACTGCCTTGCTAGCCTGGTAGACCTTTTCGGCGAATTCGCGGCTGGCCTGGGCATTGATGGAGCCGCCGACGATTTCTAGCTCATACTGGCAGTCATAGATCTCACAGGCTGCTCGAATGGAGGTCACCGCCTTGTCATAGAGGTGCTGGTTGACTTCCCGGCTGGGCCCCCGGGTCTCGGCTTCAAAGTAACAGAAGTCGGGAATGACATTGCGTCCGGTTCCACCGTTAATGGTCCCGATATTGAGTCGGCCATTGCCATGGGAATCCTGGAAAAACATGTTCATATTGGCGATGGCAGAGGTGGCTGCGAGAATGGCATTGTGGCCAGACTCTGGGGCCAGGCCAGCATGGGCCGACCGACCGTGGATGCTGACATTGAATTTACTAGTGGCGTAGAGGCCGGACCAGTCGCTATAGAAGGCCAGCTCATTCTCGGGGCTCTTCAGGATATGGCAGGCTAGGAGGTAGTCAACACCTTCTAAGACGCCTGCCTCGACCATGGCCCGGGCCCCGCGTACCCCTTCTTCGGCGATTTGGAAGATAAAGCTAATTTTCCCGTAAAAATCTTCTTGGTAATGGTGGACCACTTTGGCGAGCACGAGGCCGATAGCTGTATGGCCGTCATGACCGCAGCCGTGCATGGCATCCGGATTCTTTGACCGGAAGCCGGCTTGGTTAGGGAAGTGGTCGGCTTTCAGTGTTTCATGGAGGTCATTGGCATCGATATCGAAGCGGAAGGCCAGGTGGGGCCCCGGTCGACCTGTATCAATTTGGGCGATTGCTCCAGGAAAGCCAGCCATCTGCCGGATAATCTGAGGATCAGCCCCTTGGTCGATGGCGCGGTCCCTGGCTGCTTGGCGACTGGCATAGTCAGGGCGCCCCCAGGCAAAGTCGGGATTGACCAGGTCAGGACCGAAGTGGACTGGAATCCCGGCTTCTTCTAGGTAAGTGATGATTTGTGAAGTCGTTCGAAATTCCAACCAGGCTGTCTCCGGATACTGGTGGAAGTCCCGCCTCAGCTGGATCAAGTCCTCCTCCATGTCATCAACTGCCGTTAATAAAGCCTCTAAGTCCCCATTCATTGTTATTCTCCCTTTCTCCTAGCGTTCAAAATATAATACCTCTACCATAGCCTAAAGGCCGTCGAAAAACAATACTTTCCTGAAAAAGCCAATGAAAGATTCTTGTCTAGCAGGAACAGGTATGATATATTATAGAGAAATGAGAAAATTAAACATGAATGAGGTTATGCTGATGAAAGTGATTAAATTTGGTGGAAGCTCGGTGGCAAGCGCTGAGCAGATTAAAAAAATTAAAGATATCATTGTAAGTGACGCTGACCGACGTATCGTGGTCGTTTCGGCTCCTGGTAAGCGTTTTCCAGAAGATACCAAGGTGACCGACCTCTTAATCGACTTAGCTTCTCAGGTGCTTAATGGGAATAAGGGGGTCTCTCATGTCTTTAATCAAATTGTCAACCGTTACAAAGAAATTGCGACGGACCTGGCCATTGATGAGGATATTGTGAGTGAAATTTCCCACAGCCTGCAAGAGCTGATTGAAGGGGACACGACGGAAGAATCTTATTTCATGGACGCTTTGAAAGCCAGCGGGGAAGATAATAGTGCCAAACTCATTGCCGCCTACCTGCGCTCAGAAGGCATTCCTGCCCGCTATATTAGCCCGAAGGAAGCGGGCCTCTACTTATCCGACGAGCCGGGCAATGCCCAAATCTTGCCCGAATCCTATCAAAATCTCTTTGCCTTGAGAGACTATGACGAGATTATTATTTTCCCAGGCTTCTTCGGCTTTACCAAGACTGGCAAGTTGGTGACCTTCTCACGCGGGGGGAGCGATGTGACCGGGGCTATCCTGGCTAATGGGGTCAAGGCGACCTTGTATGAAAACTTTACTGATGTGGATTGTATCTATTCAGCCAGTCCAAGTATTATCGAGAAGCCAGTGCCGATTGAAGACTTAACCTATACCGAAATGCGAGAACTCTCTTATTCTGGCTTCTCTGTTGTCCACGATGAAGCCCTCTATCCTGCTTTTGCGGAAGGGATTCCCGTTGTGGTCAAGAACACGAATAATCCAACAGCGCCAGGGACTAAGATCACCCGGACGCGGTCTGAATCTGAATACCCCCTCGCTGGCGTTGCTAGCAAGTCTGGTTTTGCTTCCATCTACATCAGCAAGTACATGATGAACCGGGAAGTTGGCTTCATCAACCGGGTCCTGGATGTCTTGGAAGATTATAATATCAGTTTGGAACACATTGTTTCGGGGATCGACGACATTGATATTGTCTTCAAGGAAGAAATGATTACTGCTAAACAGTTCCAAGACCTCTTAGTGGAGATCAAGGTCAAGACAGCGGCCGACGTGGTGGAAAAACGGGACAATCTTTGCTTAGTTATGCTGGTGGGGCAAAATATGCGACATAAGATTGGACTGATGGCTCGGGCAACCAAGGCCTTAGGTGAAGCTCAGGTTAATATCGACATGATCAACCAAGGTTCATCCGAGAATTCCATTATGTTTGGTATCAACGAAAATGAAGAAGAACGCGCCGTTGCCGCTATCTATAAGGAATTTTTCGAATCTGATAATAAATAAAGATATTACCACTTCTTTACCAAATCGGCTTTGTGAGCATCCGTTCTGCTTTTGAACTTAGCCCTTAAGGAGCCATAGCACCGGTTCGGGCCAAGGTCCCTCACCTAGCGAGTCTCAAACGGAGAGTAAGGCTTGCGCCAACTCTCCATAATTCGCTACGCTTGCTTGTTCATGGCTAAGGGCCAACTTCAACGCTCCACTCCTGCTCACAAGTAATAGATATAGCAATAACATTTTATTTGCTAGTCATCAATTTGATTAAAAATAAAGAAAAAATGTAACTAGGGAAGCTAAGTCTTCCCTTTTTTGTTGTAATAAAAAAGCCCAGCTAAACTGGGCGGTAAGGCCGTAGCAAGGCTACTGAAAATATCTTTGATTTCAACTCTGAACGCTATCGATTTTTGAAATATCACGCTGTTCGAATAGCTATCGCATAAGTTACTTTGCTCCAAGCACTGAACTTGATCGAACAGGTGCTTTGCTCTAGCCGATAGACTGCTAGGGAAATATGGATAAGGCACAAGAGGGCTTTAGACAAATTGATTCTCAAAATATTTAACAATTAAATTCAAAAGCGAAACGCATGCTCCTTAACTATTTTGTTTCAACGACTCGCTTAACGAATCCAAGCGAAGTAGATGATAACGACTAATCCCAGGACAATCCGGTACCATCCGAAAGGCTTGAAGTCGTTGCGTTGGATGTAGCGGAGGAGGAGCTTGATAGTGATAACGGAGACCAGGAAGGCAACGACCATGCCCACTGCCAGGTAGCTGAGCTCGAGTCCGGTGAAGCGGAAGCCTTCAAGGAAGCCTTTGACCAGTTTTAGGAAGCTGGCGCCGAACATGATGGGGATACTCATAAAGAAAGAGAAGTCAGCGGCAACGGGACGGGAGGTGCCCATGATGGTGGCCCCGAGGATTGAAGACCCGGAACGGGAGGTGCCGGGCACTAGGGACAGGCACTGGAAGAGGCCGATTTCAAAGGCCCGTCGGTAGGAGAGTTCGTGCATGCTGTTGACTTGGCTGGTCCGGGTCTTGTTGTAATTTTCTACCAGGATAAAGGCGATACCGTAGATAATTAGAGCCAGGGCCACGACCAACCAGTTCATCAGGTGGGCTTCCATCCAGTCATCGATCAAGAGACCGAGGACGGCGGCAGGGATACAGCCAACCGCTACTTTAAACCAGGTCTCCCAGGTTTCTCGTTTTTCTTCCTTAGTTTTTTGCGGGGAGAAGGGGTTGAGTCGGTTAAAGTAAATCCAAATGACTGCCAAGATAGCGCCGAGCTGGATGACAACGATGAAGATGTCCCAGAATTCGGGGCGGACTTGGAGTTGGACGAATTCCTCCACGAGGATCATATGGCCGGTACTCGAGATGGGCAGCCACTCGGTGATGCCCTCAATCAGGCCGATTAAGATAATTTTTAAGAGTTCAAGCATAGACAGCTTTTCCTTTCTGTGAGTTACTTCTTAGCGCTTAAATAAGCAGCTTCCAATATAACAAAGTTTCGCCTCTACCACGGGCTTCTGACCTAAATTTGAAGAAAATTTAAGAAATACTTTGGACACAGACGACCTGGTCGAGCTGGTAGTCGAAGTCTTTAGCTGTTAGAAGGCCAGTTTCGGGATCGCGATCGAAGAGGCGCAAGTGGCCATCGTTTTGGTGGGCCACCAGGAGATAGGATTCATCGGGGGATAGGTTGAAGTCCCGAGGAAAGTCGCCCTGGCTGGCAATGACTTGGATGCGGTCCAGGCTTCGACCATCTCTACTCAGGGCAAAGACTGTCAAAGTGTTTTCTCCTCGGTTGGAGCAGTAGAGGAAGCGACCGTCGGAAGAAATCCGGATAGCTGCGCTGGAGTTGAAGGCTTGGGGGGCTTGATCCAGGGTCTGGTAGCGGCCGAGAGCTGTTAGCTGGCTGGGCGTCTCGTCGATCTGGACCACATCTACCGTATAAGAGAGTTCGCTCAGGACATAGACATAGGGGAGCGTGGGATGGGCGACCAAGTGGCGGGGGCCTGAGCCGGCTGGGATAGTGAGAATATCGACCAGCTGGAGCTTGTCTTCCTGGATGCGGTAGCTGAGGACTTCATCCGTCCCTAGGTCGCAGGCTAGGAAGTAGGGGCTATCCCGGTACTGTTTGAAGTAATGGCAGTGGGGTTGGTCCTGGTTGGGATGGGGCCCTGAGCCGGTGCGCTGGACAATATCCGCTAGCTCGAGTTTGCCATTTGCCTGGACTTTGATTAAGATAAGACTAGCTTGCCGATAAGAGGCACAGAGAACGTAACGCTCATCTGCGCTCAGGCTCACATAGCAGGCTGGCTCTTCGAGAAAAGCTAAGCGGTCTGCGAGCTGGTAGCCTTCACCCGTCCAACGGTAGTAGCTAACCCCCGGCTCTGACCCTGCATTGGACAGAGTGAAGAGCGACTTCTGGTCGGCTGACAGACAGAAGTAGCAGGGGTCGGCCTCTTCTATGAGGCGATCAACTTTAAGCGGCTGGTCTAAGTTAGGGTCCACGCTCAGGCTGTGGATGCCCGTATTGGAGCCATCGGTATAGGCCCCGAGATAAAATTGGTCCATGTTAATCCACCTTTCATATTAATTTTACTATAAGTTCAGGACCTGGGTTAGGCCAAAAACAAAATATATTGTATACTTAAGCAATAAAAGTAAATTATTCCTAGAGGGGGAGTTCGATGACTGATAAGCGAAACCCAAATGATAAAATGAACCAGTACTGGCAAGAACGAAGCGACCAACTGCAGAAGATTAACTACCATTCCTTCCGGTCTTTCTTGAGCAATCGCTGGCTTCAATTGCTGCTTGTACTCATCTTAATTGCCTTATTCCTATTGATCTTTAGTCGGATTGCCCACTTATTCCATCCCGTCTTGGATTTCGTGAGCGTGATTGCCTTGCCCATTATCTTAGCAGCCATCCTCTATTACCTGACCGTGCCTATCGTCAACCGCTTGGAAAAGCGGGGCGTCAAGCGGCAGTGGGGGGCTATCCTGGTCCTCGTCTTGATGGGGATAGCAGTCTTGATCCTGACCTATCTGACGCCGGTCTTCTTTGCCCAGTCCCAGTCTCTAGTATCCAACTGGGATGAGCTGATCTCGAGCTACGACCAGCCCTTGCAGCGTTTCTACCACAATCCCTTGTTTGAAGAGGGGGTCAATCTCTTGAACGACTGGGGACTCAACTTCATCCAGGGCAATTCCATTAATTGGTCGACGATTTTTAATTCGGCCATTGATTCTATCGGGTCAATTGTGGGCGTCCTGTCCAACTTCATCCTAGCCATTGTAACGGCGCCCTTTATCCTCTTTTACATGTTAAAGGACGGGCCCAAGTTGAAACAAAACCTGGCCTTGGTCGTTCCTAACCCCATCCGTTCGTCGACCATGCAGCTGCTCTTTGAGATGAACCAACAAGTCTCAGCCTATGTGCGTGGGCAGATTATGGTCGGCATCTCGGTAGCCATTATGTTTATGCTGGGCTATTCGATTATTGGCCTTCAGTACGGGATTATTCTCGGTGTCTTGGCGGGCTTCCTAAACTTGATCCCTTACCTGGGTTCTTTCTTAGCCATGATCCCAGCGATTATTATCGCTCTTGTCCAAGGGCCTATCATGGTGGTCAAAGTCCTCGTCGTCTTCATGATTGAGCAGACCATCGAAGGCCGGGTCATTTCGCCCCATATCTTGGGTTCCAACTTGGACATCCATCCCGTTACCATTATGTTGCTCTTGATCGCTGGGGGGAAACTCTTCGGCATTATCGGGATTATTATTATCATTCCAAGCTACGCCATCCTCAAGCTGATCTTTACCTACTTCTTCAAGTGGTACCGCAAAGTTTCAGGGCTCTATGAGGAAGACCTGCTGGCTGAATGGGATTCGGATGAATAAAATCCTCTAAAAAAACTTGTTCTAATTTGAATTGTGCTGGTGAGCATCCGTTTTGCTTTTGAATTTTGGATTTAAATATAAAGGAGGCTGGACAAGTATCCAGCCTCTTTTTAGTGGAAAAAATATTATTGTTTTTTAAAGTCCAGTGGGTAAAGAGATTTTTTATAGGCTTTTATTTTTAGTCCACTTTCCGGGCGAGGTCGATGATGATCTCTGCCAGCTTGGGATTGCGGACGAGGAGGGGGCCGTGGAAGTAGGAGCAGAAGGTGTTCTTGTAGAGGCAGCCTTCTGTTTGGTCCTGGCCGTTATTGCCGAAGCCGTTTTTGACTTGGCCCAGAGCTTGGACGCCAGGACCCAGATAGGTGCGGCCGGCGTGATTTTCATAGCCCTGGAGGGTCAGGTCAAAGCGCTCGTTATAGATCTCGATGTCTCCAATCAGACGGTTGGCTTCGGTTTCGGTATAGTAGTCAATCGCTCCTAAGCCTTCCAAACGCTCGTGTTGGGCATTGATATAGTAGTGGCCCAGAAGCTGGAAGCCGCCACAGATGCCCACAAGGACGCCGCCTGATTCAATGTATTGGGTCAGGGGCGCTTTTTTTGTTTGGATATCCTTAGCTACCAAGGATTGTTCATAGTCCTGGCCGCCGCCGAAGAAGACCAGGTCATAAGAATCGGGATCGAAAGGATCATTGAGGGAGACGAGGTCGGTTTTAACTGCTTCTCCCTTCTCCTTGGCCATATATTGGAGCATGAGGAGGTTGCCATTGTCGCCGTAGGTATTCATCAAGTTGCCATAGAGATGGCAGATTCTGAGGGTCATGCTTGCATCCGCTCCTTCACATAGCCCTCCGCAGCCAGGGCCCGTCTGAGTTCGAGCATGGCGGTATAGGTAGCTAAGATATAAACTTTCTGTGACTGTGATTCTTTAATGTATTTAATGAGACTGACCGCGTCTTCAACCGGGTCTAGCTGGTCCTTGTCAAAGCCAGCTACTACCAGGCGCTGTTTCAAGTCAGCGGCCCGCATGCCGGCATAGGCGGTGTCTTGAACCTTGTCGAGTTGGGCTAGGTCCTCGAAGTTGCCGTCCCAGATCCAAGAAATGTCTTGGCCATCAGCCGGCTGGTCGTTGAGGATAGAGATGAGGTCAAAATCATCTTTTTCAAGCTTGATCAGTTCAATGATTTGGTTGAGGCCAACGGGGTTCTTGATCAGGTTGATCCGGACCTCTTTGTTTTCAATCTGGATCGTTTCTTGCCGACCGAAGATCCGTTGGGCAGAGGCTAGGCCGCGCTTAATGGTCAAGTGGTCGAGGCCAAAGTGCTTGGCCACGGAATAGGCGGCTAGGGCATTGTAGACATTGTAGAGTCCGGCCACGGGAATGGTGTAGTCCTCGCCGTCAATCGCGAAGCTAGCCTGGTCTGGGGTCAGGTCGTGGATAGCCGTCACCGCATGCTGGAGCTCGGGGCGTTGGAAGCCGCAATTCGGGCAGAAGAAGTCACCCAGATTGGAATAAGTAATCATATGATAGTGGAGGATCTGTTCACATTTAGGGCAGATCACCCCATCGGTATTGTAGTGGGCTAGGAAGTCTTCTTCCTTATTTCCATTAGCGAAGCCGAAGTAGGCTCGTTCATTAGCTGTCTCTTTAGAAGAAAAAATAGGGGCATCCCCGTTCAAGAGCAGGCGGGCTTGAGGCGTCTTAGCGGCCCCTTCTAAGATCAAGTCGTAAGTGGTATAGATCTCGCCGTAACGGTCCATCTGGTCGCGGAAAATATTGGTCGCAACAATTAATTCAGGTGTCACTTGGGCGGTGACATGGCGCAGGCTCGCCTCATCCACTTCGAGAATAGCAATTTTGTCTTGGCCTGACTTGGTCGAAGCCTGGCTCACGAAGGTCGACGTAATGCCCTGGATCATATTGGACCCAGTAGGATTGGTCAAGACATGGGGGTAGACTTGCTTGAGGATATTGACCGCTAAAGCAGTCGTCACCGTCTTGCCATTGGTTCCTGTAATCAGCACAATGCGGTAGTCCTTAGCTAGCTCCTGTAAGACATCCGGATCGACTTTCTTGGCAATCTTACCAGGCAAACTCGATCCCCCCTTAGTAAAGGTATGGAGCCCCCAGTAAGAAGCTCGGCCAGCCAAAGCCGCCAATTGAGTTTTCAAACGCATGGATAAATTCCTTTCTAATTTAAAGGGTGTGAGAGGATGCGGGAGAAAGGGACCTCTGGAGTAAAAGCCTTCGACGGGCTTTTGCGAAGAGGAGCCCTTTCTGCATCCTCGAACCCGACTAGCAGGGTGAGAGGGCTGGCGGTTAGCTTTCGTTCACTGGAGCAAGTCACCAGAGCAGTCTCATAGACTGCGGCGGGGACTTGTGAAGTGATACGAAAGCTGCCAGACCGAACCCGACTACACAGGGTGTGAGCAGTTGCGCCCAGACTTGAATGACTGGAAGCTAATCGGAAAAGAGCGGCATCAGCCGATCGTTCCGATTAGATGAAGTCACTTTAAGTCTGCAACTGCGAACCCGACTGTAAGGGGGTGAAGGCGCACGGTCAGAAGTGGACCTCTGGAGCAAAAGATCGAGGAAGTCTGGAAGACTTCAGCGAAATTTTGTGAAGAAGAGCCACTTCTGTGCGCCTAAACACGACTGTAAAGGGTATGAAGGCTGGCGTTTAGCTTTCCTTCACTGGAGCAAGTCAGCAGAGCAGTCTAACAGACTGCGGCGGAGACTTGTGAAGTGACAGGAAAGCTGCCAGACCGAACCCCACTAGGGTGTGAACCAGAGCGCTTAGTTCTTACTCCACTTCATCGGGTTTTGGACCCTGTCTGCTCCCTATGATACCATAATTTGAAGGGCCTAAATGTATAAATTTATGCAAACATGTTATAATTTAAGCGTTCGAACTTCCCATCTTCTGCCAAGAACTTGGGGGCAAATATTGACTAAGTGCCGGCTGCCAAGTATGATTAATAAGGTATTTATCTGACTAAGTGAATAGTCGGGAAGGAATAGGTGGTATTTTGGCACAATTATATTTTCGCTATGGAGCAATGAACAGTGGGAAATCGATTGAAATTCTCAAGGTGGCCCACAATTATGAAGAACAGGCTAAGCGGGTGATCGTGATGACGAGCGCCGTGGATACCCGGTCCGGCCAAGGCGTGATTGCCAGCCGGGTGGGTCATGAGCGGCCTGCTGTGGCGATTGATGGAACCTTAAATATTTATGACTATGTTGCTCGGGAAAACCAGGCAGAGCGTGTTTTCTGTGTCCTTATCGATGAGAGCCAGTTCTTGAGCGCTGACCATATCGACCAGTGCGCCCAGATCGTCTACGACTTGAATATCCCGGTCATGGCTTTTGGCTTGAAGAATGATTTTCAAAACCATCTCTTCACCGGTTCAGAACGGCTCTTGCTAGTGGCCGATAAGATTGAAGAAGTGAAGACCATCTGCTGGTTCTGCGAGAAGAAGGCGATCATGAATATGCGGGTCCATAATGAGGTGCCTTGCTATGATGGCGACCAGGTGCAAATTGGGGGAAATGAATCCTACTATCCCGTTTGCCGTAAACACTACAAGCAACCGCCCATGCAGGACGGTAAGATTGCTAAGCGAGCATAAAAGGAAAAGAGAGTGAAGATTGCATGCTATTAGATCAAATTGATACTTTTATCAACCGTTACCAGGAATTGGCCGAGTTATTGAGCGACCCCGATGTCATCAATGATGCCAAGCGCTTCCGCGACCTATCCAAGGAAGAAGCTGACCTCCGACCTAAAGTTGAGGCCTTCAGACACTATAAGGATGTCGTGGACCAAATTGAAGGGGCCGAAGAAATCCTGGCTGATGAATCAGACGAAGAACTCTTAGAAATGGCCAAGGAAGAACTGAAAGAGCTCAAGGAAGAGCGCGACCAATTAGAAGAAGAAATCCGTGTCCTCATGCTGCCGAGCGATCCTAATGATGACAAGAACATTATCATGGAAATCCGCGGGGCAGCAGGTGGGGATGAGGCCCAGCTCTTTGCGGCTGACCTCTATGAAATGTACTCTCGCTATGCGGAGAGCCAGGGCTGGCGGATCTCCGTGGTCGAAGCCCACAGCAATGACATCGGCGGCTACAAGGAAATTATCCTCCAAATTACTGGCGACAAGGTCTATTCCAAGCTCAAATACGAGAGTGGGGCCCACCGTGTCCAACGGGTACCCAAGACCGAATCCCAGGGCAGGGTCCATACCTCAACAGCGACAGTCGGCGTGATGCCAGAATTGGAAGACCTAGACTTTGAAATCGATGCCAACGATATCCGGACCGACATCTACCATGCCTCAGGGGCTGGGGGCCAGCACGTCAACAAGACGGCTTCCGCTGTCCGTCTGACCCACATTCCAACTGGGATTGTAGTGGCCATGCAAGATCAACGGTCCCAGCAACAGAACCGGGAGAAAGCTATGCTGATCTTACGGTCCCGGGTCTATGAACACGTCCAAGCGGAACAACAGAGTGAATACGACAGCAAGCGGAAGAACCTGGTAGGGACAGGGGACCGGTCAGAACGGATCCGGACCTATAACTACCCCCAAAACCGGGTCACCGACCACCGGATCAACCTGACCATCCAAAAATTAGATCGGATCATGCAAGGTGAACTGGAAGAAATTATCAATGCCCTCATCTTGGCTGACCAGGCTCAGAAATTAGAGGAACTCAATGAACAAAGTATTTAACGGCTCCTACCGAGAAGCTCTCTTAGGGGCTTCTTCTTTTTTAAGCGACCGGGGCTGTGAGGAGGCCATTGCCTACCACTATCTCCTAGGGCTGATGGATTGGGAGCCGAGCGACTGGTACCGATACCAATTCCAAAGCATGTCAGTGGAAGACTATGCGGCTTATGAAGCGGGCATCCAGCGTATTGCCAAGGACCATTGTCCCTACCAGTATCTTCTGGGGGAGGCCTACTTCTACCGCTACAAGTTTAAGGTGACGCCGGCCACCCTGATTCCCCGCCAGGAGACTGAACTCTTGGTGGACCGGGTGAAAGACTTGCTTGCTAAGGGAGAGCTTCCCCGTCAGGCCCAGGTCGTCGATATTGGAACAGGGACGGGAGCCATTGCCCTGACCCTGAAGAAGGAATGCCCCGACCTGCAAATCACAGCGACTGACCTGTCAGAAGAGGCTTTGGCCGTGGCCAGGGACAATGCCCAAGCCCTAGAGGCAGATATCCAATTGGCCCAGGGCGACCTCTACCAGGCCATCCAGGGGCAGACTTTTGACTTGATCGTGTCCAATCCGCCCTATATTGGTCGCCAGGAGATAGATGAAGTAGCGGAAGATGTCCAGCGCTATGAACCCGACCTAGCGCTCTTTGCTGAAGAAGAGGGCTATGCTATCTACTACCGACTTATCGATGACCTGGATGCCTATCTCAAAGCAGGCGGCAGTTTCATCGCAGAAATCGGCTACCGCCAAGGCGACCGGCTCCTAGCTTACTGCCAGACTCACTTGCCGCATAATTACCACTACCGTATTGAAGAAGATTTTGCCGGGCACGACCGCTTCCTGGTGGTGTCCAAGGAAGGAGAGCGAGAAGATGACGGAAATTTATCAGAGTGACCGTATTGACGAAGCGGCCCAGCAATTACGGGATGGCCAATTGGTGGCTTTTCCCACAGAGACGGTCTTTGGTCTCGGCGCCATCGCCAACAACGACCAAGCCGTCCAATCCGTCTACCAAGTCAAAGGACGGCCGAGCGACAATCCCCTGATTGTCCACCTGGCCCACAAGGAAGACCTCTTCGCCTATGTGAGAGACCTGACCCCTGACCAAGTAAGCTGGGTGAAAAAACTCCAGGAGGCTTTCTGGCCAGGCCCTTTGACTCTAATCCTGCCCGTCAAGGAAGGGGTCTTCGCCCCTACAGTGACGGGTGGCTTGGATACGGTAGGGCTCAGGATGCCGGACCATCCCTTGACCCTAGAGTTAATCGAAGCGGTGGGCTTTCCGCTTGTGGGGCCTTCTGCCAACCTGTCAGGGAAGCCTAGTCCGACCAAGCTAGACCATGTCCGCCACGACTTCGACGGGAAGATTGCGGGTATCCTAGCCAGCCAACCCACTCGAATCGGGGTGGAATCGACGGTTCTCGACCTGTCCGATCCCCGCGGACTCTTTATCCTGCGCCCAGGCCAGATTGGCAAGGCCCAGATCGAGGGGGTTCTGGACGGGGTCAAAGTGTCTTACCCTGATCAATTAACTGTCGCTGCCGATGATCAACCCAAGGCACCCGGGATGAAGTACCGCCACTACAGCCCCCATGAGACGGTTTATGCCGTGGCGGCTGAGCGGATGGCGGAAGTCATTCAAGCTAATACTGACAAGGCCATCTTCTGCGCCGGACAGGAGGCTAGCTTGGCTGGCCTGCCTCCTGTCGCCCAGACCTATTCCTTGGGCCCAAGCCTGGAGACTGCTACCCAGCGCCTTTTCGACGCCTTGCGGAAAGCCGATGACAGCCAGGATATTGACCTGATCCTCGTGGAATGGATCGACGCGGGCGAAGCCTCAGCAGGCTACCAGAACCGCCTGCTCAAGGCCAGCAGCCAGGTCTTTGCCTAGGCTGAGCTTTTCATCGACTAAACAGCTATTTCTCTTTGCAATTAGCTGAATTAGTGGTAAAGTAAGTAGAGAAGTTTGACTACGAATCTAAATATTGGAGGCAAAAAATGGGAAAATTACACGTGATTGATCATCCATTGGTCCAACATAAGATGACCTTGTTACGGGATAAGAACTTAGGGAGCAAGGGCTTCCGTGAACTTGTCAATGAGATTACGGTCTTCCTCGGCTATGAAGTCACCCGCAGTCTACCACTTGAAGAAGTGGAAGTCGAAACACCAGTTGCTATGACCAAGCAAAAAATGATCACCGGTAAAAAAGTCGCTATCGCACCGATCCTGAGAGCTGGTTTGGGTATGGTTGATGGGATCCTCACCCTGGTACCAGCTGCTAAGGTGGGCCATATTGGCATGTTCCGTGATGAAGAAACCTTGGAACCCCAAGAATACTTCTTCAAGATGCCTAATGACATTGAAGAGCGTCAAGTGATTATCGTCGACCCTATGCTCGCAACTGGGGGCTCAGCCCTTATGGCTATCGACTCCTTGGTGAAACGTGATGTGGACCCTGCCCACATTGACTTTGTCTGCCTGGTTTCCGCACCAGAAGGGGTTAAGGCTATCCAAGACAAGTATCCAGAAGTCGACATCTATACAGCCGCTCTGGACGAAAAACTAAATGAACATGGCTATATTGTTCCGGGCCTCGGTGACGCTGGTGACCGTCTCTTCGGGACCCTCTAAGCCAGCCGCATACAAAAATCCAAGTCAGTCCCTCACTAGAAGTGGGGAGACTTTATCACTTGGATTTTTTTGTGTATAATAGTTAATTGAATACTGATGAAGGTGGTGTTTCCAGTTACATGGAGAATATAATTGTGCGGGGAGGCAAGACCCTCCAGGGAGAGGTCAAGGTTGATGGGGCCAAGAATGCGGTCCTACCGATTTTAGCTGCGACCCTCTTAGCCTCTGAAGGGAAAAATTTAATCAACAACGTTCCGCTCTTATCGGACGTCTATATTATGAAAGAAGTGCTGGCTTACTTGGACGCAGAAGTCCACTTTGACGAAGGCAAGCAACAAATTGAAGTGGTCTCAGAAGGCCAGTTAAGGACCGAAACGCCCTTTGAACTGGTCTGCAAGATGCGTGCTTCCGTTGTAGTCATGGGTCCGCTCCTGGCCCGTTTTGGCCATGTCAAGGTCGCTATGCCAGGTGGCTGTGCCATTGGCTCGCGGCCGATCGACCTCCATATCAAGGGCTTTGAAGCCTTGGGAGCTGAGGTCACCATGACCAATGGCTATGTTGAAGCCCGGGCCGACCAGCTTGTGGGGACTGATATATATCTGGACTTCCCCAGCGTCGGTGCGACCGAAAACATCATGATGGCCGCCGTCCTGGCCGAAGGGGTTACCACGATTGAAAATGTGGCCAAGGAACCAGAAATCGTCGACTTAGCCAACTACCTCAACCGGATGGGAGCCCAAGTCCAGGGCGCCGGGACCGATACCATTAAGATTACGGGTGTCGAATCCATGCACGGGACCGACCACTGCGTCATCCCCGACCGGATTGAAGCCGGAACCTTTATCCTAGCCACTGCCGTTGCCGGGGGCGAGGTCCTGGTCAAGGATGCTCTGGTCGAACACAACTTGCCCCTGATCTCCAAGTTACGAGAAATGGGAGTCGAAATCGTGGAAGAAATGGACGCTGTCCTGGTGAAATCAGACGGCCAGTTGAAGGCAACCAATGTCAAAACCCTGCCTTATCCCGGCTTCCCAACCGACCTCCAGGCGCCCTTTACCATCGCCCAAATTCGTGCAGAGGGCAGTTCGATTATGGAAGAGACCGTTTTTGAGAACCGCTTCATGCACCTGGAAGAACTCCGCCGTATGGATGCCCAATTTAAAATCCACGGCGACACCGTGAGTTTTGAAGGCCCAAGTCAGCTCCAAGCCGCAAGTGTCCAAGCGACCGACCTGAGAGCCGCTGCAGCCTTGATTATCGCGGGTCTGATGGCAGAAGGCACAACTGTTGTCTCTCAATTGCAGTACCTGGACCGGGGCTACCACTACTTGGAAGACAAGCTTCAAGCCTTGGGGGCGGATATCAAGCGGATTGACGCCGACGAATTGCAAAGCCGGCCAGCCAGCGACTTCTTCGACTAGGTGGCCCTATGGCGAAATCAAGGCGCGGTCTGAGGACTTGGCAGCGCTGGGGCCTCTATTTCCTGGCCCTGGTCTGCCTCTTTATCATTGGACTCATGCTAGGCTATGGCCTGGTCAGCGACTATTTCTTCCTTAAGGTCTTTGACGGCGAGGTCTGGCAGCATTTGTTGGGTTATTTTAGGGGATAGGGTTTTATTTAATGAAAAATCTTTAAACAAATTGTCCTGGTGAGCATACCTTGCACTTTTGAATTTGGCCCTTGAATATTCAGAGGACCAACACGGCTGAAGCCGTCTTGTACTTTATCCGTAAGTCGCTAAAGCTCCAACGGCTAAAGCATAGCACCGGCTCGAGCCAAGGTCTCTCGCCTAGGAGCTTCAAATGGAGAGTAAGGCTTACGCCAACTCTCCCTAATTCACATCTAGTCGGGTTCAGGCTAGCAGAAATAGCTTCTCTTCACCAAAATCCACCGAAGACTTTCAGTCTTCTCTGGCTCTTTGCTCCAGAGATCTATTTCTCCCGCTAGCCTTTACACCCTGAGGCTTTCTCGTTCATGTCTAAGGGCCAAATTCAACGCTCCACTTCTGCTCACGAGGGAAACAGCAGAAAATTTTGTAATACTAGTTTTATTTAAATCCTAAAAACAATGCTCATTTATATTTTATAAGTCAAAAAAACAATAAATTCAGCAGCTTCCACGGAGAAATCAGTGAAGCTGCTGGATTTTTATTTTTACTATAAATTATGAAGGAGCTTAGGCTTTCTTGCTTCTGAAACTCAATAAGCTGCCCACCGCAATCAAACTGAGGCCGAGTCCAGCGAGACTGGTCGCTCCTGTTTGAGGGAGTTGAGACTGGCTAGAGACAGCTTTATTTGCTTTATTTACTTCAGTTGTCTGGCCAGATGCTTTTGAGTTAGTTTGCTTGGAATCAAGATTTGTCCTTACAAGCTCTTGACCAGATTGGTCCTTAGTTTCTTTAGAGGTATTATGATCTTTTTGAGGCTCTGAGCGCACTTCTCCAGTCACTAGCCCAACTCCTTGGCCGCTAGGAATAGGAGTCACTGGACGGCTAGATTGCTTGTCGCCTTGGTCTTGAGAGGGCTCTGGCTTACTAGTAGGATCTAAGCTTGTTTCTGAAGGCTGAGAGGGTAGGGGAGTGCTTGGGCTTGCTTCTACTGCCCAAACAAAGATAGGGTTGGAGTAGAACCATAAGTCGCTATAGTTTCGATCGTTGACTTCGTTCAGGTGGGCAGCCATGCGTTCAATATAGGAAGCATCCGATTCACCCTCTTCTTTTTGAGGCTTGGTCAAATGGTAGTCGGGGAGGGGATTCCCTTCAGCATCTGTTTCACCTGGCACGTTCAAGCCATGGTTGGTACCGCGGAGTCGGTAGTAGCGGTCCTGGTCTACCTGGATGGGAAGATTAACCGTATAGAAACCCTCTGCATCTTTCTTGCCAAATTGGTCGCGGGTGATGCGATAGATGAGCTCGGTAGTTGGATTGGTCGCTTGAGAGGCATCTGCACTAGGCCCCAGGATGCGACCAGAAATGACATCAATGTGGTCTAAGTGTGGCTGGTTGGTCAGCCCGGACTGGTGGTCAGGGCTAATGGGCTGGTAATTGTTAAAGTCGCCCTCTCTAAAACGGATGACAAGTTTAGCATCCTGACCCTTGATAGCATTTAGGTCACCACCCATATCAGCAATTTGGTTGCCTTGCTCAATGCTGAAATCGAGTCCCGTGATGAGGTCACCATAAACACTGAAGGATTGGCCAGCCCGCATCCCATCGGCGACATCTTCGAAGGTATTGCCTTCAACATAGGTATAGGTCCGCGAATACTCGCTTGGCCAGTAGCCCGAGCTATAGATGCGGTTATCGCTCACCTTGAAGTGAAAGTCTGAATTGGCGAAGTTGTAGAGGTGACGTCCTTCTCCCAAGAGAGCGTCCCATACCCCACCAAGTTCAGCAATCATCTTGTCAGCACCACCGAGCGTATAGCCATTAGGTAATTCTGCCCGGTCATAGCCCAGCTGGTTACCCGGCATGCCTTCAAGACCGATAAAGACATCGGGAGCGGTGTCGTGCATCTTGCGTAAATGTTCAATTCTTACTTCGCCATTGCCTTCTGCGTGGCGGGAAGGGTGGTTGGCGATTACAATAGATTTCGGATAATTCTCTTGCAGCCAGTGGACTCCTTTGAAGGTGTTATTAATATCTGCCTTCTCATTTTGGCGTTCACCGAAATTGTCTCGCTCATTGTCATTAAAGATCTCAGTAGGCGTGTCATAGGCAAACTTCCACTCAAATTCTTGAATGGCTTCAATCGGCACGCGGTTGGTCCCAGCTTCAATGATACCTACAGTGCCGTGGTCGAGCTGGAACATATCCCATTCAAAACCTGAATAGAAGATCTTACCCTTATATTTGCCCTGTTCTTTAAGTTGGTTAAATTGATCAACCTGCTGTTCAATGACCTTGTACTGTGGTGTGACTTCTTCCTGACCCTGAGGATTCCGGGAAGACTTGCGCAGGTGGTCCGCCACCATTAAATAATCAAAACTGCTATTGTGATCGAGACTGGCTTGACCAGCAGCTGGGATTTGGTCCACATCTTCCCGGTAGGCGGCATTTAGAATGTTTTCAAATTCATTATAAGAAGCATTCGCATCATTGGAAGAAGTGGTGTGGACATGGACCTCACCACTGGTCCAGCGTCCTTGGCTAGGAATGGCGGGGTCGTCTATGATCTGACCAGGTGCTTCTGCTGACGACGGTGGTAAGGTCTGGGACTCAGTCTCCGAACTAAGAACAGAATTGCTTTGGCTATCCACTGAGCCTGAATGGCTTGAAGTTTCAGCCGCTTGAACCTCATTAGCAGCGATGAAGATTGCTCCAGAAGCCATCAAAGACAGAAGAAAACGACTGGACTTGGTGCAGAAAATTTTGGGCGTGTGCATGGCTGACCTCCTCGTAAAATATAAGTGTGGTATTCTAATTCAAATATAGCAGAGGCGTGTTGAGATTGGGTTAAGATTGTGTGTGGAATGTGTAAAGGGGGAATTAGTTTGGATTGGAATGCTAAAGTACTTGCTAGGACAAGAGATTTCACCTTTGAATGTCTAATGCTATAATAAAATAAATTCATTTGGAGGGAGAGGGCTATGAAGCGACACGATATCCTCAAAAGTCTTGAGCGCAAAAGAGATAATCATGAATATTTAATTGGTGCTTCAGTGGGATCAGGGTTAACCGCTAAGAATGCAGAAGAGAGTGATGTCGATTTTTTGCTTATTTTAAGCTCAGGAATTTACCGTCAAAGAGGTGTTAGTTCTTACGGAGCCTACTTGTCTTCATCTAATAGTAACGAGGAGGTTCTAAAGCTCTACCAGCATGAAATTTGGCCACGCAACTTGGCAAGTCCATTGATATTAGGCCTATTTGCTAGTGATCCAACGATTGATCTGGACCAGTACATGGATGATCTAATAGATGGAGGAGTCGCAGGTATCACGAATTATCCTACGGTCACTTTAATTGATGGTCGTTTTCGTTCAGCCTTAGAGAGTCGGGAGTTAGGCTTCATGACCGAGGTCAAGTTATTAGAAGCAGCCAAAAAGAAAGGCCTTTTTACCGTGGCCTTTGTCCATACTCTTGAAGAAGCGCTGACTATGCAGAAAATTAGCCCTGATATCCTATGCTTGCATCTTGGATTGACAACTGGAGGCTCTCTAGGTGCCAAGAAGATATCTTCATTACAATCTACCCATCGTTTCGTCTTAAATACTTTCAAACGTATCAACAAACAAAGCAATCAATTTTTTATGATATACGGTGGACCAATTGATAATGCGCCAGATACTCATTTTATTTTTAATAATAATCCTTACGTGGATGGATATATTGGGGGATCAGTCTTTGAACGGATACCTTCTGAACATAGTTTTAAGTATCTAGTGAATGAATTTCGTAATGAAGAGACTCGTAATTATTTAATGAATCTAACAGATGATACGATGGAACCATCGGACTATATCCGCTTTATAAAGAGCTTTATTGATGAGCATTACGCATCGGAGATTTCCTTATCTGAATTAGCTGATTTGTTGCATTTATCTACTGCTTATCTCTCACGCTTATTTAAGAAGGAGATTGGAATAAGTTTTACGGAATATGTAGTTAATTATCGATTGAATTTGAGTAAAAAATTACTCCGCCGCTCGGTTCTCTCCCTTAAAGAAGTAGCACAACAAGTCGGTTACCCTAATTACAGTCATTTTAGTAAACTGTTTAAAAAATATTACGGGCAATCACCAAGTTTTTATCGTAAGTCATATAAAGACAAGGACTAGTTATCTAAAGACATGTATAATTGGTTTTGTAAACGGTATCATAGCCTTGTAAGTTATCGATAACTAATAATTTATGAGGTGACAATTATGGATAAAACAGTTGCCATTGTTGGAACTTTTGACACAAAAGCACGCGAATTTAGTTTTGTTAAAGAAGAATTTGAAGTACTTGGTTTAAAGACCTATTTGATTCATATTGGTGTTTTTGAATCAGAATTAGAAGTCGAGGTGAATAATAAAGAGATTGCAAGAGCAGTCAATGAAGATATTGAAAAAATCGTAAAAGATAAAAACCGAGCTAAAGCAACTAAAGTTCTTAGTCAAGGACTGGAAAAAATCCTTCCGAAACTCTACCAAGAAGGAAAATTTGATGGTGTAATTGCTCTTGGAGGATCTGGCGGTTCTTCCATCGCTACAGCGGGAATGCGTCAATTACCAATTGGCGTTCCTAAGATCATGGTATCTACAATGGCTAGCGGAAATGTTAGTCAGTATATTGGGACAAGCGATATCATCATGTTTCCTTCGATTGTGGATGTAGAAGGATTAAATGACATCTCGAGGCATATCTTTTCAAATGCGATTCATGCCATGGTTGGTATGTTAAGTTATGACTACAAAGCGAAAGAGGATAATAAACCGCTTATTGCTGCTAGTATGTTTGGCTTGACCACACCAGCTATTAAATATGCTGAAAAAGAACTTGAAGCAAGAGGCTATGAGACGATTGTTTTCCATGCGACAGGTAGCGGCGGACGAACAATGGAGCGTTTGATTTCTGAAAATTATTTCGATGGCGTTCTTGACTTGACAACAACCGAATGGTGTGATGAAGTCGTAGGCGGCGTTTTGAATGCAGGCCCCCACCGCTTAGAAGCAGCCGTTTCCAAGAAAGTACCCCAAGTCGTATCTCTAGGGGCTCTGGATATGGTCAACTTTGGACCCAAGGAAACTGTACCCAAAGAATTTTCAAATCGTTTATTCTATGAACATAATCCGACAGTAACTCTGATGCGAGTGACTAAAGAAGAGGCTAAGAATATTGCTGGAATAATCGCTCAGAAACTTAAAAATGCAAGCAAAGAAACGACTATTCTATTTCCTAAAAAAGGTTTCTCAGGGTTAGATGAAGTAGGTAAGGAATTTTATAATCCTGAAGTTGATCAACTAGTCATGGATACAATAAAGGAAGAACTGTCTGGAACAGATGTTACGATTATAGAAAAAGACTTGCATATTAATGATGAAGCATTTGCTAAATCTGCTGTAGATGAACTCATTAAAAATGTAGAAAAGGAAGGTAAATAGTCATGACACAATCAAGAGAAGCTCTATTAAAACAATTTAAACAACAAGTTGAAGAGGGGCATGTCTTACTGGGAGTTGGTGCGGGAACAGGAATTACTGCTAAGAGTAGTGAAGCTGGTGGTGCAGATCTCCTCATTATCTATAACTCAGGCCGTTACCGTATGGCCGGTCGAGGCTCATTAGCTGGCCTATTGGCTTATGGAGATGCTAATGCAATTGTTCAAGAAATGGGACATGAAGTTCTCCCAGTAGTGAAGGAAACCCCAGTGTTAGCTGGCGTTAATGGAACAGACCCATTCCGTGTGATGGATGTTTTCCTGAAAGAATTAAAAGCTCAAGGATTCGCCGGAGTGCAGAATTTCCCAACGGTCGGCCTAATCGATGGTACCTTCCGTCAAAACTTAGAAGAGACTGGAATGGGTTATGATCTAGAAGTTGAAATGATTCGAAAAGCTCATGAACTGGATATGCTAACGACACCTTACGTATTTGATGCTGACCAGGCTAAGCAAATGACAGAGGCTGGAGCAGATCTCTTGGTTGCTCATATGGGCTTGACGACGAAAGGTAATATCGGAGCTCAAACGGCTCTTACACTCGATGATTGTGTTAAGCGCATTCAAGAAATTGTAGATGCCGGCCGATCAGTCAATCCAGATATTTTAGTCATTTGTCATGGTGGCCCAATTGCAGAACCAGATGATGCGAAGTATATCATCGATCGTGTAGATGGTATTGTTGGTTTCTTTGGAGCTTCAAGTATCGAACGGTTAGCTTCAGAACGAAGCATCAAAGCTCAAACAGAAGCTTTTAAACAAATTAACCAATAAATAATAATATGGATTTATCAAGACGCCTCGAGGCAGTTGGGTTAACTGCTCCAAGGCGTTTTTTTAATTTATTAATAGGTACCTCATGGATTTGAAAGCGTTTTAAAATAGCTGCCGTTTTCAAAAAATCTTCCTAAAGTATAATAAGTATGAAAGGTTTAGGAGGGGATGAGATGTGAATCAATCTGAAAAACTCATCAAACTAATTTTAGATAATAGTCATTTAACTTATAGTGATTTGTCCAGAGAATTAAATCTTTCGCGATATAAAGTAAGCAGTCTAATTGAAGATATTAATCAACAATTCAAGGAGAAAGGCTATGATATTCAAATTGAAATGATTCCCTACCAGGGAGCTCAAATTAAGGGAGACTTGTCAAAAATAGAAAAATCACAATTGAATGAAACTAATGACTATCAAGTGAATGAAAAGCGTAAATTAGAAACACTCGCAATGTTATTGAATGCTGAAGAGGAGTTAACAATTCAATACCTTTCTGATCAGTTATTTGTTAGTCGCACAATCTTTGAACGTTTACTTCAAGAAGTTAGGGATGAGTTAGCTGAATATGATATCGAAATTATAGGAAATGCGCGGGGCTTAAAAATTGATTGTAATGAAAAAGGAAAGAGGCAATTATTATCAACCTTAATCAATTCTTACAAAAATAAAATTGTAGCAAAATCAAATCCAAAAAATCATTTGGATCTGTCTCTTCGCATATCGAAAGCTGCTGAAGACTTAGTCAATTTAGAAACTGTGGATAGAGTTTGCAAACTTATCAATGAATTTACTGTTGAAACTAGTTTATATTTGGGGGAATTTGAATTCTCTTCCTTAGTCATTCACACAAGTATTGCAGTTGAAAGAATGTTAAAAAAATTTTTGGTTTCAAATATAAATAGTAAGGAACCATTAGAGCATAATACTATAATATTAAAAACTAAGGTTGAAAATGAATTTGGCCTTGAGATGCCAGATGAAGAACAATACTATTTGAATTTACATATTAAAATGATTCAGCAAAATAATGTTAATCAAATTAACTATCCAAAAAAAGATGATATACGAGCAAATAATAGTGACTTGCAGCAAAAAATTTACCAAGATCTTAGGACGATTAACCCTGATGCTGAATTACTCAGAGATTTAGAAATTCATTTACAAACAGCAGTTAATCGTATAAAAAACCATATGAGTATTCGAAATCCGTACTTAAATCAAATTAAAGAGAAATATTTTTATGCTTTTGAACTAAGCGAGGAACTTGTACGCCATTTATTCAAGTCAAAGGATTTCTCATTTACAGAGGATGAAATTGCATATGTAGCCATTCATATTCAGGCATTTTTTGAACGTAAAAAGCAAAGCTTAACAAATGATGTACTTATTGTATGTGGAAGTGGTCTAGGAACTGCTAAATTATTAGAGCAGCAGTTAAAAAATAAATTTGGCCATCAAATTAATATTATCGATACAGTTGGTTTAACACAATACCAGCAAAATAATTATAAGAATGTAACGATTATATCAACCATTCCTATTAATGAAACAAATACTCCAATCATTAATGTAAAGCCAATTATGGATGGTAACGATTTTAAACGTATTTCTCGTTATTTGAATGAACCTAGTGAAGGTACTGTGAGATTTATTGATTTAATGGATTCAGATTTATTTATAACTTCATCTACCGAGTTAGATACACAAGAATCTGTTATCGCTAAGCTTATTTCTAAAGCTGAAGAGAAAGAATTCATTTCAGCAGACTTTAAAACAAGTGTGTTAAATCGTGAAAAATTATCTTCCACAGCCATAGGAAGAATTGCAATGCCTCATGGTGATTACCATTATGTCAAGCAATCAGCTGTAATGGTTTATAAGAATGAATCAGGAATTAAATGGGATAAAGATAAAGTATATATAGTATTTATGTTTATGGTTAATCAAGAAATAAAAGAACATTTATCACAAATCTATTCTGATTTTAATGCTCTAATCTCTTCAGAATCAACTGTCAACAATCTTATCAAATCTCAAAGCTACAAGGAATTCAAGACAATTATTAGAGAGGAGCTAGGGTAGTGAGTAATATAACCATAGAAATAACAAAAGAAAATATAATTTATGATTTAGTAGCTACAGAACCATCGGATGTTATTGAATCTTTAAGTAAATGTTTATTGGAATCACATAATATTAGTAATTTAGATGAATTCATTGAAAGCGTATGGAAACGAGAAAAAGAAATCCCGACAAATATAGGAAAAGGAATTGCTATTCCTCATGGTAAGAGCAGAACGGTTAAATCGTCTTCAATTGCTATGGCCCGTTTGAAATATCCTGTTTCGTGGTCTCAGGAGGATGACGAACCAGTGCAATATGTTTTTTTACTAGCTATTAAAGATGGAGACGAAAAAGATGAACATTTGAGACAGTTAGCTTACCTGTCTACTAAATTAATGGATGATTCTTATGTTGAAGCTTTAAAACAAGCAGAAAATTTAGATGAATTAACTATAAGTTTGAATCAGCGTTAATTATAAGGAGTGAGATTATATGTCGAAAAAGATCCATATTATACCTCATACACACTGGGATAGAGAATGGTATTTCAACACATCACGATCGACAGTTTATCTTTTAAAACATGTTAAAGAAGTGATGGATGTTCTAGAGGAAGATAAAGAGTATAGGGCCTATATTTTAGATGCACAGAGCTTTTTAGCGGAAGATTATTTAGACTATCATCCAGAAGATATTGATAGATTTAAAAAATTAGTAACTGATAAAAGACTCTATATAGGACCTTGGTATACACAAACCGACCAGTTAGTTGTTAGTCAGGAATCAATTGTTAGAAACTTATTGTATGGTCAAAGATTAGCAAAAAGTTTAGGCCATTCTATGCAAATTGGTTATGTGCCAGATGCCTTTGGTCAAGGAGGCAATATGCCACAAATTTACCAAAGTTTTGGAATTACAGATGTTGTTTTTTGGCGAGGTATTGCAGATACAAGTTTTAAAGACACTCAATTTAAGTGGCAAGGTGACGATGGTAGCATAGTAATAGCTAACAACTTCAGACATGGCTATAATTTCGGAGGTGAATTTGGAGTACCAGAAAAAGAGGAGGATATGCTAGACTATTTAAATCGTTTCCAAAAAGTTGTTGCCGAGGAGTCAAATACTAATGTTGTATATGCTCCCTATGGCCATGATCAAGCTCCAATTCGTGAAAATTTACCGCAATTAGTTAAAAGAATGAACCAGGTTGATTCTTCTAATCAGTATGTGATGGGAGATCCTGAGAATTTCTTTAAAGAATTAAATGAAAAAGAAGAGGAGTTATCAACCTGGACGGGTGAATTGACTCAGGGGAAACATAGCCGAATTCATAAGACAATCTTCTCAACTCGCGCCGATTTAAAGCAACTAAATAATGAAACTGAAAGTTACTTGGTAAATGTATTGGAGCCAGTTCTGTTAATAAGTCAAAAATTAGGAATGGAATACCCACATGCGGTTGTGGAGAAGATTTGGAAGCAATTATTTAAAAATGCTGCTCACGACAGTATTGGTGGATGCAATAGCGATTGGACCAATCGTGATGTTGAATATCGTTATAAAGTAGCTAACGATTTAGCATCTAATTTATTGGAACGAACTATGCGAACAATTTCCAATCGAATCAGATCAAATGAGCAAATTTTACTAACAGTTTTCAATCCATTTCCAGAAAGATATACAGGAATGGTTGAAGTCGAAGCCTATGTGCCTAGTCTCAATTTTCAATTAAAAGATTTAAGTACTGATAAAACTGTTCCAATTGTAATTGAGAAAAGTGTAGACCTAACGGATTATGTACTTAATCAAACGATTAAAATTGACTCAAGTCAGCCAATCTTTATACCTGAAAAAGTATATAAAGTTAAATTTAAAGTTCATTTTATGGATCTTAATGGCCTGGGGTACAACTCTTATGCTATAGAGAGTAAAAATACCATTGACTCGAATCGGTATGAATTAATAGAAGATGATCTAAAGATTGAAAATGATAATTATGTAGTAACTTTACAAGATAATAATGCAATCAGTATTTTAGATAAACAAACAGGGAAAACTTATAAAGATCAAATGATATTTGTTGATCAAGGGGATGATGGAGATTCATATAACTATTCCCCACCACGCCAAGATTATAGAATTGATTCTACTCAAGCTACGCGCATAAAAGCTCAAAAATATCAATCTGAAATCAATGAGGCGTTAATCGTCCAATTGCAAGTAGAGCTACCTTACGATCTTAAGGAACGGGCGAAGAAAGAAAACTCGGTTACAGTTCCTCTCACAGTAAGAATTGATCTCGAAAAAGACAGTAAAATTATTAAATTTAAAGTTGATGTGGACAATCAAGTATTAAGTCATAAATTTGCTGTTGAATTTAAGACAGGCATTTCTTCAGAATATTCCTATGCTGATCAATTATTTGGCCCTATTCAACGTAAAGTTCATCTGCCAGAATTGGCTATATGGGAAGAAGAAGAGTGGGATGAAATGCCCATATCAATTGACCCCATGCAAAGCTATTGTGCTTTAAGTCAAGATAAGGAGACCTTCTCAGTAATAACTGGAGGAGTTCGGGAATACGAAATTGTGGGTGATGCAGACGATACCCTAAAATTGACTCTATTTAGAACTTTTAGTCATATGGGGAAGGAAGATCTCTTGTATCGTCCTGGACGTGCTTCAGGTGAATCGATTGTTGAAACACCAGATGCTCAATTATTAGGGAAGATAAGTTGTGAATTTGCAGTTCATATCAACGGCAGTCAAAATATTGAAGCTATGAATTTATCACGTCTTTCTAAAGATTATTTAACGCATATTCCTAGTTATGAACGTGCAGACTTCTTAAATGGACGGATGATATTTAGTCAAAAACGAGAAGAAAAACTCTACGAGATTTCTGACTCCTTTATGGAAGTTGATATGGAAGATTTAGGCGTATCATGCTTAAAAGGCGATATAAATAATAAAGGTCAAAGTGTTCTAAGGGTATTTAATCCTTATCTGAAAAGAACGGTAGACTTACCTGATGAATTACTTGAATGGACTCCAGTGAAATTAGATGAAACGAATCAAGAAGAATATGTAAAAGAATTGAATAAAAATAAATTTATTACTTTAATAAAGTAAAGGAACGAGGTAATCAAAATGAAAATAGTTGCAGTAACAGCCTGTATCGCCGGTTTAGCACATACCTATATGGCAAAAGCCAATCTAGAAAAATTTGCAGAAGCAGCAGGTCATCAGATTAAGGTTGAAACACAAGGTGCGATGGGTCTCGAAAACAAAATCTCAGCAGAAGAAGTTACTGAAGCTGATGTTGTCATTTTCTCTGTCGATACCAATGTAACAGAACGTGATCGATTTGAAGGAAAAGAGATACTAGAAGTATCAACTAAAGAAACAATTCGTGATGGCGAAGCAGTTATAAAGAAAGCTGAAGAACTTATAAAATAGGAGGAAAAGATCATGGCAGATCGAAAGTTTGGAAAGGATATCGTTAAGCACTTTCAAAGTGGTGTATCTTATATTATTCCTTTAGTAACCGCAGCTGGTTTATTAACTTCATTAGCTGTTATCTTTGGTGGGCAAGAAGTATGGGATCAAACCGATACTTTCTGGGGAGTCGTTCGACTTATTGGGCAGTCAGGTTTACAATTCATTGTTCCAATGATTTCGGCATATATTGCATATAGTGTAGCTGATCGTCCTGGTTTAGCTCCAGGTTTCATTACAGGTATTGTGGCAAATGAAATGGGAACCGGTTTCCTTGGTGGGATGATTACGGGCCTGGCAGTGGGATATTTTGTTCAGTTACTTAAGAAAGTTAAAGTTCCAATGAATCTAGCTTCGCTTAAGTCAATTATTTTTATTCCATTTGTTGCAACAGCAGTTGTTGGTATCTTAATGTGGTATGTTGTAGGTCCACCAATTACAGCTCTAACTAATTTATTAACATCATGGCTTAATGGTATGCAAGGAACAAATGCTGTAATATTATCAGCACTGTTAGGAGCTATGATGGCTGTGGATATGGGTGGCCCAATTAATAAAATTGCCTATGCTTTTGGTACAGCAGCATTTACATCGGGGTCGTATGTAGCAAGTACAGCCATGTTAATCGGTATAGGCTTACCTAATTTTGGGATGTGGCTAGCTACTGTACTAAATAAAAAATTATATACAGAAGCCGAACGAGATAATGGTAAATCTGCTTTAATCATGGGGATTATCGGTATTACTGAAGGAACGATTCCTTTTGCAGTTGCTGATCCAACGCGAGTTATTCCAAGTATTGTTGTCGGAACGGCGGTAGGTGCAGGATTGAACGGTTTCTTTGGTGGAACACACCAAACGATGATGTCTACTTTTATGGCAATCCCATTCGTAGATAACATGATTACGTATGTTATTTCTATTTTGATTGGTGGTTTAGTAACAGCTTTGATGGTTAATTTCTTAAAGAGCAGAAAGAAAGAGAAAATTGAAGCGTAGAGTAGGTAGATAGTAGTAACGATATTTAAAATATTAATGAAAAAAAGCTGATTGGCATTTTAGCTTATCATCACTAGCATTGCTCAAGTGATGAAAGAGATGTCAATTAGCTTTTTTTGATTAAAGTCTTTTATTATAAGGAGTTAAATTGTTCGATTCAGGAGTTAGTAAACACTTAGAAATATATTTTTGTTAATATTATTGCAACAATTATACAATATTGTTAATTATTATAACGCACACATCTACATTAGCTAGTATTATACTATTATATTTAAAATTACTGATGTAGTATTTATCTAAGGGTAAGTATTTATAGGTTAGCATCTTATGATAAAATAAAGAATAGTAACAAATTTAGGCGGTGGTTAATATATATATAGATTTTAAGGAATGTCAAAGTAAATTCGACTTAAAATTATTTAATAAATTAAATGATCAACATAATATTTTAGTATTGGTTGGTAATGGTTTCGATATGGCGGCATTAAAAAAGATTGCCAAACGAAAACTAAAAGGCAAAACAACTAGTTATCAAGATTTTTATGAATATATTACATACTTGAGGCTCATCGATGAAAATAATATCTTATATAAAAAAATGAAAAAAGATAAAGAAGAAGACAAAGAAAATTGGAGTGATTTTGAAAATTCAATACAAGATTTAATTTTATATTCTAATAATATCAATGAGATAGAACATTGTGTTGATGAGTTTCAAAGACATTTTACTCTATTTCTTAATGATTTAGTAGATTCTGATGTTCTTTTAGAATTAAATTCTTTAGCTATAAATAAGGAGTTATCTATCAGAAGTCTAAGCAAATTTTTAAATGATTTAGATGATGTAAATCAGCTAGCATTCACAAATAAAACAGCACACTATGATTTATTTAACTTTATCTTTATAAACTTTAATTATACTTTTCTATTAGATAATTACTTATATTTAGATAAAACTCAATTTGATCCTCATATACATAGAGATTCAGATCGTAACTTTTATTTCGAATTCCAACGACCTGGATGGAGTCCAACTTTTTATTCATCTTATGTTATGACTGAAATACTTCACCCGCATGGAATACAAACTGTTCCTAGATCTATCTTATTTGGAATTGATCTAGATAATTATGATAGAGGTCGAGATGATAAAAAAAGACTTGTAAAAGGGTATTGGAGTCAGTATAAATTAAAATATAAAAGTTATCTTTTAGAAGCAGAATTATTTATAATTTACGGTATGTCATTAGGGAGAACTGATGCTTGGTGGTTTGATAATATTTTTGATGCTCTACTATCACATAAATCTGAACTTATTATATATACATATGGAAATGCTTCAAAATGTTCAGTCAAAAATAAATTTATTGATAGCTGTGTTAGGCATTCTAACTGTAGTCAGAGTGAAAAAGAAGATGTTATGAATAGAATACATGTAGTCACCTTTGAAAATAATGATACTTTCTTCCTAGGCTTTGAATAGTTAACAATCAAGAATTTGTTACTGCAGATTTAATTTATAATAAATAAATTGTAATATCAAAAGCCTAAATTTTTAAAGAATTCCAGTTTCATGCAAAATATCTAAAAAAATTTAAATTTTCCTAATTTGTTCAGAACATCCCACAACCCCCATCTCCGCAACAAAAAGCCAGCTAATCCTTTACCATCTCTAATTAGAGCGGAGGATTGGCTGGCTATTTCTATAATGCTCTCGATACTAGCTCCTAAACCCGAAAGCGCACATAGGCTCGGTCATCAAAGGAGGCGAACTGACCTTGGCCCCTGGTCGCAATGTACTGGTTGATCAAGTGGGGATCTTGGGCCAGGAGCGCTTGGAGCTGGCTTTCGCTGGCTTCTAGGCTCGGTGCGAGCTCGGGGTAGCCGTTGCTGGCGAGGACAATTTCGACACTGTCCTTCCCATCTACTGGGATAATCTGGATGAGGTCTGCCGGTATGGGATCGCCGTTGAGGACGGCGTAGCCGTAGGGCGTGTCCGTTCGATTGGCGAATTCAGAAGTCCGCACCAACCAGGGCAAGACCTGCAGGTGGGCGCTGTCTTCTTGGGCGAAGTAGGAATCGGGGGCTTTATGGTCGATCCGCATTTCGGTGTAGGCGATGAGGCGGCGCATGTGGGCGAGGATCTGGTCGGCGGGACGGGGCTGGCTGTAGTGCTGGCCACCGACCAAGGCCTGGCAGTCACCGATCAGCCAGATTTCCTGACGCTGGCGGCTGTAGACCACGGCTACAGCTTGGAGGCCGACTGCTTTGAGCTTGGGGTCGGTCTGCTTGAGTGCATAGTAGTCTTGGATGCTGAGGTTGACTTCCTGGATGAAGTGGTCCCAGCTAGCCCGGGGGTGGAGGTCGGCTAAGACTTGTTGGATCATTTGCGCAGCGAGCTTGCCTGGGGCCTGGCCGTCGAAGCAGATCGAACTTTTTGCCGATTCCCCATCAATTACTGCAATGAAATTTGTCTGAGTTGTAGATGATATCCTCACAGGAGCGGGGCCCTGCCTTGCCTTGGATGAATTGTTCAATGATCTCCATAGAAGACTCACAATCCTTGCCGCTGGTCACGGAAGTCTGCCATAAAGTTGGGCCAGTCCGTGATGAAGTCATTGGTGCCGTGGCTGAGCATGGTCTCCCAAATCCCAAAGCCAGCTTCGCCTAAGAGGGCTTCCTGGTCACTGTAGTCCATGTAGAGGTGGGGCTGCTTGCCTAGTTTCTCCGAGTTGACGGTGAGGAGATAGCCCTGGTCGAGGAGGGCCTGTCGCCAGGCAGTATCCATCAGATCATTGGCTTCGCCCTTAACAATCAGTTCAAAGCCGACTAGGTGGATATTCTCATACTGGGCCACTTGGTCTACTTGGTCCTGGCTGTGGATGATGGCCATATAGTTAAGGGGCAGGTCGACCTGGTTGAGGGCCTGGAGGGGACCTTCCTCCACTTGCGACTTGAAGAGGAGTTGGTCCGCCTTGCCTGAATTCCTGATGATGTCAATAAAGGCTTCATCCCCAAAATAAGCCCAGGCCCGGTCGATATTGACCAGGTAATTTGCCGGTAGCCAGTCTAGGAAGTCGGCCAGGCGTTCGGGATAGAAGCCCGAGGGGTCGCCAGTGGAATTGATATATTCCAATTGGTCAATCAGGGTAGAGGGCAAGTCGGAGAAGTCCCGGCTCAGGATGCCGAGGAGCGTGGGCTCATTCGCATTGTGAAAGAGATAATAGACCCCATCGCAGGACCGGCAGACGTCTATTTCAATCACATCGGCGCCAGCCCGCTTAGCCAGGCTGGCCGCTTGCCGGGTGTTTTGGATGACATTGCCACCCCAGAAGCCGCGGTGGGCCATGATGAGGAAGTCAGTTCCTTGTAAACGGTCTGTAAATTTATTCAGTGGTGCTTGTTTCATCTTATTTCTTGCCTCCAAGTGTCCGGTTGGCTCCCCGCCCGTAGACGAAGTAGATTACTAGGGTATTAATCACCATTAAGAGTACTGAGTATACCAAGTTGATAGCTTTGGCGTCAATGGTCGACGAGGGGTCGGAGTTGGCCCGGATAATTATCCCGAGGGTTTCGCTCCCTGGCTGGAAGAGGAAGGCTGACATATTGTATTCAGCCAGATTGCTGTTGAAGTTCAAGGCAATCAAGGCCAGGGCTGTTGGCATGAGAGCCGGCAGGATGACCTTCCAGAAGGACCGCATGCTGGAAGCCCCTAAGATTTTAGAAGCATCTTCGAGGTTGGAGTCAAAAGAATAATAGGCACTCTTTAGATAACGCATGGTATTGGGCAGGAGAATAACCATGTAAGCGATGGGAAGAATCCACTGCGACCCGATGACGGATTGGCCGAAAAGTAGGGGGTGGGGCCGGTCATAGGTCAGGATATAGCCCAGGGCAATCATGATGGTAGGGAAGAGCCAGGGAATGTAATAGGTGTATTCCATAGCTGTTCGGAAGAGGCCACTCTTCTTCTGCATAATCCAGCGCACCAGGAGGAGCATTAGAAGTACGGACCCAACCGCCGCAAAGGCAGAGAAGGCTGCTGAACGCAGGAGGGGCTCATAGGTAGCGGGATTGGTGATGATCTTACTGTAGTGCTCCAGGGTGAAGCCTGAGAGTGACAGCTTAGAAGCTGCAATCGAAGCTGTATCCATAAAGGAGAAGAGGATCACAAAGACGATAGGCAAGGTATAAATCACAAAGAGGACCCAAGAGACAATATGGACAATTAGATTAGCCGTCGGATTATTAATCTTTTGCTTGACTAACTTTCCCTTGGTCTTTGAAATCGAGAGATAGTTACCCTTGCGCTCGTTGGCTGTAATAACAAAGAGTAAGAGTATTTGTGCAGCCCCGAGGATAATGGAAAGCAAGGCAGCAATATCACGTGATGCTGGCCGTCCGGAGAAGGTTAGAATCATGGGCGCAATGGTCTGGAAATCTTTGCCTCCAACCATTAAGGGCGCTGAGAAGGCACCCAGACCAGTGGCGTAGGTCATGACAATCAAGGTCAGAAAAGTAGGCTTAAAAGTAGGTAGCACAACTTTCTTTAGGATAGACCATTGACTGTCTCCCAAGTTTTTGGCGGCATCAATGGTATTATTATCCAAGCTGCGTACAGCATTGCTCAAAAAGAGCATGTGGTTAGAGGTACAGGCGAAAGTCATTACTAAGAGGACCGCTGGAAAACCCGTGAACCAGGCTGTATTCATATTAGGAAAGAAATTGGTCAGAAACTTAGTAACGACACCTTCTTGGCCATAGAGGTAGAGCCAACCATTGGCTACAATCAATCCGCTAAAGACTAGAGTCGACATAAAGCCGACTTTAAGAATTTTTGACCTTTTAATATCGAAGTATTTGGTGACTAAGACGATGAAGGTTCCCACAATATTCACTGTGAAGGTCAGAACCACAGCCAATAGGAAGGAGTTAGCGACTGACTTGAGGGCCCGCTCGGAATCCAAAATCTTATCAATCGCCGTAAATGACAAGCTACCGTCTTGAACAAAGGTCTGTAAAAAGACGCCAACCAGCGGATAGACTAGGAAGGTAATGGCGAACCAAATTAAAAAGACAATGAAGATAATCTTGAAAAGATTGAGGTCATTGGATTGTTTCTTGAATAATTTGTCCATCTTAGACCACCTCATAACTTAGAATGTCTTCTGGGTGGATCAGCAAAGTTACCGTATCGCCAATGTTATAGCTGGAATTACGATCTTCTTTATTAATCACCTCAAGCAAGTCGCTACCGTTAACATCAACAAAGAGGCTGCTGAAGGCCCCCTTGTAGCCGACACGTTGGACGGTTCCTGTCACTTTAGCTGTATTGCTTTCATCGACGCTGTAGAAGCGGATCTTTTCGGGACGGATGTAATGGCGCAGCTTGGGATCAAGCTGGCCTGGAATCTGCTCATTAATGCTCTGGACTAAGCCATCGTTTAATAATTTCGATTCACCAATAAAGTCGCAGACGAATTCAGTTGCTGAATGGTTGTAAATTTCTTCAGGGGTACCGATCTGTTCGATAAAGCCCTTATTAAAGACGGCAATATGGTCAGAAAGCTCGAGGGCTTCTTCTTGGTCGTGGGTCACATAGATGGCAGTCATCCCTGTCTCACGTTGGATACGTTTGAGCTCCACCCGCAATTGCTTTCTGAGCTTAGCATCCAGGTTAGATAGGGGCTCGTCAAAGAGAACCACATCTGGACGCATGGCCAGGGCCCGGGCAATAGCTACCCGCTGTTGCTGGCCCCCAGATAATTCAGATACGTTTTTTTCTAATTGTTCGGGCGTCATGTCCACGAGTTCAGCGAGTTCCATGACCCGTTTTTTGATGTTTTCTTTGCTGACTTTTTTGACTTCCATCCCATAGGCGATGTTGTCGTAGACACTCATGGTAGGGAAGAGAGCGTAAGATTGGAAGACCATGCCCAGTTCACGCTTTTCAACTGGTACATGGGTCAGGTCACGGTCATTGAGGACGATCTTCCCCTTAGAAGGGAACTGGAAGCCCGCAATCGCTCGGAGGGTGGTCGTCTTCCCACAGCCAGATGGCCCGAGCAGGGTAAAGAATTCGCCATCCTGAATCTCTAAGTTGACCCCATCAATAGCAACAAAGTCACCGTATTTTACTTGTAAATCTTCGACTAATAACATATTTTTTCTCCTTTAAATAAATGACAGGGGAAAAAAGGCTTTCCCCTGTGGCATTATGTTATGGTAAGATGTCTAATTCGACTTTTTCAATCCAGGCGTCGATGTTTTCGTTGATGAAGTCCCAATCGACACGCTTAGCTGTGGTTTGTTCCATTAATTCTTTCATGCGGTCAGAGGCACCGTCTTGGGCCTTAGGGTTGACAGGCCAGGTCCCAAATTCCTTGGCCCATTCCCGTTGGACGTCAGCTGAACCGAACCAGTTGACAAATTTCTCAGCAGTCTCGTAGTTGTGGTCGTCGCCTTTATTTACAATACCGATTTGTTCGGACATGGAGAAGACACCGCCTTCACTATTAATTGGTTGAGCTTTGAAGTCGTATTCTTCTTCAGCTGCTGGAATACCTGACGAATAGTAGTAAGAGATTGGTGTGGTCCCATCAGCGAATAGTTGGAGGGCTTCTTCTGATTCAGAAGGCATATAGCCGTTATCGAACCATTGTTGAAGGGTATTCCAACCTTCTTCGGAGATGCCGAGTTCACCGTTCTCATCGCGGTAGTTGAAGAGGACGCTCATGGTTGCCTTTTGGTCGGTACCACCCCCAACGCCAGCTGGCACTCGGTATTTTTCTTTGAGGGCCTCGTCTTTAGCAGGTTCTTCCCAAGACTTAGGCAGGTCTGCTTCATCGATATGGTCTGGATTAGCGATCATAAAGATCCGTTGCTCAACCAATGGGGCATAGGCTTCCTTGTTTTGAAGCATTTCTTCAGGAATATCAGCTACCCAGTCTGCTGTATAATTGTGGAGGATGCCCTCTTCGTCTAACTTCTTGAAGTAGCCTTCATCCATCCCAAAAGTGACGTCTGCTTGTGGGGCATTCTTCTCAGCCAAGAGCCGGTTATAGATATCACCGCCTCCTGCATCAACGAATTCAAGCTCCATACCTTCTTCGCTTGCTTTCTCTTTCAACCAGTCGCTACGGCCATCACTCAAGGAGTTGGAGTAGATAATGAGTTTAGAATCAGCTTCAGCACTTCCTTCGTTTGAAGAGGAAGCACTTGAACTTTCGCCGCCGCCACCTGAACAAGCAGTTAACATGATGGCTGAAGTTAACAAGACCCCAGCAGATTTAAGCCATTTTTTCATAAAATATAACCTCCAAATAATTATTGTAATAACATCTTTCAACATCATACCTGACGATTGTTTTTTTTGTAAAAAAAGATGTAAATTTTGTGTAAATCTTGCTGGCTCCAGACTATTTCTTATTTTAGATGTCAATAATTTACTTGAAGGACCCTATCCACAATAAAAAGCCTCATAGCGACTATCTGAAATCTTGATAGGAGGCTATGAGGCTAGGCCTTTTACAAGTAATCTGTTAAGAATGCTGCGACTTTTTAATCACTTTACTGTCTTCCCCCATCCAACTCAACCGTCACTGGTTCACCCAAGGAGGTCCGCTGGTCCCTTGCTATCCGACCGCTTTCTTCAGGTAGGGGGATCTTAAAGAGTTCCACTTGGATGGCGTCTTGCTTGATTAGGTCTTGGTAGGTTTCTTTGCTTCTGGCATCGCCTGAGAAGTCAAAATTGGCTTGGAAGTCGACTAGTCCGGCTGTAGTTGAGGCTTTCATTTCAGAAGCGCCTGTCAGGGTCAAGCGGCGGCCATCGGGGAGGATGAGGTCGGCTTCGATCATGGCGTCTTTAGCGTCTGCTTCAGGGATTTGAGCTTGGATTTGGGTTTTTAAGGGGTGGAGTTTGACAGCTTGGATGTTGACTGCATCCGCTTTAGCTGGGGTGTCCTTGTTCGGGTTAATATATCGGGTCCCGCCGTTCAGGTCTTCCGGCCGGCCAGAGAGGTCGAAGGCGGCGTCGGTCATGGAAATAACTTCCTTAGCATTCTTCATCAAGCCAGAAATCTGTAGGTAGATCTGGTTATTGGTCTGAAGCTCGACCGGTTCATCGAAGCTATAGGTCATGGTCGTTTGGTAGATGCCGTTATCCAACAAGCGAGCCGAGCCAGCTGCTGAAGAGATCCGGGTCGTTTTTCCGTTAACCGCTATGGCCATGCCGACAAAATCATAAAAGTCTTGATCAGATAAGGTTTGGGGCGATTCGACCAGGAAGGAAGCGGTCACGGAGTTCTCATCCAGAAGGGCATCCTCCAGCTTGACTTGGTGGTCGCCCATTTGGATGGTCTGTCCGACTGGAAAGGTCTTTTCATCCATGTCTCCGGCGCTAGCCGAGAGGGTGAAATGGGTGGTATCGATCAGTGACTTGACGGAAGCGGAGGCTTGCTGGCCCCAGGGGGTGAGGGTCAGTAAGGCGATGGCAAGCACTAGGCCTAGGATTAGGGGGCGTCGATAGGATTTGGTCTTTTCTTGGACGACAGAAGCCTGGAATTGGGCGTAGAGGCGGTCTTTTTGCTGGGTGGACAATTGCTCGTCGGGATAGTCCGATAAGTTCATTTGTGCCTGGTTGAGCAGTTGGTAGATCTTATTCTTGTTCATGCTTTCTCTCTCCTTTTAATTTTTCGCGGCCGCGGTGGATACGCTGGTAGAGGGCATTGGGGCTCAGCTGGTGGGCCTGGGCCACTTCCTTGACGTCCTGCCCCTCGTAGAAGAGGGCGAGGAAGATGGCTTGGTCCTCCTCAGACAGGGACGAAATTAAATGCTCGAGGTCTTCTCTAAGGATCAACTGGTCGAGAATTTGCCTGTCCCCAGATTCATAGTGGTCGTCATAGCTTTCCTGCTGGGCAATGCGTCGGTTATCACGAACCAGGTTCAAGGCCTTGTAGCGGGCGATGGCACAGATCCAATTCTTGAAGGATGACTTCTTGGCGTCATAGGCCGAAATATTATCCCAGATCGCTAAGAGCGTGTCGTTAAAACATTCCTCGTGATAGGCCTCATAACCCAGGGCGTGACGCTTGATGACCGCCATCAAAAGCCCGCCGTACTGGTCGATCACAGCGCGGATGCCGCTTTCCTTGCGGCGTTTAATTTGTTGGATGGTCCAAAAATCTTTCAACATGGCCTGTCCTCCTTTCACTATGAATACACCAGCTAAGGGGCAATTCTTACACAAAATCCGATTTTTTTTTTGATTTTTTGTCGAGGAGAGAGCTAGCAGTGATGAACAAGTCTTAGGTCCACTATAACCTGTCCCAGCTCTTTTTGCATTCGTTATTATTGAGCAAATTTGCGTCGAAAGTGAGCATGGGAGGGGCTGATAAGTTTTGAAAAGCATGCTGAAGCTTGACCTAACAAGCTTTTAGAAAAATAGCGGAGTTTCTGCTTGTAGATTTAAATTTAGTTTGTAAGGTAATTCCCTTACGCGCACGCGTGCCTTTAATTTATTTTAATTCATTTTGTCAATTCGTTATTTGTAAACTTAGTAATTAGTATTTTGTTAGTTAGTACTTAGTAGTAGGCGATTTCCATCTACTAGCTTTTCTAGTTGATGGAAAGTAAGGGAGAAGCTTTCCATGTTCTAGCTTTTCTCTTCCTAAAAGCGACAAGCTTGTCACATTTAAATTCAAGCTAGAGAACATATAGAAAAAATTCATTTTATGGGAAGAAGCAGATTGATTTATCTGCTTCAAACATCTAGGACCAGTAGTGATGCAAATTGAACAGCTTGCTTATTTGATAGATACCCAATTAAAGAAAGCAAAGGAATTGTTTTTCAGCATAGCCTCTGTTAGACTAGGGTTTATCTTTAAGCCATAATAAATAAAGGAGGAAAAGTGATGCCATTAGAAATAAGACCTTACCAAGCGTCAGATTTTGATGCGGTTAAGGCTATGATCCAAGAAACCTGGTATCCTGATGTGACGACAGAAGACCCTGCTTTAGCCGCTCGCTTGGCTGATATTGATGCTAAGATGCGTTTGGAGATGGGAACTTTTGCCTTGGTGGCGGACTTTGATGGTGAGAGCCTGGGGATCTTTATCGGGGATGTCCAAGGGGCGGACAAGCTTCAAGCTCCGCTTGATTGGGAGGCCTATCTAGAAGAATTAGAGATTCAGGATAAGACCGTTCTCCAGGTGCTTGACCGTGAGCGTGAAGCTAATGCTTGCCTGGACCGCGGCCACCAAGAGGCCTACCAAGGCGTTCTCCAATTGTTTATCTTGAGCGCTCGGTCCCGGGGCAAAGGGATTGGTGGCAAGCTCTGGCGGGCAGGTTTGGAGGCTTTCCGCGATTACGGGGTGGATGACTTTATCCTTCACACGGATAGCGATTGCGATGTTAGCTTCTATGACTACAAGGGCTTAGTGGCTGATGAGCCTTTTAGCTTCGATGACAAGGACGCCTTCCAATACTTCCTCTACCACGGCAAGACTCGTTAAGTGACCCAGGGCGCATATGACACGCAGTCTAGCTTGTGTTATGATAGCATTGCATGAAAGAATGAAGGGGGAGGCTGATCATGGTGAAGCAATTATCTTCGCAAGTGATTCAGAAGGGGGACCGTCAAGCGATTGCTTTGAGTCAGCGGGCCTTAGACCTGTCAGATTTAGAAGTGGGCGACCAGGTTAATCTAACCATTGAGAAGGAATCGATTTTAGTGACCAAGAAAAAAAGCCCCCTCAAAGAAAAAATTCGCGCCTTTTACCAGGCTGGGGGGACTTATGAGGAAGGCCTGATCGATTATGGAGAAACTGCTGGTGAAGAATGGTAAAACAATTCGATATTGCGGTGATTGACCTCGATCCCGCCAGAGGCCATGAAAAAGGCAAGACACGTCCGGTTCTAATTGTCAGCAATGAAATGATGACGGAGAGTGCCGGCTTCGTCTGGGCCATGCCGATCACCGAGCGGGATGCTAAGTATCCCATGGACCTGAAGCTAAAAACCGAGAAAAATGCGGTCCAGGGAATTATCGATACGGTTCAAATCCGCTGCCTCGATTATGACAACCGCAATGGACGCGTGGTCGATCATTTAGTGGAGGACTTGCACCAGGATGTCCTGGATACCATTATGGCGCATATTGATCCTGATTGATATTAGAGAAGTTGAAGACTGGTCTTTTTGGGACCAGTCTTTTTTGTGCTACAGAATTATTTTCAAATCAAAAAGCCTCTTACCGGCAAGTAAGAGGCTGATATTTTTAGCATTTATTCTAAGCTTTTAACATAGGCGTCGACTGCGATGAGGGCATCCGCGATATCTTCTGGTGTGAAATCCCCGACCATTTCGTGGATGGTTTCGCCGTCTTGGAGGGCGAGTTCACCGACTTTAACTAGGTCTTCATAGGATGTTTGGTCAAGTTTGAGTTCGGCAAGTGTGGTCGGAAGACCGACTGCTTGGTAGAAGTGGATGAAGCGGTCGATGATGGCCTTGTCAGCTTGTTCAAGGAAGAGTTGGGTGAGGGTGCCATAGACGACTTTTTCACCGTGTTGCATGTGGTGGATGTCCCCGCTGAGGGCGGTAAAGCCATTATGGATAGCGTGAGCAGCTGCTAATCCGCAACTTTCAAAGCCTAAGCCACTGAGTAAAGTATTAGCTTCAATGACGGCTTCCACAGCTGGGGTAACGCGCTGTTCCTTAACAGCAGCTAAGGCAAGCTCGCCGTATTCAAAGAGGGTTTCCTGGCATTTTTCGGCGATGGCCTGGCCCGCTAAGCTAGCTTTTCCGCCTGCCATAGTCTTACCTTGGGCTTTGATAACAGATAAACCTTCCACACAGGTCGCCATGGCATCGCCGATTCCGGCCGCAAAGAGGCGAGCGGGAGCTTGGACGACAACGCTGCTGTCTACTAAGACGAGGTCAGGGTTCTTGTCATAGAAGCGGTAGCCTTCGAAGACCCCTTCATCACTGTAGATGACGGATAGGGCAGAGGTTGGCGCATCACTCGAAGCGAGGGTCGGTACTACAATCACAGCAATTTTAGCATTATCTCCGATTGCCTTGGCTGAATCGATGGTTTTCCCTCCACCTAAGCCAATCACGGCGTCGCAGGCTTTTTCTGTGACGATTTCTGAGACACGGTCAATTTCGTTGACTGAGGCTTCACCGTTGAAGGGCACATGCTCCACTTCTAAGCCTTGGTTATTGAGGAAGTTATGGAACGATTCCCCGACAATTTCCCAAACGGTGTCATCACAGAGCAGGAGAGGGCGTTTAGTTAAGGCTTTGATGTAGTCAATTCCTGTTTTCAAGGCACCTTTCCCTTGAACATAACGTGATGGGCTCGCAAATACTCGATTCATATGAACTCCTCCTTGGCATATGTTAATTATTTCACATGTTTATTTTAACACTTTTCGTGGAAATGATGAAGGAAAAAGACTAGAGAATTTCATAATGGGACCAATGATAGATAAATATAAAGGAAATGGTTACCATACGCCTAGCATGCTATAATAATTAAAAATTAAAAGCGATGGGAAAAGGACGCTCAGCTTAATCACAGATAGGATGACCTGTTATCTCTGACCAAGGCTGAGCGTCTTTTTATAGTTTGATTAGGGGTAGTTTCTTACAATTATTTCCTAGTCACAGCCAACCATCGCCAATCAATAGAAATGAGAGACGTCATGTTTTTGATGATTGACAATTACGATTCCTTTGTTTACAATTTAGCCGCCTACTTTAGGGAATTGGACGCTGACTTGGAGATCTTATCTGCCGCTGACTTGGAAGAGAGGAGAGCTGAGCTTGATCTGACGGCTTATGAGGGCCTTATCATTTCCCCTGGTCCCAAACGTCCTGAAGATGCGACAGTTTCACTTGACCTCTTCCAGCTAGCCCAGGGCAAACTGCCTATCTTAGGGATTTGTCTCGGCCACCAGGTGATTGCCTATGCTAGCGGGGCCCAGGTGGCTCGCGCGCCTCGTCCCCAACATGGCAAGCTCCATAGCTTAAGGCATGAAGACCGGGGCTTGTTTGAGGGCTTGCCCCAGGCTTTTCAGGTCACCCGCTATCATTCGCTCTGTGTCGATCCAGCTTCTTTGCCAGCAGAGCTCAAGGCAGAGGCCTGGACTGAGGACGGTTGTTTGATGGCCCTAGCCAATCCTGACGCTTGTATCTACGGTGTCCAGTTCCATCCCGAGGCCGTCTTAACCGACTATGGCCATGAGATTCTCACTCGTTTCATTCAATTAGCCAAAGCTTGGAGGACTTAAGCTGTGGAATATAAACATTATCAAGACTATCCTGACTTGTACCAGATTTTTGCCTACTTAGCCGACCAGGGACCCTGCGTCTTCCTGGACTCCTCAAGCCGAGACCAAGAAGGGCTGTATTCAGTCTTAGCCTTGGAGCCTAAACTGGTCTTAAAAGATGTCGCTGGGCAAGCTTACCGGAATGACCAAGCCCTGGCAGGTGACTTTCTTACTGAGTTGCAGGCCTGTTTGGACGCCCAGGACAAGCTTGCGATTGATGGGCTGCCCTTAGTCAACCCTGCCCTCGGCTACTTCTCCTATGATTTTGGTTGCCACTTGCAGGGCCTAGCTAGCCAGCACGAGAAGCAATTGATATATCCCGATGCGGCGTGGACTTTTTATGAGACTTATCTAGTTGAGGACCATAGCAAGGGTCGCTTGACCTTAATCAGCCTGCATGAGGAACAGGAGAGCTCGTCTTTTTTTGCCAACTGGGAGAGGCGTTTTGAAACTATCAGGAAACAGGTCCCCATCTTTCAAGAGGGGACGGGCATCGACCAGGTCATCGCGGACTGTTCACCCGAAGATTATATGCAAAAGGTTGAAGAAATTATTGACTATGTTGAAGCAGGGGATACTTATGTGACTAATCTCAGCCGGCGCATCTGGCTGCTTACCGAGCAAGATCCCTTAAGTTATTATTTGACATTACGAGAGCTTAACCCAGCTCCATATGCGGCTTACTTTAACTTTGGCGACTTTCAGCTCCTATCTTCTTCGCCGGAACTTTTCCTCGAAGTGGCAAATGGACAAATCACCACCCGGCCCATCAAGGGGACCTGCCCGCGAACGGGGAATCCGGCTAAGGATAGCCGTTATAAAAAGGCTTTAGAAAAGTCAGATAAAGACCGTTCCGAGCTCTTGATGGTGACTGACTTGGAGCGCAATGACCTTAATCGGATCTGCCAACCGGGCACCGTCGAGGTCAAGGGGCTCTTTGAAGTTGAAGCTTATGCCACGGTCTACCATTTAGTGTCAACCGTTGTCGGCAAGTTAGCATCAGACACAGACTTAAAGCAAATCTTTGAAGCGACTTTCCCTGGCGGCTCGATCACCGGGTCACCTAAGCAGCGTACCATGGAGATAATTGACGAATTGGAGGCTTCCGCCCGCGGCATCTATACGGGCTGTCTGGGTTATATTAGCCCCAACCAGGACATGAAGTTTAACATCATCATCCGCAGCCTGGTCCACCAGTCCGGCACTTATGAAATCGGTCTCGGTGGGGGCATCACTTGCGAATCCGACCCTCAAGCCGAGTACGAGGAGACTGTATTGAAAGGGCAAGCCTTAGTCCAAAGCTTCCAAAAAAGCTCAGAGCAAAAGGGGGAAGACGAATGATTCACTTAGATAATGGTTTTTATTACGGGATGGGCGTCTTTGAAACTATTGCGGTTGAAGCAGGCTGTCCGATCTTTCTCGACCGCCACCTGGACCGCTTACAGGCAGGGGCAGACTTCTTAGGAATTGATCTTTCGCTCGGGGCAGCAGATGTCCTGGCCTACCTAGCAGCCCATCCCTTAGACCACCAGGCCCTAAAGATTGCCGTGTCAGAGAAAAACCTCATTTATTCAATACGCCCTAACTCCTATACAGAGAGCCAATACCAAGAGGGAATCAGTTGTTGTTTGACTGACATTCAGCGCAATCCCAGTTCACCCTTTGTCTACCATAAGACCTTCCAATATGGGGACAACCTGTTCAGCCTCAAAGCAGCCAGAGCTAAGGGGTACCAGGAAGCCCTCTTCACTAATCCTGACGGCCTGGTCTGCGAAGGCGCAACTTCCAATCTCTTTATCGTCAAGGCGGGGGACCTCTATACACCTAAGCAAAGCGCAGGTCTCCTAGCCGGCACCGTCCGCGCCTATCTCCTTGATAACTTCCCAATCAAAACAGAGGGCATACCCTTAGCAAGCCTCTACCAGGCCGATGAAGTCTTTCTGACCAATGCCTTGATGGGGATCATGCCCGTCTGCCAAGTGGACCAGGAGACCTATCCCGTAGGCCCTCTTACCCAGAAGCTGATGGCGGCTTATAGGGAAGAAGTTAAGCGGCAGCTTGAAGCGTGCCAGCGCTAGAATAATTAATTTAGAGCCAATCAAGAGAACTGAATCGTGCGAAAGAAAGGATTGAAGTCTTTGAAGCTCAAAAAAGCCCAGCAAATAGTGGGCTTTCGAGCCTTAGACACCTAATTTTTCCTTGAGCGCTTCAGTTAGAGTTTGTGAGAAATTAATACCCTGTTTAGTGGCTTCGGCATTCAGCCAAGCAGGGATAGTGGTATTCTTCTTAACAGTAGGTGTTGTAATATCTTTAGCTGCTTGGTCTAAGTCAACGCCTACATAGAGTACTTGATCATCAGGAAACTGTTGTTGAATATCTGAAAGAGATGAGGGTTGGGGCTTTTCAACTTCGTCATAGAGCATGAGGGATAGTGCTTCAGAGGCGTTATACATGGCTTCTTTAAGGCCATTTCCGTAAGTTAAAGCACCAGGTACATCGGGAAACTCCACATTTAGAATATTAGGGTCGTCTTCGTCTGGGGTAAAGACGGCAGGATAGATAACATAGTTTGCAAGTGACATTTTTAATCCTCCTTTAAAGGCTATTTTAGCCCATTTGTTTTAAAATTGACTTGTATGTTTTTTTAGGGATAGTGTCTTTTTTAGATGTGTTCTGTAAATATAATATGCGCCCTAGTACGCATAAAAGCAAGTAATTTAATCCATTTGAAGTGATTATATTTGAAAGTTAATGAAAAATTGAAAAGAGGCAGAAAGATAGATGAGTTGGTAGATAGCTTAATAGTCAGTATCGAGAGTATTGGCCAATTACAATATAAATCATATGACTGGGCAATAGCTTGCTGTAAACAATTACTGAACTTATCGGCACACACTTGGGCTCCACGGTAAGGGTTTAGTTAGATAAAATATGCACATCTGAAGGGCAGTTTTGGCAAAGTGGGGGCTCCGCCGGAACGGATTGGTTGGCTTTCAGCCGTCTATTGCGTATTTTTTGTGCGGAAACATAGGGGTAAAAGATGATTTTGCTCGCAATTATTTTTTAAGTCGGAGACATGTTTAAAGGTATATGGGAATAGTTTATGAATGATAAAGTTTCTATAGTGAATGATAATTCCGATGATGTTAGGTCCAATTCTATTCAGTTTTGACCGAAAGAAAATTTATAATTTCTGGTCTGATTATCCCCACAAGTTAACGGCAAAGGAGAAACAGCTATTTGATGATGAGTTCCCAGACTTGACGAAGATGAAATAGCTGAGCGTTATCTACATAGGAAGCTGCCTAATTCTGATTACTTCAATAACTAATATTTTAGATTCACTTGAACTGGTTGAGGGCTTAGATTTACTAGCTATTGAAAGTGATGTTCATAAGCTTATTAGAAAGCTAACAGAAAGCAATGATGGCTTATTTCTATTAGAAAAGTGGCAGTTGGATGAATTGCTTGGCGAACGGTCTAACGAAGCTTGGAAGCTACTAACTGACATGCCCCTTGAGAAAGATGATTTCAATATTTATGTAGCTTTAGATCATGATGAGGGGAACCATTATGACCGTTGTCATCTAGAAGGCAAAATAAAAAGCACCTAATTTACTAGGTGCCAACTTACTCATTTAGCAGTGGGGATAGATTCAACAATTTTAAGCTTTAATTCGAAGGCTTAAAGCTCATTTATACGCCCAGAGGGAATCGAACCCCCATCTCAAGAACCGGAATCTTACGTGATATCCATTACACTATGGGCGCAAAAAATAACAACAAAATTATTATACAATTTTTCCTTGGAAAATGCAAATCTTTTTTAGGACTTTTTGCTTGACCATTGTTGACCAACCGTGTATGATAGAATTAAACAATGTATAGGGAGGTAGTTTTAATTTATGAATTTAATTCCTACAGTAATCGAACAATCTTCGCGTGGTGAACGTGCTTATGATATTTATTCTCGCTTATTAAAGGACCGTATTATTATGATGTCTGGGGGAGTAGATGACAATATGGCGAACTCAATTATCGCCCAATTGCTCTTCCTGGATGCCCAAGATCCTGAAAAGGATATCTACATCTATGTCAACTCACCAGGTGGTTCTGTCACAGCTGGCCTTGCCATCTATGATACCATGAACTTTGTGAATGCAGATGTGGTAACTATTGTGACTGGTCTTGCGGCTTCTATGGGTTCTGTGATTGCCATGGCTGGTGAGAAGGGCAAGCGTTATGCCTTACCTAACTCGGAAATCTTGATCCACCAACCTTTAGGCGGGGTCCAAGGACAAGCCACTGAGATTGAAATCACTGCCCGCCACATTCTGAAGACCAAGAAGAACTTGAACCGGATCATTTCCGAAGCAACCGGTCAAGATATTGAAGTGGTTGAAAAGGATACCGACCGTGATAATTGGATGTCTGCTGAAGAAGCCAAGGAATATGGGATCATCGACCATATTATGACCTCCAATTCAGAATTACAAAAATAGTCGCTTGAGTCAAGCTGTGCGAGCTGAGATTTTCTTACACAACTTAACAAGTGAGACTAGCTATAGACTGGAGTTTTTCCAGTCTTTTTTTACAAGCAATCATGTTCAAAGCATCACAAATAGCACTCTCAGTCAAAAATTAAGCGCTTTTAAACAAATTTATCTAATGATTAAAAGCGCTTTCTCTAGTATAATAAGGGTGTACGAGGCAGGTGGCAGAATGGAAGAAGAAATTTATGCGGGCTATGACCTGAAAGGCGGCGATGAGTGGTTAGAATTTCACACCCACCGCCAGCTGGAGATCTACCAGTTTATTGCTGGCTGCTGCTACTTTCAAATTGGCAGCCAGTTTTATGAGCTGGAGCCAGGGGATACTTTACTGATTGATGGCATGCGCCTCCACAAGGCTTTTGTCAAAGATGAGGGGGAGGTCTACCGACGCCATGTGGTGCATTTCACCCGGGAGTCGATCCAGCCCCTCTTGGCCAGCTTAGACGCTAGCCAGCTCTTGGAGCTCTTTAAGGAGGGCCAGGGGAGTCTCTACCGGATGACCAAGTCTTCGGACAAGGAAATTGTGGCTGAGAAGATGCGAGCTCTGGCGGAACTCACCCAGCTGGATTCCTCCTATGCCTTCCATGAGCAGCAGGTCAAGCTACAGATTGTGGACCTCTTGATGACCTTGGACCGGATGGACCACCAGTCGATTGTGGAAGTGAGTGCCCGCCAAGAAGAGCCCTTGCTCAGGGTCCAGGAGATTGCCTACTATTTGACCCAGCACTACCAAGAGAAGTTAGACTTGGATAAAATTGCAAGCGGTGTCAACCTGAGTAAGTCCTATGTCTCTCACTTGTTCCGTGAGGTGACCGGGATGACGGTGATCAATTTCCTCATGAAGTACCGCCTCTTACAGGCTCGCTATCATCTGATGATGAGCGATGATTTATCCATCCAGGAGATTGCCTTGGCGAATGGTTTTGAGAGCAATGCCCATTTTTCGCGTTATTTTAAGCAGAGTGTGGGCATGACCCCCAGCCAATTCCGCAAGGCTAACCGCTAAGTCAAAAAATATATTATAGAAGATAAATGAAGGAGATGTTATTATGGCAGACAAATTAAAATTCGCTATTATTGGTTTTGGGACACAGGGTTCAGCATACGGACGCTTTATTGATGAAGGTATGGTGCCTAGCATTGATTTAGTCGCTGTTTGTGATATTGATGAGGAACGTACTAAATTAGCTAAAGAACTCTACCCACAAGTAGAAACTTATTCTGACTACAAAGAACTAATCGATTCCGGCAAGGTGGAAGCAATTGTGACCACAGTGCCTCACTACCTCCACCCTGAAATGGCTATTTATGCCTTGAGCAAGGGCGTTCACGTCTTGAACGAAAAGCCTGCTGGGGTTTACACCAAACAAGTGAAGGAATTAAATGAATACGCTAAGACCGCAGATGCGACATATGCGATTATGTTCAACCAACGGAATAATCCGCTCTACCAAAAGATTAAAGCGATTGTTGACTCTGGTGATTTAGGAAACATTCGTCGTTCGAACTGGATCATTACCACTTGGTGGCGGCCACAAGCTTACTATAACCAAAGCGACTGGCGGGCAACTTGGGGCGGTGAAGGCGGCGGCGTCTTAGTGAACCAAGCCCCTCACCAATTAGACTTGATTCAATGGATTGCTGGTGTCCCTGAATCAGTTTATGCCATGGTTCAAGAAGGTTACCAACGCGAAATTGTCGTTGAAGACCAAGTCCATGCCATGCTCCGCTATGCTAATGGGGCAACAGGGGTCTTTGTGACTTCTACTAATGAAATCGCGGGCTCAGACCGCTTAGAACTTTACTTCGACAAGGGTAAAATTGTCGTTGATGACTCCCAAAAAGCAACGGTTTACCGCTTGAAGGAAACTGAACAAGAAATTAACAAGGAATTCGACGCCGCTAAGGTGAAGAGCATGATGGCTGGGGAAGATGTCTTCGGCGACCTCTTTGAAGCCGTTGATACCATTGAAGAAGACAATGTCTGGGGTGCCCAACACTCAGGCGTTATGGAAAACTTTGCCCAACATATCTTACACGGTAAGGACTTAATTGCACCAGGGGCAGAAGGAATCAATGGCGTGCGTCTGGCCAATGCCATCCAAATGTCAGGCTGGACAGGCGAAGAAGTGTCGATTAAGAACTTCGATGATGAAAAATTCCTTGGCATGTTGAACGAACATATCGCTGAAGAAGGTAAATTCGAACAACGCCAATAAGAAAGGAAGCTAGACATGCTTAAGGTTGGAGTTGTCGGATTAGGAACGGTGTCCGTGGTCCACTTGAGAGCGATCGAGAATGCCCAGGCAGCTGAGTTAACAGCTGTCTGTGACCTCGACGAAAGCCTAAAAACTCAAGCGGAAGGGGCTCGTTTCTATACCGACCTAGATAAGATGCTTGACCAGGAAGATTTGGATGTGGTCCACATCTGCTTGCCCCACTACCTCCACGATGAGGCAGCGCTCAAATGTTTAAAGGCAGGGGTTCATGTCTTCCTTGAGAAACCGGTAACAATTGACGCCGAGCGGACCCGCGAACTACTGGCAGCCCAGGAGAGTTTAGACAATAATGCGAAGTTAGCTATCTGCTTTCAAAATCGCTTAAATGCTACGGTTCAAGAGCTCAAGCGTATTCTGACAGAGGAAGATACCTCGCCAGTGATTGCGGTTAAAGGGATTGTCGCCTGGTACCGGCCAGAAGACTATTACACCATGAAGCCTTGGCGGGGACGGGAAGCTGAAGCAGGGGCTGGGACCATTATCAACCAGTCCATCCATACCCTGGACCTCATGCATTATGTGACCGATACGGACTGGCTAGCTTGCCGAGGCATGCTGGGTAATCTAATGGAATATGATATCGAAGTGGAAGATTCAGCAATGGCCAATTACAAACTAAGCGATGGTAGCCACGGCTTCTTTGCGGCAACCAATGCCTATTACGGCAACGATTCGATTGAATTACAAGTTGTAACCCAAAAGACCCGCTATACCATTAAAGACGACAAGCTCTTCGATGACCAAATGAACTGCTTAGCCGAAAACGAAAGCTTGCCAGGGACTAAGATCTACTATGGACCTAGCCACCAGCGCTGCATCGAAAACTTCTACCAGGCCATTATTGACGGCACAGACAACTATTGCCAACTGTCCGATGCCTTAACCACTATGGAAATGATCGATGCTATGAAAGCATCATCGAAGACCAAGCAAACCATCTATAAGGGGGATATTTAAATGAGCAAAATTGGCGTTCAAGCAATGATGTTGAAGGATAAGTTTGAGGAATTAGGAGCCTATGAAACCCTGAAAAAAGTTTCAGAACTCGGCTATTCAGCGGTTGAAATTTCTCAAATTCCGATGACAGAAGAGAATGTCCAAGAAATCAAACGAGCTAAGGAAGATTTCGGGATGGAAATTGCTTCCTTATCTTGTAACGTGATCGATGAAGGGGTACCAGGCGGGAACGATGCCTTGGATACCAAATTCGACAAAATTGTTAAGGACTGCAAAACCTTAGATGTGGACTTGCTCCGGATCGGCATGCTGCCCTTTAAGAATATGAAGAACAAGGAAACTGCCTTGGAATTTTGCCGGGAAGCGAATAAGTATGCTAAGCAGTTAAAAGAAGAAGGCATCCGTCTCTTCTACCACAACCACCATGTGGAATTCCGCCGCTATGAAGGCAAGTTCCTCTTGGATATCATTGCCGAAGAGTGTCCAGACCTCGACTTCGAATTCGACTTGCACTGGGTCCAACGGGGTGGGGCTAGTCCGATTTCAATCTTAGAACAATACGCGGACCGGACCGACCTTGTCCATATTAAAGACTACCGAATCGGTGAGATTCCGGACGAAGCTTTTGAAGCTCTCGAAGCTGAAGATGTAGAAACCTTCTATGGTTACTTCACGAATATTGTCGAATTTGCGGAAATTGGCCAAGGCTCTATGGACTACAAGGCGATTATCGACAAGGCGGTAGAATTAAATATTTCTTACCTCTTAGTTGAACAAGACATGCTTTACGGTCGCGATCCTTTCGACTGCTTGGCCGATTCACGGGATGCTCTTTATGAGTTAGGCTTCAAAGACTTGTTCTAAGATCTAACAGACGCAATGAAAGAATGATGAAGGAGGAATAACTTTGGGCGCAAATGATGGGATGAATTATGCACCAAAAGGAAAGGTTAATCATGTGGTTGAAGCTGGCGAATTCCAGGTTGGAGTGACGGCTCTTGACCACGGCCATATCAATGGGATGACCAATGGCTTAATCGAAGCAGGGGCCACGATTAAATACGTTTACGATCCGGACCCTGAGAAGGTCGCTGAATACCGGGAGACCTTCCCGGATGTGGAAGTGGCTGATTCCTTAGAACAAATTCTAGAGGATCCAGAGATCAAGATGGTAGCTGCAGCAGCTGTGCCTAATCTGAGAAGTGCCTTGGGTAACCGTGTCATGAAGGCTGGTAAGGATTACTTCACTGATAAGACTGGTTTTACGAGCCTAGACCAATTGGCAGAAACTCGCCGCGTACAGAAGGAAACAGGGCGTCGCTACTTTGTTTACTTCTCTGAACGCTTGCACGTCGAAGCCGCTGTCCTAGCGGGCCAACTGATTGAAGAAGGACGGATCGGCAAGGTCATCCAAGTAACGGGCTTTGGCCCTCATCGTTTGGACAAGGAAAAACGTCCGGACTGGTTCTTCAATAAAGAAGAATACGGCGGTATCTTAGCCGATATCGGCTCCCACCAAATTGAGCAATTCCTCTATTATACCGGTAATGAGGATGCGGAAGTGATCGCTTCTAAAGTGGCTAACTACGACAATCCAGATGTGCCTGAATTAGAAGACTATGGCGACGCGACCCTAGTCGGGGATAACGGCGCGACCTTCTTCTTCAAGGTGGACTGGTTCACACCAGATGGCTTGCCGACTTGGGGCGACGGCCGGACCTTTATCACTGGGACTAAGGGCACCATTGAATTGCGCAAGTACTTAGATGTAGGGCGCGAAGACAGCCTGGACCATGTTTACCTGGTGACAGAAGAGGGTGTTGAACACCGCCAAGTGACCGGCGAGATTGGTTTCCCTTTCTTTGGCCAAATGATTCTAGACTGCCTAAACGGGACTGAAGAAGCCATGACTCAAGAACATATCTTCAAGGCTCAAGAGCTCTGCTTACTTGCCCAGGAAAAGGCCCAAGTCATCCAAAGCAAAATATAAATTCGATAGCTTGGACTAATTATGTCCAAGCTATTTTATTTTTTGCCCCATATTTAGCGTGGATTTACATACTTTTTACAAATTTTTGCCAAAGTTTTTAAGCTGATAACTTGCACTTTGGACGGAAGCTTGCTATACTAACGGTGTAAAGAAATTGATCGCAAATTTTTTTTACAGACACTTGGTCAGAAATTGTCTACCTGGACGATATCTGTCCAAAGAAATGAGGGAGCTTATGGATCTATCTTTAAGTTTAATTGAAGATGTGGTTCCAGAGCTACACACAACTTACCGCTTGCGGATTCGGATGCTGAGTTTGCTCTTAGCTGAGGGGCCCATGGGTCGTAAGACCATGGCCTTGCGCTTGGATCTCACGGAGAGACGGGTGCGAGCTGAGACGGATGTCTTGGACAGGCAGGGGCTATTAGAGAAATCGGCCTCGGGCATGGTCCTGACAGATAAAGGGGAGGAAGCGATTACGCTTGCCCACCGTTTATTTAGACTCGAAACCGATATCCAAGTCCTTGAAAGAGAATTAGCTGACCTTCTAGGTATCCAGTCGGCCCTGATTGTTAATGGGGTTCTAGGCTTGGATGATGGGACGGAAGCTAAGATGGCCCAAGCCTTGTCAACTTACTTGGCTGACCATCTGGACAAGGGCCAGCAAGTGATTGCTGTGACAGGTGGATCGACCGTCCAAGCTGTGGTGCCTCATCTCTCCAACCGTCTCTTAACAGATGGCCGGGCCTTTACCGTCGTCTCGGCGCGTGGTGGTATGGGAGATGAAGCGGCTAACCAGCCCAACACCATCAGCGAAAGACTGGCTCAACTCTTGGGTGGCCAGAGTATTTCACTCTACGCTCCTGAAAGTTTGAACACAGCAACTTATCAAATGTTGCTCAAAGAGCCACAGATTAACAAAACCCTGCACCGCTTAAAGGAAGCTAATGTCTTAATATTTAGTGTAGGGAATGCGGATATCATGGCCAAGCGACGCGACTTGGATGCCAAGGCTTGTGACTTTATTAAGTCCAAGGCAGCCATCGGTGAAGCTTTTGGTTGCTTCTTTGATAAAGAAGGTAAGATTGTTTACCGGGTACCACGGATCGGGATTCAAATTGAAGATATCCACCAAATTAAGTGGCCCATTCTCGTGGCCGGTGGCGAAGTCAAAGCAGATGTGATTACTGCCTTCGCCAAAATCGCCCCCCAACAATTAGTTTTAATTACGGATGAAGGGGCAAGTCATATGGTATTAAATGGAGCCAAGCTCTATTGATATAAAATTGTTGTATAACTGTTGTAGTTCTTACAAGGAGGAATTTACATTATGGCAAAGAAATTAGCAATTAACGGTTTTGGCCGTATTGGTCGTTTAGCTTTACGTCGTATTTTAGAAAAAGGTTCAGATTTAGAAGTAGTTGCAATCAACGACTTAACTGACAACGAAGACTTAGCTTATCTTCTAAAATATGATACTGCTCAAGGACGTTTCCCTTACAGTGTTGAAGCTAAAGAAGATGCCTTAATTGTTGATGGTAAAGAAATCAAATCCTATGAAGAAGCAGATGCTTCTAAATTACCTTGGGGTGACTTAGGAATTGACTTCGTACTTGAATGTACTGGTTTCTACACATCAGTTGATAAAGCACAAGCTCACATCGATGCTGGTGCTAAGAAAGTTTTAATTTCAGCTCCTGCTAAAGGCGACCTTAAGACTATCGTTTATGGTGTTAACCACGATATCTTAACTGCAGACGACAACATTGTATCAGCAGCTTCATGTACAACTAACTGCTTAGCTCCAATGGTTAATGTATTAAACAAAGAATTCGGTGTGAAACGTGCATTAATGTCAACAATCCACGCTTACACTGCAACTCAAAAAACTCAAGATGCTCCAGGTGGCCGTAAGAACCGTGCTGGCGCTGACAACATCATCCCAGCTTCAACTGGTGCAGCTAAAGCTGTTGGTAAAGTAATCCCTGAATTAGATGGTAAGATCGACGGGACTGCTCAACGTGTTCCTGTAATCACTGGTTCAGAAGTTGAACTTTACTCAGTTCTTGAAAAAGAAGTTACTGCTGAAGAAGTCAACGCTGCAATGAAAGCTGCTTCAAGCACTGCCTTCGACTACACTGAAGATGAAATTGTTTCATCAGACATCATTGGTTACCCATACGGTTCTGTATTCGATGCAACCCAAACTAAGATCATGGATGCAGATGGTGGCCAATTAGTGAAGACTGTTGCTTGGTATGATAACGAATATGGTTTCACCAGCAACATGATCTCTACTTTAGAACACTTTGCTAACCTATAAGAGAAATCTTTAAACTAGCGGGGAGCTTCGCGCTTCCCGTTTTTTTAAAAGTAAGTAGACAAGGATAGAAAAGGGGTTTAGCATGGCTAAAAAAACAATTGAAGATATCGATGTAAAAGGGAAAAAAGTATTAATGCGCGTGGACTTCAACGTGCCAATGGATGGATCAACCATTACCGATGATAACCGGATGGTCCAAGCTCTTCCTACAATTAAATATGTCTTAGACCACCAAGGGAAATTAATCCTCTTCTCTCACTTAGGCAAGGTTAAGACCGAAGAAGACAAGGCTTCTAAGACCCTACGTCCAGTAGCTGAACACTTGGAAGAATTACTCGGTCAAAAAGTGACTTTTGTTCCTGAAACGCGTGGTAAAGACTTAGAAGACGCCATCAATAACTTAGGAGAAGGCGAAGTTCTTCTCTTTGAAAACACCCGTTTCGAAGACATTGATGGTAAGAAGGAAAGCGGAAATGATCCTGAATTAGGCAAGTACTGGGCTTCCTTAGGCGATGTTTTCGTTAACGATGCTTTCGGTACTGCTCACCGGGCTCACGCATCTAATGTTGGGATTTCTTCTAACATTGATACCGCTGTTGCCGGCTTCTTAATGGAAAAAGAATTAAAATTCTTAGGCGACGCTGTTGAAAATCCTAAACGCCCATTCGTAGCTATCCTCGGTGGGGCTAAGGTTTCTGATAAGATCCAAGTCATCGAAACCTTACTTGACAAAGCTGATAAGGTATTGATCGGTGGCGGTATGGCCTACACCTTCCTCAAGGCAAAAGGCTATGAAGTTGGGAATTCCCTCTTAGAAGAAGATAAGGTTGACCTGGCTAAAGACTTAATGGAACGCGCTGGCGACCGTTTGGTATTACCAGTTGACGTAACCATTGCAGATGACTTCTCTAATGATGCCAATACTAAGGAAGTTGCTGCGGATGAAATTCCTGCAGGCTGGGAAGGTTTAGACTGCGGGCCTAAGACTATTGAAGCCTTCAAAGAAGTGCTTAAAGATGCGAAAACAGTGGTATGGAATGGACCAATGGGTGTATTTGAAATGCCTGCCTTCGCTAAAGGGACCAATGCGGTCTGCGAAGCCATTGCCCATCTTGACGATGCAACAACTATCGTAGGTGGTGGGGACTCTGCAGCAGCAGCCCAAAAATCTGGCTTCGGCGATAAGTTCTCCCACATCTCAACTGGTGGGGGCGCATCCATGAAATTCTTGGAAGGCGCTGAACTTCCAGCTGTTGCCGCTTTAGATAACAAGTAAACCTTGCCTGAGCTTATACTAGGAAGGATCTGCCAAGCCGTAACTTCTGCGCGTCAGCTTGACCAAGCTATCGCTGGAGTCGATCGGGACCTTGGCCAGTCGGAAAGCGTCCAGCATATCCACTTCCTTCCTGCTATATTTATCAGCCAATTTTGCCCCAGCGCGTTTCAGGCATGCGCGCTTGGTAGCCAAAACTGCTCGGTTCAAAGTGACTATGCCGAATTAGGCGAAACTACAGCCTACCAGCTTCACCAAGCAGGCGTTACGCATTGCTTAATTGGTAGCGCTAGTCGCCGCCAAGCCTTCATGGAGGATGATTCCGACTTGTCTAGGAAGATTAAGAATTGCCTAGACGTCGGTATTCGTCCCGTGCTCTGCCTAAGCCTTCCCCAGATTAGTCGGGAATGGAACATGCAGAGCGTCTGGTTGGCCCAGCAGATTTGGCAGATTTATTCCAATTTGACGGCTGAAGAACAAGGTCAAGTCTTAATTCTCTTCGAAGGGGCAGAAGGAGACGAGCTCTCGGCTCAAGCCCTGGAAAGGGTGGCCCAATTAATCCGTGATACGGTCTTTGAGATTGCGGGTGAGGCCATTGCCCAGTCCCTTGAGCTTATCTACAGCATTAAGGCTTTAGAGGGGCTGAACTTGGACCTTTTAGCTCAAGGCGTATTTGATGGAGTTTGTTCCAATGACCGGACCCTATCAGATGACGATTGGCTAGCTGTCATTAAAAATTTGCAAGCCCATTATCTTATGGTAAAATGAATTTAATTTAAAAAAAGGAGCAATTAAAGCATGTCATTAATTACTGATGTTTACGCACGCGAAATCTTAGATTCACGTGGTAACCCAACCATCGAAGTTGAACTTTACACTGAATTAGGTGGCTTTGGCCGCGGTATGGTACCATCTGGTGCTTCAACTGGGGAATACGAAGCTGTTGAACTTCGCGATGGTGACAAAGACCGTTACCTTGGTAAAGGCGTTACCAAAGCTGTTGAAAATGTAAACACTACAATTGCGGAAGCCATCCTTGGTTTAGATGTCCAAGACCAAATTGGGATTGACAACACTATGATCCAATTAGACGGTACACCAAACAAAGCTAAATTAGGCGCTAACGCTATCTTAGCGGTTTCTTTAGCTGCTGCACGTGCGGCTGCTGATGAATTAGGTGTTCCTCTTTACAACTACTTAGGTGGATTCAACGCTAAAGTTCTGCCAACCCCAATGATGAACATCGTTAACGGTGGTTCTCACTCTGACGCTCCAATCGCTTTCCAAGAATTCATGATCATCCCTGCTGGGGCTCCTACATTCAAGGAAGCTTTACGCTGGGGGACTGAAGTTTTCCACGCTCTTAAAGATATTCTTAAAGGCCGTGGCTTAGAAACTTCTGTTGGTGACGAAGGTGGTTTCGCGCCTCACTTCAAGGGTACTGAAGACGCTGTAGAAACAATCATCGAAGCCATCAAATCTGTTCACTTAGAACCAGGCAAAGATGTCTTCATCGGTTTTGACTGTGCATCTTCTGAATTCTACCAAGATGGCAAGTATGACTATACAACCTTCGAAGGTGAAGGTGCGGCTGTTCGTAGCGCTGCTGAACAAGTCGAATACTTAGAAGAATTAGTTAACAAATACCCAATCATTACCATCGAAGACGGGATGGATGAAGATGACTGGGAAGGTTGGAAACTCTTAACTGAACGTTTAGGTGACAAGGTTCAATTAGTAGGGGATGACCTCTTCGTAACCAATACTGAACGCTTAAGCCGTGGGATTGAAGAAGAAATCTCTAACTCTATCTTGATTAAGGTTAACCAAATCGGTACCTTAACCGAAACCTTCAACGCTATGGAAATGGCTAAACGTGCAGGCTACACTAACGTAGTTTCCCACCGTTCAGGCGAAACTGAAGATGCTTCAATCGCTGACATCGCAGTTGCCTTCAACGCTGGCCAAATTAAGACCGGTTCATTATCACGTACTGACCGTATTGCTAAATACAACCAATTACTCCGTATCGAAGATGAATTGGGCGAATTAGCTGAATACCAAGGGCTTAAAGCCTTCTACAACCTTAAAAAATAAGGTCTGAAATGCCCGTCACTTAATTAATAATTGTTCATCCACTATCCTTGTTGGCCTTTTGGCTAGCGGGATAGCGCCAGGCTCATTGGGGCCTGGCTTTTTGTTTTTTTAAATACATTATGCTGTTGAGCATCCCTTGCGCTATTGAATTTGATCGTTAAATGATAAAAGATAAAGGGCTGGGCTTCTTTTGTGAGCTTGGTCCCTAAAGGATAAGGACTTAAATTCCTACATCCTGCTATAGCTCTTTTTGAAAAAATATAAAAAAGCCCTTGACTATAAAATGAAAAGATGGTTAAATAACAATAATTAAAATCTTAGAAACAAAAAGTAACAGATAGGATTCTCTTAAGCGAGCGGCTGGTGGTGGAAGGGTTGCGAGAAGCTAACTGTGAAACGTCTTGTTGAGATGGCCGGTGAAGCGAGTAATCGGACCCGCAGAAATTGCGTTAACATTAACTAAGTGAAGCTGACAAGCTAGGAATTAGAGTGGTACCGTGGAATTTTCCGCCTCTTATCGTCTGGGACGATAGGGGGCTTTTTTCATAAGGAGCGACTGGCTTGGCTGGGCTTCTGGGTAGTTTTACTTAAAGCTGCCAGTAGAGTGGTACCGTGGTCACACCGCCTCTACTGTCCTAGGACAGGGGTGGTGTTTTTTTATTTGAAAGCAAGCGTGAAGCTTAAGGAGGACACAAGATGTTACAAGGAAAAGATTTTTTAAAGATTAAAGATTTTACAAAAGAAGAGTTAACCTATTTAATTGATTTTGCAATTCACTTGAAGGGGCTGAAGCAAGCAGGTATTCCCCATAAGTACATGGAGGGGCAGAATATTTGTCTCTTGTTTGAGAAAAGCTCAACGCGGACCCGGGCTGCTTTTACGGTAGCAGGGGCTGACTTGGGAGCTACGGTTGAATTCTTGGGAGCTAAGGATATCCAGCTTGGTAAGAAGGAATCAGTAGCTGATACGGGACAAGTTCTCGGACGGATCTTCGATGGGATTGAATATCGGGGCTTTAGCCAGGAAATTGTGGAAGCTTTGGCTGAGGCGTCACCGGCACCGGTTTGGAATGGTTTGAGCGATGTCTCCCATCCTACCCAGATGCTCGCCGATTATATGACCATCAAGGAAGTCTTTGGCACGCTCCAAGGGATTAAGTTAGTTTACTGTGGTGATGGGGCCAATAATATGGCCAATAGTCTCTTGATGGCTGGCGCTATTCTTGGGGTGGATGTAACCGTGGCTGCACCAGAAGGGTACCAGCCGGAGCCTGCCATCTTAGCTGAAGTCCAAGACCGGGCCAAAGTATCAGGGGCTAAGATTGACGTGACGGCTGATATCAAGCAAGCTGTCCAAGGAGCCCATGTCATCTATACTGATGTTTGGATCTCAATGGGGGATGAAGCGGAGGCTGACCAACGCTTGGCTGACCTTCAAGCCTACCAGGTCAACCAAGACTTGATGGACCTGACAGAGCCCACCTGCATCTTCCTCCACTGCTTACCTGCCTTCCACGATGATCAGACCGATTTCGCTAAGGACAAGGGCGTATCCGAATTAGAGGTTACGGATGAGGTCTTCAAGAGTCCAGCCGCCTACCAGTTCCAACAGGCTGAGAACCGGATGCATTCGATTAAATCCATCATGGCGGCTACCAACGGCCACCTCTTTGTGCCTAACTTAGAGAAGGGAGGGGGTTACCATGATTAAGGTTGCGGTAATCGGAGGCAATGGTTATACGGGTCTTGAGCTCTTACGCCTCTTAGCCAAGCACCCCCAAGTTGACCTCTTCCATGTGACGTCTAGAAGCTATGCTGGGCAGGTCATCGGCCAGGCCTTTCCCCAATTAGTGGAGCTGGGGGATTTAGCCTTTGAAAACTTAGACCTGGCCAAGCTCCAAGCTTCTGACCTCGCCTTTATCTGCCTGCCTCATGGTCATGCCAAGGCTATTGTGAGAGAAGTTGACCTTGAAAAGACCCGGATTATCGACCTGGGCGCTGACTTTCGTTTGAAAGACCCGGCGACTTATGAAGCCTACTATGGGCAAACAGCACCAGGAGGCGACTTCTTAGACCAGGCTGTTTATGGCTTAGCAGATATTTATCCTGAGGCCATTCAAAAAGCCCAACTCGTTGCTAATCCAGGCTGCTTTGTGACTTCTGTCTTGCTGGGGCTCTATCCCGCTCTAAAAGCCGGCTTGGTTGACCCTCAAGAAATTATGATCTCTTCCGCCTCGGGCATTTCTGGGGCGGGACGGAATGAATCCCTAGATAATCTCTACGCGGAAATGACGGAAAACTTTAAGGCTTATAAGCCCTTGACCCACCGCCATGTTCCGGAAATGGAAGCCGAACTGGGTCGTTTCGCTAAAGAAGCAGTTAAAGTTCAATTTGTGCCCCACTTGCTCTCCATTGCCCGGGGCATCCAATCCACTATTTATACTAAATTGACAGGTACTGAGGATTTGACAGCCATCCACCAGCACTACCAAGCCGCCTACCAGGGCTCAGATTTTGTCCAAGTCTTGTCTTTAGGGAGCCTGCCTCAAGTCAAGCAAGTGCGGGGGACCAACCGCTGTCAGATTGGTCTGGCGGCTGATGCGGACACGGGTCACTTAATTATTTTCTCAGTGATCGATAATTTGATGAAGGGCGCCAGTGGCCAGGCGGTTCAGAATATGAACCTACTATTCAATTGGCCTGCCAACTTGGGCTTGGACCAGCTGACGGTTTGGCCCTAAAGGAGGAGAGTTATGACAAAAGAATGTGATGCAAGAGTGCTGGTCTTACTTGAGGCCCTGCCTTATGTTCACCAATTCCACCAAAAAATTGTTCTCATTAAATTTGGTGGCCATGCCATGGTCGATGAGGAGGCCAAGCTAGCCTTTGCCCAGGATATCGTCCTCATGCAGGCGGTGGGGATCCTGCCGGTAGTGGTCCACGGGGGTGGGCCTTTCATTGGCAAGATTCTGGAGCGAATGGGGATCCAGTCACGTTTTGAACAGGGGCTCCGGATAACGGACAAGGAGACCTTGGAAGTGGTGGAAATGGTCCTCGATGGCCAAGTGAATGGCGACGTGGTCAAACGGATTAACCAGATGGGCGGACGTGCTCTCGGTTTATCGGGCAAGGATGCCAAGCTGATTCAAGCCAGTCCCCTTGCCCTAACTAATGATGAGGGGGAAGCTCTTGACCTGGGCTATGTCGGCCAGGTGCAAGGGATTAATGCCGACCTGGTCTCAGAAGTTATCCAAGCAGGCTATGTGCCGGTCATTTCCTCTGTTGGGGTGGGCAAGGACGGCCAGGTCTACAACATCAATGCAGACACAGTGGCCAGCCAGCTAGCCCAAGCCCTAGGAGCTGTTAAGCTGGTGCTCTTAACGGATGTCAAGGGCGTTTACCGCGACCCCGAAGATCCCGAGAGCTTAATTTCGACCCTGAGCGTTGACGAGTTTCTTCAGCTTAAGGAGGAAGGCATTCTCACTGGAGGTATGTTGCCTAAGATTGAGGCTGCCCTTGCAGCTATCCATGCTGGGGTCGACCGAGTCCACCTGATCTCTGGGAGTGAACCCCATGCCTTATTAGAAGAATTGTTTTTTGATGCTGGTATTGGCACCATGATTGAATAGGAGGAGCGCTATGAGAGATGTATTAGACCAGGGACTCGCCAGTATTCCCGGCTTGGAAACTTGTGGGGTCCATCTCGGTTTTAAATATAAGAAGAAAGATATGGGGCTGATTTACTTCCCTGATGGGGCGGAAGTAGCGGGCGTCTTCACTCAAAATCCTGTCCAAGCCCATCCGGTTCATTTTTGCCAGGACCAATTGGAAAGATCGAATCGCTTCAAGCTAATCGCGGTCAATAGCGGCAATGCCAATGCCTGCAATGGTTCGGCTGGCTGGGAAGCCTTAAAAGCTTGCCAGGCCTGCTTGTGTGAGAGCTTAAAGATTGGAGAAGATGAGTTTCTGATGGCTTCAACAGGGGTAATTGGGGAAGCCTTTGATGTGAGTCCCTTGGTCTCTGCTTGCGACAGTCTATGTGGTCAACTCGGGGCGGCTTCTTCCGATGATTTTGCCCAGGCTATTCTGACGACGGATACCTGTACCAAGCAAGTGGCCTATCAGTTCGATCATTATCGGATTGCAGGGGTGGCTAAGGGCTCGGGGATGATCCACCCCAATATGGGCACCATGCTGGCCTTTATCGCAACGGATGCTGATCTTAGCCAGGCCCAGCTCGGCAAGGTCCTCCACCAAGTGACCCAGACGACTTTCAACCGGATTACGGTGGACGGGGACACATCGACCAATGATTCGGCTTTCTTAGCCGCTACTGGTCAGGCAGGTCCGACTGACGTCGACCAATTCGCCCAAGACTTAGAAGTGGTTATGCGCGACTTGGCCCAGATGATTGTACGCGATGGGGAAGGGGCGACCAAGTTTGTCACGGTAGCCGTTGAAGGTGCCCAAGCCGAGGACCAAGCCGTGTCTGTGGCCAAGTCGGTAGCAACATCTAATTTGGTTAAGACAGCCCTCTACGGCGAAGATGCTAATTGGGGTCGAGTCTTAGCCGCAGCTGGCTATGCAGATGGTCTGCCCATCGATCCGGACCGCCTGATCATTTCTTTTGAATCAGCAGGGGGGAGGATCACCCCTTACCAAGCTGGGCAGGCGCAAGGCATGGATGAAGACCTGGCTGGGCAGATCCTCCATGAAGAAGACATCCAGATCCACTTAAGTCTTGGTTTAGGCCAGGCCCAGGCCAGGGTTTGGACCTGTGACTTCTCTCACGATTACATTAAGATTAATGCGGAATACCGCAGCTAGAAAGGATGGTTGGATGACGAGTCAAGCAGAATGGAGCCAACGCGGCCAAGATGTCTTATTGAATTTATTTAACCGGGGGGACCGGGTTATGGTGAAAGGGGAAGGGTCCTATCTCTTTGATGCGGATGGCAAGGCCTACCTAGACTTTATGTCCGGCATTGCGGTTAACGCCCTAGGTCACGGCCATCCCGCTCTCGTTCAGACCATGGCTGACCAAGGTCAACTCGGCATGCACTTCTCTAATTATTATTGGAACACGCCCGCCATCGAACTTGCAGAAAAGCTCGCGGAAAAGACGGGCTTGGGCCAGGCCTTCTTCTGTAATTCGGGGACCGAAGCTAATGAAGCGGCGATCAAGTTAGCTCGCAAGTGGGGCCGTCAGCATAAGGGCGAAGCTGCTATCCAAATCATTAGCTGCCAGCAATCCTTCCACGGCCGGACCATGGGCTCGCTTGCAGCAACCGGTCAGGCGAGCTTGCAGGCGCCTTTTGCACCCATGCTCGAAGGTTTCTCCTATGTTCCCTATAATGATTGCCAGGCCCTCAATCAAGCGGTGACCAAGGAGACCTGTGCCATCATTGTAGAAGTGATCCAAGGGGAGGGTGGGGTCCATCCGATGACTCAAGCTTATGCCCAGACCCTAAAGGACCTCCAAGCGGAAGCTGACCTTCTGCTCATTATTGATGAAGTACAGACAGGGGTCGGACGGACCGGTCATTTCTTAGCCAGTCAAGGCTATGGCTTGCAGGCGGATATGCTGACCTTGGCCAAGGGACTAGCGGGCGGTTTTCCGATTGGCGCCTTGCTGGCGGGAGAAAAGATCCAAGCCAGTGTCCAAACAGGCGACCATGGGAGCACCTTTGGGGGGAATCCTTTAGCCTGCGCCTTAGCCAACACCGTCCTCGATGTTTTAGACCAGGACCACCTTTTGGCTAATGTCCAGGAACGGTCTAAGCAATTACAGGAAGGCCTAAATAGTATTCGTCAAGAAGTCGGTGGGATTGCTGATGTCCGGGGCCAGGGACTCCTGCTAGGCGTTGAGCTCAGCTTGCCAGTCACAGATCTTTGCCAGGCCTGCTATGAAGCGGGACTCCTCTTAGTGAGTGCTAAAGGCAATGTGGTCCGCTTCCTGCCCTCCTTGAATGTTTCTCAGGTAGACTGCGACCGGGCTTTGGCCATTTTTGCTCAAGTCTTAGGGGAGCTCCAGCCTGCTTAATTTTTTTGTCTGACTAGGCCGCTAGATCTGACTAGAAAGCATTGTTTGCTAGACCAAGTTATGGTAGAATATAGATTGTATAATTTTATTTATGAGATGAGGGGATGTATTGTACGATATTTTACTAACAGCAATGATTGTCATTGCGATTCTATTAATATTAGTCGTTATTGTGCAACCATCAAAGAATAATCCGAGCAATCTAACGAGTTCTGATACCTCTGTCGGTAAACGTAAAAAGGCCCGCGGTTTTGAAGCGGCCATGAACCGTTTTACCGTTGTACTTGGTTTTGTTTTTATGGTAATTGCATTATTAATTGCTAAAATTTCATCATAAGATTGACAAGAGCCAGGTTCAGCCTGGTTTTTCTTTTGCATTGGAATCCTCGCGTGTGTTCCATATTAGAATTTAGATAAGACCTCGTCTCGATGCTTTACAAACATTCATCGATAATTGCAATTAAATTAAAAATATAGAAGCATTCTTTTTTCCTGAAGGCTATGGGTTGTTTTCCCTAGGCAGTCTTCGGTAAAATGAAAGTAAGTGAAAGATCTTGAGGAGGGGTATTGTGAAATTACCTGGACCATTCTATTTTAAAGCCGGTCCCCGTGCGGTTCTCTTACTGCACGCTTATACTGGGACGGCTAATGACCAACGGATGCTCGGTCGCCGACTCAACCGGGAGAATTATACGGTGATGGGGCCTAACTTTACGGGGCATGCGACCACTGAGGTATTGCCGCTCGTTGAAACACCGGCCAGTCAATGGGTTGAAGATGGCCGGCAAGCATTGGCTCAACTGCGTGCAGACGGCTACGAAGAGATTGCTGTCTTCGGCCTGTCCCTAGGAAGCAGTATTGCCAGCCGCTTGCTGTTGGATGACTATGAACTTTTGGGCGGCGGCGTCTTTAGCTCCCCCTTGATGCTCGATTCGATCAGCAAAAGTCAAGTACCCCAAGCCTTCATGACCTATGCGAAGAAGTTATGGAAGCAGCTTGGATATAGCCAAGAAGAGATTGGTGCTGGGCTCCAAGCACTCCGGCCTAAGTTAGACCAGCGCCTAGCAGATATCGATCAGATGAACGCTCAGATTTGCCAGGACCTTGGGACTTTGGACAAGCCTTTCTTTATCGCCCAGGGCGAACAGGATGAATTAATCGACGGGACGGCTGGAAGCCAGCTCAAAACCTATATGGAAGACCTGGGTAAGACGGTTGACTTCGTTTCTTATCCAGATGCGGGGCATGTCCTCACCGTTGGCAGTAACCATAAACATTTAGAAGACGATGTCCTTGATTTCTTAGAAGGACTAGATTGGAAAGATAAGGCATGAATAAAGAACAAGTAAAAGACGAACTTTTACAAGCCATAAAGGCTAGTGACCAGGGGCAGACTGCTTCGGCTTACAGCAAGCTTTTAGGCTATGATGCGGCAAAGGACTTTACAGACTTTGTCAACCTGGTAGCGGAATTGGAGCGCCAGCACGAGATTGTGATTCTTGAAGACGGGACTTTAGGTCTCAGCCAGGACTATGACCAGCTGACTGGCCGGCTCTCAGTGAACAAGAAGGGCTTCGGCTTTGTGAGTGTGGAGAATATGGAACGCGATATTTTTATCCCTGCCAAGGACCTCAATGGGGGGATGAACGGGGATACGGTCCAAGTTGAGATCACCCAGGAAGCCAAGGAATGGGAAGATAAGTCGGCCGAGGGTAAGATTAACCAGGTCTTGGAGCGGTCCAACCAACAAGTCGTTGGGGAATTCTATCCCTTCTCCGATGACGACCAGAAGAAATACCAAGCTATCGGTTATATCAAGCCGCTCAACCATTCTTTAGGGCAAATGACCTGTCTGGTGACGGACCAAGGCCTCAAGCCTGTTGAAGGGGAGATTGTCCGGGCAGAAATTGTCGCTTATCCAACAGCCAAACTGGCGATGACCTGCCGAGTTCTAGTTAAGGAAACGGTGGGGCATAAGGATGCACCGGGAACCGATATTCTGGCGGTTCTTGCTATGTTTGACATTCCCCATGAATTCCCAGAAGAGGTCATGGCGGAAGCTGAGGCTGTCTCCGAAACCATCAGCTCCGAAGATCTAAAGGGACGGATGGACTTGAGGGACCAGCTCACCATCACCATCGATGGGGCCGATGCCAAGGATCTGGACGATGCCATTTCCCTGAAGACTTTAGCGGATGGTGGCTATGAGCTGGGGGTTCATATTGCGGACGTTTCCTACTATGTTAAGGAAAACTCTGCGATCGACCAGGAAGCCTTCGACCGGGGGACCTCTGTCTATCTAACTGACCGGGTGGTTCCCATGCTGCCCCAACGCTTGTCGAATGGGATCTGTTCCCTCCAAGAAGGGGTGGACCGCCTGGCCATGTCCTGCTTGATGACCCTGTCTAAGACGGGTCAAGTGACGGACTATCAGATTGGGCCGAGTGTCATTCAATCCGACCACCGCATGACCTATTCTGATGTCAATGCCATCCTCTCGGGTCAGGACCAAGACTTGCGTGGGCAATATCAAGATATTGTGCCCATGTTAGAAGGGATGGCAGACCTCCACCATATCCTAGAGGCCAAGCGTAAGCACCGGGGCGCCATTGATTTTGACACATCGGAAGCCAAGATCATTGCGGACGAGACAGGCTTCCCAGTGGATATCCAGCTCCGTGAGCGTGGTTTGGGTGAGCGGATGATCGAATCCTTCATGCTGGCCGCCAATGAGACGGTTGCTAGACACTACACCCTTGCTAAGAAAGACTTTATCTACCGGGTCCATGAACATCCCGATATGGACCGGATGCAGAACTTCCTCCAATTCGTGACAGCCATGGGGGTTAAGGTCAAGGGGACTTCTTCAGACATCAAGCCCAAGGAATTGCAGCAGATCCTCAAGAAGATCGAGGGCGAATCCTATGAGCCCGTCGTTAAGATGATGATGCTCCGGTCTATGCAGCAGGCCCACTATGATACCGAAGCCCTGGGTCACTTTGGCCTAGCAGCGGAAGACTATACCCACTTCACCTCGCCTATTCGCCGCTATCCAGACTTGATTGTCCACCGGCTTATCCGCCAGTATGCTAACCATGAAAGCAATACGTCGACCCAGAAAAATTTGGGTGATATTGCCGAGCAATCTTCCAAGCGGGAACGGCGCAGTGTCGATGCTGAGCGGGAAGTGGATAGCCTGAAGAAGACCGAATTTATGTTGGACAAGGTGGGCGAGACCTTCCCAGCCATTATCAGTTCGGTTACAAACTTTGGCCTCTTTGTCCAATTGGAGAATACCATTGAGGGCATGATCCATGTCTCCAGCCTCAAAGATGACTACTATAACTTTATTGAAAGTCACTTGGTCCTGATCGGTGAACGGACGGGACGGACCTTCAAGATTGGCGATCCGATTGAAGTGAAACTGATCAATGCGGACGTGGACTCCCGGCAATTGGACTTCCGCTTGCTGGAAGAAGAGGCTGAGTCCAAGCAAGATAAAGACCAGCAAGCTGGCCAGTCTAAGCCTAAGAAGAAAGGTAAGGGTAAGCACCACAAGGCCAAGCCTAAAGACTTCAAGTCCCCTAGGAAGGATAAGAAGGGCCATCCTAAGAAGAAACATGGAAAAGGCAAGAAAGGCAAAAAGTCTTCCCAGCATAAGCACAAAGGCCAGGGAGACTTTAAGATTCGTAAACGTCACAAGTAAAGGAGCTATCAAATGGCTAAAGAAAAAGATAACAGTCATGTGGTGGCCCGAAATCGCAAGGCCAACCACGATTTCACCATTGAAGATACTATTGAATGCGGCATTGTCCTGACGGGGACGGAGATTAAGTCCGTCCGCCAGTCCAAGGTTAACCTAAAGGATGCCTTTGCCCGGATCGAACGAGGGGAGGTCTGGCTCTACCAATGCCATATCAGCCCCTATGAGCAGGGCAACCGTTACAACCCCGACCCCATGCGCCGGCGCAAACTGCTCTTGAAGAAGCGGGAAATCGCCAAGTTAGAAAAGGCGACGGAAAGAGACGGCTACACCTTAGTCGCCCTCAAAATGTATATCAAGCGGGGCTTTGCTAAGGTCCTTATCGGCACAGCCAAAGGGAAAAAACGCTACGACAAACGCCAGAGCCTCAAGGAACGCGATATGAAGCGTGACATCCAACGGGCCCTCAAGGTGCGCTAGACTTTTATCCAGAAAGGGCATATCTGCCGGACTACCATTTCGAAATATATTTTCAAGCTGGGCCGAGCCCGGCTTTTCTTTTTGGAAAGGCGATTTTATGTCCTCTAATCCTTAATATTAGCTTGACGACCAATAAAAAACTTTATACCGATTCAAAAAGTGGAGCGGATGCTGGCTAATACAATTCGCTAAAGAATATTTTCTAGCAGAAAACAAAAAGCATGCTATAATGAATAGAAGATGTAAGTGTTTTCTTACAAATATGTTTGAAGGGATTAAGCGTATGGATACAAAAGCCTCCTATACACATGACCGTTACTTGCAATTACTGGCCCAAAAATTTCCTAACCAGGCTGCGGCAACAACTGAAATCATCAACTTGGAAGCCATTATGGAGCTACCCAAGGGCACGGAACATTTCATGAGCGACCTCCATGGGGAATTCAATGCCTTCAACCATGTCTTACGTAACGGCTCAGGGAATATTAAAGAAAAGATTTCTGAAGTTTTTGGTTCCTTGCTCAGCCAGGAACAGCGTAATGAATTGGCGACGATTATTTATTATCCTGAAGAGATGTTGGCCCACCTCCTCCCTCAATTCACTAGCGAGCGGGAAGTGGTTGATTTCTACTATACGATTATTTCCCGTTTGGTCAAATTAGCCCAGTTCGTGGTGTCTAAGTACACCCGGTCTAAGGTGCGCAAGGCTATGGCCAAGGATATGGCCTATATTATGGAAGAGCTGATTTTTAAGGATTCCGTTGTGACCAATAAGGAATACTATTACCATAATATTGTAGAGAATATCATTGAATTGAATGAGGCTGACCTCTTAGTGGTACGTTTGTCGGAGTTAATCCGTGAATTAGTCGTGGACCATCTCCATATTCTTGGGGACATCTACGACCGGGGCGACAGCCCAGACAAGATTATTGACCTCTTGATGGAGAAAAAATCTTTAGACATCCAGTGGGGGAACCACGATGTGATCTGGATGGGGGCCGCCAGTGGGTCCCGGGTCCTGATTGCCAATGTCATCCGCATCTGCGCCCGCTATGATAACTTGAATATTATTGAGGACGCTTACGGGATTTCGCTTCGCCAATTGGTTTCCTTTGTGGACGCAACCTATTCGGATGATGACTTAGGGATTTTTATGCCTAAATTAGACCCAGATATTGACCACTTCCCAGCTGAAATCGTCCAGATTGCCAAGATGCAACAAGCCATGGCCATTATCCAGTTCAAGTTGGAAGCGGCCATTATTAAGCGTCATCCTGAATTTAACTGTGACAACCGCTTGCTCTTAGATAAGATTGATTTTGACAAGGGGCAGGTCTTCGTCGACGGGAACTGGCACCGCTTGCTTAATACCCATTTCCCCACTGTCGATCCCGAAGACCCCTACCGGCTGACGGAAGATGAAGAGATGATTATGGACCGTCTCCAGGAAGCCTTTCTCAATTGCGACCGTCTCCATAAGCATATTGCCTTCCTATATCGCAAGGGGGGGATCTACAAGTGCTATAACGATAACTTGCTCTTCCACGGTTGCATTCCTTTTAATGAAGACCATTCCTTTAAGGAGCTGGAAATCGATGGCAAGTCTTATGGGGGACGCACACTTATGGATAAGTTCGATAAGCAGTTGCGCCTGATGTATAGCTTCCGCCAGGCTGATGAAAGCAAGAATCCCTACCTGGACTATTGTTGGTATCTCTGGCAGGGCGAAGCCTCTTCGCTCTTTGGCAAGAAGCAGATGCGCACTTTTGAACGCTACTATGTCAAGGACAAGGACACCCATGAAGAATATAAAAATACCTACTACAGCTGGCGTGAAGAGGAAGCGTGTGTGGATACCATCCTCGAAGAATTCGACCTGCCCGTGGAATGTGGCCATGTGATCAATGGGCATACCCCCGTCAAGGAAATCAAGGGTGAAGATCCTATCAAGGCTAATGGAAAGCTCCTGGTCATTGATGGGGGCTTCTCCAAGGCCTACCAATCCACAACGGGACTTGCGGGTTACACCCTGCTCTTTAACTCCTTTGGTATGCAATTGGTCTGCCACCAAGCTTTCAAGGGAGTCGAAGACGTGGTCATGAACGGAACAGATATTATTTCCACCCGGCGCGTGGTCGATAAGGAGTTGGAACGTAAGACAGTGGGGCAGACGGATGTCGGCCAAGCATTAAAAACCAATGTCCAAGACCTTAAAGATTTACTTTGCGCCTTCCGTTCTGGTAAGATAGCAGAGAAGGAAGTTAACAATTAATAAGGGAGAGATTGAAGCGATGTCCAAAGGTGTCAGCATTTACTTTATGCGCCACGGCCAAACTTATTTGAACAAGTACAACCGCATGCAGGGTTGGTGTGATGCCCCCTTAACGGATCAGGGGATCCGGGACGCCATGCGCAGTGGACGGGGCCTAGCGGAGATTGAATTTTCCGCTGTTTATACCAGTGACCTGCAGCGGACGGTTAAGACAGCTGAATTAGTCTTGGATCAGAATAAGCAGGGCCAGGGCCTAGAAATTCAAAAGCGCCCCGAATTCCGCGAACAGTTCTTTGGCAGCTTCGAAGGCCTGGATGCTAAGGAGATCTGGGACGGCGTGAGTCGGCATGTCCACCAAGACTTGAGCCGGGGCTATGAAGGTTTGACTTCTCCCGATGCAGTTAAAGTTGAAATGGACGCCTTCCATGAATTGGACCCTAGCCATGATGCCGAGGACTTTATGACCTTCTGGCTGCGGGTGGAATTGGGCTTGATCGATGTCATTACCAAGCACCGGGAAACCGACCAAAATATCCTCATTGTTTCTCACGGCATTACCATCCGCAATATGATCCATGAACTCATTCCCGATTTTGAGATCGACCAGATGTTAGACAATGCCAGTGTCAGCATCCTCCGCTACCAGGATGGTTTCTACCATCTGGAAGCTTACAACCAGACCAAGCATTTTGCGGACCTCACTGAAGATTAAGTCGCTGCGATCTGCCCTGGTGACTGGTCTAAGTAAAAACTTCAAAAAATAAAAGCAGGCTCTCTTACAAAAGGAGGGCCTGCTTTGGGCTCGACAGGGTATGAGACTTGCACTGAGCCTTAGTATTTGTTATAATTATCTTTGCATCATATTCGGGGATGTTCCGGAATTCGACAGGCATGCCCCGATGTATGACTACATTCCGAAGCGACGCCTTCGTAAAAACGTCAAACAGTTTAAATATAACTGACAAACAAGAAAATCAAACTTTAGCATTCGCTGCCTAGCAGCATGCTAAGATCCGCCTAGTATCGCCCATGTATTAGTTCCGGGTCCTATTGAAGTGGGATACGCTCTAACTTTCCACCTGGAAGTTAGAGAAGAGACTGACCAGGTTCGCTAACCAGATCGGTTCGTCATAAGACCCCTGGGGCGCTAAATTGAATCTTATGACTATGAGTGTAAACGTCATATAATCGGAATGTCTGGACAGGGGTTCGACTCCCCTCATCTCCATTGGAGGGGTTTGAATGCTTTAAAAATAGCTCTCAAACGTTGATATAACAAGCTTCTTAGAGAAATTGAAAATCTTTGTAAACCAATCTCTATAGTACGGTACTATAGAGATTACTATAGAGATTGAGGAAGAATTAATCACAAATATAACCCCGCAAGAGATGAGGAGGGACTGTATTTACTCCTCTAACAGATATGAAGCTACGGTTCAGCCGTGGCTTTTTCTTTTGCCTTTTTTAATGATGCTTAGGGGGTGCCCCACATGCACAAGGGATGAATAAGAGATGGGGTAGCGATTTGCGACCTCATCGAGGTAGCCCCACATACACAAGGGGTGAACAATTCGTTCTTTCCCTTAACTTCTTTATCTACGATAACCCTACATGCATATGGGGAGAATCATCGCAAAACACGACTTTAGAAAAGAGGTAGGCCCACATGCACAAGGGAGAATTGGCGAGTCGACTCGCTTTTTAGCTCTGAAGCTGTAGGCCCTACATACACAAGGGGGAGAATACTATCTTTTTCTAACAATTTGTCGGCATTGAGCTAGCTCCACATGTACAAGAGGACGATTGTTCAGATTCTGAACGAACAAATTATTCTGCTTGGTTAAAAGGCTGTCCACGGTACGGAAGCCCCTCATACACATAGAATTAAAGCGCCTTTTAATTACCAAGAAATCATAAGGAAAAAGCCCTCTCTGCACTTCCTGGGGAAACTGCCCAACCTTGATAAAACCTTGACATCACTTCTGGCCCATACATTCGGCTAGATAACAGGTTTTAACAGGTAGCTGGCACCACTCAAGCCTAGGCCTTTTAGTGTATGTTTTTGTAGGTTCTGGACACTCTGCAAGTCCACTGAACAGAATAAAAGGGGGTCGGCGCTTACGACTCCCCATTGAGGTTTTATGAGGTTGTTGGGGTGGGGTTGGCACTACAGACGCTAGCCCAATAAGCAAATTAAATTATCTGATATACCGAAACGGTACCTCAGAAAGTGCCACTACCTCACCCTAATCTAACCCTTATTAACAATCCTCCTGCCTACTGTCTGCCGTGGTCTAACGCTCTGAATAACTGCATCACTTGATTAACGATTCTGCACATACTTTTTAAGGTGTCCGATATGTCTATATGGATAAATGCCAGCCTTGCTAAGAGTTTGCTGTTTCTCTCTCTTAGTAAGACTGGCCTTAGCATTTGCTTTTAAAGCCTTCTAGCGGTCTATTACAGGCGTTTGGCATGCACTGAAACCTTATCCCCTAGAATGTCCACTGACCTATTTAAATTTAGTTGTTGATAATATTTCTCAGGCTTAGAATGCATCACGGGCTTAATCGTTTATAATTTCTCCGTCAATTATTTTTCTATCTGCCTGGGGAAGCATCTTATTCATATCGTCAGCCCAAGCCATTGCTAAACTAACCAAGTCTCTTATTCTGTCTGGGGCGCTACTGTTTCCCAAATTATTAATGATGGGCTTATACCTTCTTGGGGCCATTTCTTTGTCAAAGAATTCATGAAATCTTTCTTCCATTTCAAATAATTCTTCGGCTGAATCTATAAATTTTTTAGCTTTCGCTTTATCTTTGCGCAAGGTATCTATATCTTTTCTTAGGGCCTCAGCCGTGGCGCTGTCCTCTTCGTATTTTTGAAGTTCCGCATTAGCTTTTTCTATTTGTTGATTTAATCGATAAACCTGCGCATTCAATCTTTTGTTTTCCTGCTCCATCTGGTCATAGTTAGGGGGTACAACTTCCTTCGTGATGACTTCTGGCTCTTGTTCGTTCATCTCGTCAATTGTTTGATTCAGCCCATCTATTTGCTTGTCCTTCTCTGCAATTTCTTCTTTATAACGTTTCTCCAGCGCTTTGTATTCTTTGTGAGTGGTAATGTCTCCGTCAAATACTGCTTGATTAACATCGCCTATGGCTGAAGGCTTGGCCATCTCATTTTGAACTGATTTAGGGGCATCTAAGAAGACATCTCTTTCAAGGGGGTTTTCCAAATTTTGGAAAAGCTTATAAGCGTTGATATAGTTATAGACATTCGACTTAGAAAAGTTCTTGCTTTCAATCCATTTAATAAATACGCCTCCGTCATAATCAGCCAGTTCTTGCTGGGCCTTGTAAAGCACTGCGCCAACTTCAATTGAATAGTTCTGATAGATTCCGTCTAGTTGGTTACTAAGGCCCTTTAAGATGTGCCTGGTCTCTTGGTCAACTAATTCATAGTCAAATGGAACTGGCTGTTCTATTGCTTCGTACATCGTTTTACCTCCTCAGCATTCTTTTTTATCCACCATTTTCCACCATTACCGCAAATAGTTAATATGCTTGGCATAGCATTGCAAAATCTCATCTCTCATCTTGTAGATTTTATGCTTGGAACAATACAGGTCTTCCGTGAACACTTCCCAAGTGTCTTCATAAGGTCGCTCCTTAAATCTCAAGTGCATTAGATGAGCTGGCTCACTGGGCAAGGCTTCCGCTGTTTCGGTCACTGCCTTCTTAAAGCGTTCTTGCTGTTGAATGTACGGGTCGTCCAGTAGCTTCACCATATCCTGCTCATTGTGGTTCGTGATGCCAGCCTGGCGCTGTATCTCTGGTGTTAGGTTCTCCCGCTTCTCCAATAGCTCCAATTTTCTTAAATTAATCTCTCGGTCATAGTTTTTATAATTTAGAATGCACTCTTCTAGCCATTGCTTTTCGATTCTGCTTAGTGGTCGCATGAATAACCTCTTTTCTATGTTCTGTCCTGCCTAACGTTCAAGAGAAGGGCGACAATTATTCGCTTCTCATAGCGCTGTTTGCTGTCGCCTCAAACTCTTCGGGGGTAAACTCATCACCAGCATGAACAGTTCCAATTACACATTTAAGCGGTTCTATAGGCTGGTTACAGGTCTTGGCATAGCTTACCGCCTTGAACAAGTCATCGTTCCTTGTGGTGCTGGTACCGTTAATAATACGCTCATAGGCTTGTTTGCCCTTACCGTCTCCCGTCCGTCTGCTTGGTATGTGGCTAAAGTCGTAATTCTTCAAGACATTCTTAGCTGAATACTTTCTCATAGTCTGCTGTTGGTATGTCCCACTACCGCTAAAGATACGCTTTTCAAACTCACCATGATAGCGAACAGGGGGCACTTTATTAGATGTATAGCGTCCGTCAGACGTTACAGAACCATCTAACATGAAATAGGTGTTGTCCTGCGCCTTAATGTCTACACGCTCCAAATAGCCTAGATGCTGTCGGTAGTCAATGCCTTCGTTTTTCCTAAAAATTACATGAATGCCACCGCTGGGCGTATTCTGTTGCCAGGTATTGCCAGCATTAGCCACAAACTCATCATAGTAGGGGATTGCTTTAATCGATTCTAAGCCGTGCTTTTCTCCCGCTTTCTTCGGGGTGTCGAAATCTACGCACCATACACCACGGCACAAGACCGCTAAGGCCTGCGCTTTCTTATACCTACTGGCGTAATAGTTAATGAATCCTTCAGTAATTGGAATATTCCTAAAGCTTAACATTGGGGCCTTATCCTTCATGGGGATAACCTGAAGGCCTCTGTTCAAATAATCTAGGGCACAATCATAGCCGTTCATCATGCATTGCCTCCTTATTTTGCCATTTACTCACCCTTAATAACTCTTGTTTTTTCTAAGGTTAGGATGGATATTGTTGTCATATCAACGTTTCTAGCCTTTTCCTCACCCATAACCCTTATCACCCTCACTATATAAAATATATATAAGCATAAATAGCAAACATGTCTATATAAAATATAGTGAATAATAAATAAAATATTAATTAAGAGTGATAAGGGTTAGTTGTTGTTATATCAATATTCTTAGGGTGATACTTGAGTTAGTCAGGGTGATTATAGGTTAGCTTTTTAATCTAATAACTCATACATTCTTTGAAATAATTCTTCATTACCTATGGCATGGACTTTATGGCTCTGGCCATCTATCCATTTAGATTGATTAATTGCAACTCCAATGTCTTTTATGTCTTCTTTAGCTTGCTTGTATCTCAAACTTATGTAATCCGCTTGTATAGAATCCTGTAGCTGTTCCTCTCCTGCCAATATGAATCCTTGTTTGCCAATCACTCGCAATAATATTTCTTGGGTGTCCGTGAACTCGCTTGCTTTATTTACATTAGCGAACGTGTAAGACTTGAAATTGAATTGTCCGCCTTGTTCCTTCAAGTAATCTAAACTGGCAATCAGGAAGCTAACCCCTGCTTTCTGGTTAGGCTTCTTTTTAGGGGCAATCCAATTCCACCATGGTTTAAACGCCTGCTCGGTCTCTTTAGGGGTCTCCTGCTGTCTATCCCTTGGGGCAATGTTGACCATTCGGCGCAAGTTTGCTTTCAGTTCTGTGACCTCAATTTTTTCATTGGTATCTAGGATAAGCACCGCTTCACTCTTGAATGAAATTTGATTCGCACCAATATAGCGCCCCGTTAATACTTCGCCTGTCCCAATTCGTCTAAGGCTAGGCCATTGCTTAGAGGTGATTCGTCCTGTTTCGTTGAGATGAGCCACTTCAGCCCCTAAGAAGCGCATTAAGGCATTTTGCTTTTCAATACTCGAACCATATAGCAAGGAATCTGAATCAACTGGCGTAACTTCAAAGACTGCTTCTAAGGCATGCATGAATAAGCCTTTACCTGTTCCGCCTTGGTCTTTGATTAGAAAAATCTTTTCGGCTGGCACTATGTCCATCTTACGATACATCACGTATGCAAAGAGAAGGCTCATGTTATGTAAACATTCAGGCTTGTCGTTCATAAACTCAAGATATTTTTTAGCCCGTGATGTCTGTAAGTCTTCCAAATTTACACCAGGGAAATAACTGGCTACAAGTTCGTTGCTTTGTAGCTGGTATTCGTCCAACTTTAAGGCTTTTACATCATAAATCCAACCATTGCCAGCTATCACATAGGGCATTACTTTATAGCCGTGCTTTTCTTCAAAGTGATCGTTAAACAGTTCTTCAAAGACTTGTAAGAAATCATCTATCACTTGATTCTTATTAACGCAATAATGATTTTTAAACTGGCCATCTGTTAGTTGAATATATGAATGGGGTTCGCTTAGTAACAAGAAGCTTTCTAATTCGTGGCTGTAGATAATTTTTTCAGAACATAAATCTGCGATAAACATAGCATAGGCATTAAATCCCTTAGCTGGTTTATGCACTTCGTTTTCTTGGCCATTTTTTTGCTTTTCTGTTGTTATTCGGCCATAGTAAAGCCCCGTTTTTCCCGCCCGTATGATATAATTAAGGGGTAGGGAATTGAAGTATTTACCGTGTTCAAAGCCTTTTGCCTCATGGTATACGTTCCCGACATTCTCTATAGATTGGCTTTTGCTCTCAATATCAGCAAAATAAATCTGATTTAAAATGTCCTTAATTCTAGCTAGATTAGTGCTTTTTACTAAGTCTAGCTTTTCTTTTATCTGAAATAGACGTTCATGCAATTCTTTTGCTCTCAAACATGATTACCTCCTTACTTAATGCCTAGGTTATCTAGGAATTCTTGTAAATATTTTGGATTATCACTATTTTCTAGCGCACAATAGACATCTTCCAGCAAGTCATAATAGGTAGTGGTCATCTGCTCTATAAAGGACTCGCTGAGTTCTTTCTCCAGCTCCGCCATCTGCTGGGCGTGGCCCTCGCTCACGGGAACGGAAAGATCCAAAAGCTCCTGCAACGTCTTCTGTTGCGCTATCAGGTCAATAAGTGGCTTCAGCTTGTCTGCTAGCTGGTCATTCTGTTTACTGGTGAGATAGCTCTGTCTGTTGTCGGTTGTCTGGTCTAGTGAATGGGTTAAATTGGTCATTATAAATCCTCCTTTAAACTAGCCCCACCGCCTAAGATATGCTATAATATCAACAAAGGAAGGGAATTATTTCCGTCTTCTTTTGTCTTATCTGGCGGTAGGACTGAACAAGTGGCTCAGGCGTTAAGCTTGGGCCTTTTTTTATTGGTAAGGGTGGGCTTTTATGAAATCGTTCATTTCTTTTCGGTCAACATACAGCTTGTTGCCAACCTTGTAGAGGGGAAGGCCCTTTTCTTTGTGCCATTTCTCTGTAATGGTGTTTCGGCTAACGCTGTACATCTCGCTTGCTTCGTCTGTGGTCAACAACTCCCGTGTTACGGCGCAATCTCTCTGTGCCTGCTCAATGGCTTCACGGTAGACGGTTCTAAGTGAATTAGTTAGCTCCGTTTGGAATTGGTCGGGTAATTCGAACTGTAGCATGCTTATTCCTCCTCGCTCTGCGCTTTTAGCTTCGTGATGGTAGCCTCTGATTGCTCAAGGCTTTCAGATAATAGGCGGTTCAGGGTAAACAGTCGCTTCGATACGCCTGCGCACTCAGCGCCATAGATAGCCAGCTCGGTAGGGGTGAGCTGGGGCAACTTCTTGCCTTTTAGCTTCAGGGCTTCCAACTGCTCCCAAAGAATATCAGTCAGGACTTTTTGCTCTTCTGCTTTTTCTTCTAAAAATGAAATACGGTCTTTTGTTTCTACGTTCATTGTATCTGCTCCATTTCTAGCGCTTCAGGGGCTAGGAGGTATAAACACCTTGCCCCATGTGGTCAGCGCTCTATTTTCTTTTACTATAAGTCTTGTCAGCCAACTAGGGCGTTTATTCTTAATAGCCCTCGTCTGCTCCTCCTATTTGCTGTAAACTTCGTCTGCTTGAATAATTTCTTCGCCTGTCACTTTCTCATAGTGATGGGCTTGTAGGGAATAGGCATCATTGCCAGCTTTGTAGCGTTCCAGGTAAACATGGTTCGTATAGGTGAGTAGGGCATACACAAAACCAAATATGGCCACTAGCGCTAAGGCACCGCCTAAGATTGCTTTCTTCATGGGTTCGTCTTTCTCCTTCAAATTGGCTAGCTTGCGCAAGCGTGTAGGCCATTGACTTGCTTTTAGGTATAAACCCCTTGCCGTGATGGCCTAGGGTGTATTTCCTTGTACTGTAAGCGTATGGACGCAAGATTGGCATTTTAAGCTTTTAGCCTTGTGCTCGGGCCTTCCTCAGCCGCTCTGCGGCCGCCTGCTTCTGCTCCTCGGTCATTACTCTATGGCCTCTAATAGAAACAATGCCGTCTATTTCTCCCTCAAGGGCAATGAGCTTGCCTGTGTCCCTGTGATAGGTCTTTCGGCTGTTCACGCCAGCGCTAGGAATAATCTTGTCTTCCCACTTCCTGGCATGTGGCCCATAGTTGGTATAGAAATACCATGCCTGGCGTTCCACGTCATAAGTGATAATTGTTTCCGCTTCCTCCCGTGGGGTGGTGGTGTCTTCGTACTCTCTAAATTCCATGTTTGCATCTCCTTCTTGTTGTCTGATAATACAGTCCGTCCTCAGCTCTTGCGGGGCATTTTTATTTTGTTATTTAGAACGTCTGTTTCATCGTCAATATGCTATAATTAATGTGTTAAATTTTTTTCTTTTGGCGCTTCTAGTCTGCAAACTAGGGGCGCCTTTTTGTCGTCTAGTAACTTGTCTTTAATTTCTTGGTAGGTCAGGCCCTGGCTAAGATAAGCAATCGTTAAGATAGCATTCTCTCGGTACTGGGCAAGCTCGGCATCACTCATTAAGTCTAGGCCTGGCGTGCTATCTGGGGCGTCCGCTTGCTCCTTTATCTTGGCTGGTGTAAGCCCTGTGACTGATTTACAAAGCAATCTAGCAATGTTGTTAAAGGAAAAACCATTCTTATGCTCCCAAGTGTCGATAGACTCATTGAGTTCTTTATGGATAACCCTCTCAATCTCCCGTTGAACTCTGAAAGCTTGGTTCTCTTTCTCTAGTTTCTCTATATAGTCGTATAGCCAGTTTCGGAACTGTCGGCCTTCTTCCGTTCGGGATAGCATGCCTATCTCCGTGATGCCTCGCTTGTTGAATAGTCGGGTCTTATATTCTTTTCCGTCAGTAGCCCTCAGTTTGAGGGGTACTGAAAGTTTCTTTTCTTTGAGATAGGGGTATCTGGCCATGAGGTTTTCAATCCCTTTTCTCGTCTTATATCCAAAGCCCTGCGCTAGCTGGTCAATGGTCAGATAGATGTCTCGGGCTTCGTCTACGTAAAAATCCACTTGTAGGGTGCCATATTGCTGATTCTGCATTAAATGCATTTGTCTTCCTCCTTCCGTGTTGTGTCGCTATCGTCTGCTTGGTACTGCAAGGGCCTCACCTCCTTTAAATAACTTTTGCTAACTTGTTAACTAAAAAAAAGAGCATCGATTGTTAAAGTGGGGTCCACTGCTTTGAATAACTCTAAAATAATTACTTTATCTTTATCATTGAATGATATTTTTCCATGTTCTTTAAGCCAATAAGATTGTTTTGTGATTCCTAACTTATCAGCCATATCAGTTTGAGTTAATCCCAACATAGTTCTATAACCTCTTATTTTATTAGCTGTGTCAACGGCCATGTTTTCACCTCCTCTGATAACTTACGCTAACTACATGGTATAACAATAAATTAAATAAGTCAACAAAATACTTTAACTTTTGCTAACATATGATATTATTATATAAACAGGAGGTGTTGTTGGTGGATAATGTGAATAAGAAATTAGTAGGTCAGAAAATCAAACAAATTCGCTTAGAAAGAGGTGATACACTAGAAGAGTTCGGGGAGAATTTTAACACTAGCAAAGTAACGGTTTTTAATTGGGAAAAGGGTAGAAATTTACCTAATAAAGAAAATTTAAAAATCATTGCTGATTTAGGGGGGATTACAGTTGAGGACTTACTGAATCCCATGTCAAAGAAAAAAATCAAGTCATATTTAGTTAATTTGTTAATGCCTAAAGAAATTGAAACTAATGATGATGATGTGTTAGTTTTACCTGCTCATGATGTGCCCGCCTGGTTTCGCTCATATGTAGAATCAACTACAGATTTCCATGAAATTGTAATCAATGGAATTTTTATGGGTAAAGATGTGGGCTCCATGCCCTTCAGTAAAAGAAATGAAAAAGAAAACGAAAAAACTCAAATAATATTTAAAGAGGTAATAAATGATACGATAGATAATGCCGTTGACTATATTTATTCTACACAACCTCAAAATGATAGTGATATTGAACTAGCTGCTACTTATTTTTATAGGGAATTAGAAATAAAACAATCACGTAATTTTGAAAATAGGGCTAGAATCTTGAAAAAGAATATAAGAGAAACGCCTCCTTTTGATGGCTCTATTATGGGCGGGGACGTTGATTATATATATTCAGTTTTTAAAAATATGAAGAAAGATGTAGAAGATGATGAGCTCTATTTAGAGGCTGTCGAAACTTATGCACAAAATACGCTTGATACCATAATGCACGAAACGATTCAAAGAGTAGATGAATTAATACATGAATATAAAGAGTATAAAAATAACGCCACTGATTGCGACAAAATCTGATTAAATTCCTAATACAGTCCGTCCTCAGCTCTTGCGGGGCATTCAAGGAAGGAATGTATTCAATGGCAACCTACAAGCAATATACTAATACCAAGGGGGAATTTTGGTCAGTAAGTGGCTATCTAGGTACAGATGAAACCACTGGCAAACAAAAAATGCTGAACAAGAGGGGCTTCAATACAAAAAAAGAAGCACAAGACTATTTTAGACGCTGTCAATTAGATTTTGACAACGGCATTAGTCGAGTGCTTCCAAAGAAAATGAAGTTTGTTCAAGTATATCATGAATGGGTAGAAATTTATAAGAATGATGTGCAAGATTCTACACTTGCTAAAGCAGATAATATGTTCAGGCTTCAGATATTGCCCGCTTTTGGTGAATGCTACGTTGATAAAATAACTGCTTCTATGGTTCAGCAGCAATTGAATAGCTGGCACAAGGAATATAAAAAGTATCGTTCGATTTATAGTTACTTTAAACGGGTGATGAAGTACGCCTATATTAACGGCTATGTGAAGGAACTAGTTACAGATAAAGTCATCACGCCCAAGAAGAAATTGAAATATGAATGTGATGAACATGACCTTGTTCCTTACTATAATATAGAAGAACTCCGCCAGCTCATGAAGATTTTAGAAGCTTAGAAAAGTAGGAAGTGGCATGCCTGCATTCGCACGCTAGCCTATACAGGGCTTAGGCGTGGGGAAATCCTGGCGTTAACTTGGAATGATATTGACTTTACCAACAAAACATTGACGGTTGATAAGGCTGTCGGGCAACGCAACGGCAATGAACTTTACCTAAAGGAGCCTAAGAATGAAAATAGTGTCCGCACGATTAGCGTTGACGACATCACTTTAAACGTTCTTAGACGCTGGCGGGCTGAGCAAAGTCAATGGCTTCTGAAGTTTGGCTTTAAGCCTCTGGGGAAAAAGCAACTTATATTCAATAACACCAAGACAAACGGCTTCCTCAATTTGACGTCTATTTATTCGGCGTTCAAACGTATCTGCGAACAGAATAATTTTAGGTTTATCAAGGTTCACGGGCTAAGGCATACACATTGCTCCTTACTCTTTGAAGCGGGTGTTCCTATGAAAGACGTGATGCAACGCCTGGGCCATGGGGACATTCAAACGACAATGAACATCTACACGCACGTAACAGAACAGTCACAAGAAAGAAGTGCCCAACTGTTTGCAAATTACGCCAATTTTTAACTTTTCCAGTGAAAACTATAGAGATTACTATAGAGATGGCAAAAAGAGAAAATATAAATAAGCTAGAAATGTTGATATATCAACGCTTGTAAGGGTTGCTAATACTTAAAGTATTCGACTCCCCTCATCTCCATTGAAGGGGTTTGAATGCTTTAAAAATAGCTCTCAAACGTTGATATGAAGGCTTTCTTGAAAAAGTACGAAATGTTTGAAAGCATACCCCTCTAGTAAAAAGCTTGAGGGATTGCTTGAGGGATAAAGCCCCCGCAAATACCCGACAGGTCTCCAATAAGTGGAGGCCTTTTTTGTGTTGCTAAACAAGCCCTCAAGCAGTCAAAAATGCAAATATTAGCAAAAATATTAAAATGATGTTAAAATAAGACTAGTAGCTATTATTTGTTTCCAAAGAAAGAGGCGTAAGTATGAAAATTAAGCTGACTCCTGAAGTTCAAGCGTTGGTTGAAACGGAGCTAAGAAGGGGAACAAGCAAATCTCGGATTGCGAATTTGATTGACCTTTCCTATGAAGAAGCCTGCGCTGTTATTGATCAGGTAAAGAAATCGGTTCGTCCTGATGTTGGAGATGAAATAAAATTTCAATTTAGAGACTGCGATATGACCGGAATCATCGAAAAATTGCTCACCAATTCAGCCGTTGTCCGTATTTATTGGGATTATTCCAATGAGAAGATGCTGGATATCTGCGAAGAGCGAACCATTGTTAACTTCAAAGATATTGATGAATTTGTAAATATTTACCAATAATCGACCTGTGCGACAAAAGTTAAGCCGTCCTGGCTGTCCCACTGTTTTTTTGCAGGGGAGGGGGGAAGTCTTTTGTTGCACTTTTAATTTATCTAAATAAAGTATATTATAATTTGACAAATTAAAAACAATAAGTTATCATACTTTTTGTTGAGAATTTGAAGAGCTGTGACGGCTTTAAAAAATTCTTTAAGTCTAGCTGACTTAAATTGACAAGTCCATGGACTTAGTTTAAGATAGCTCTAATCGATCCATTCAATGAATGGTAAAAATTTTCTTATAAAATAAAGGAGACAGAATAATGACAACATTTGAAAAAATCCAAGAAATTATCGTTGACCAATTAGACGTTGAGGCAGAAGAAGTAAAGGCTGACACTAATATCCAAGACGGTTTAGATGCAGATAGCTTAGACATCTTCCAAATTATCAATGAAATCGAAGACGAATTCGATGTTACTATCGATGAAGATGAAACTAACATTGCGACTGTTCAAGACCTCGTTGACTTTGTTGACAACAACCAATAAGCCGACAGTTAAGAGAGTAGGCGCTTAATGAAAACTGATTTATGGAAAGAAATGGGTGTCACTTACCCAATCGTCCAAGGCGCCATGGCATGGGTGGCAGATGCAGACCTTGCATCTGCTGTCTCTAATGCCGGAGCTTTAGGTGTGATTGGGACGGGACATGATCCTGTTGAACTCGTCCAAGAAAAAGTCGAGAAGATGCAGGCTTTAACGGACAAGCCATTTGCGGTTAATGTCATGTTACTCAATGCCCATGTGGATGACTTGGTTGACTATCTTTGCCAATCTGGCGTAAAGATTGTCACAACCGGTGCGGGTTCACCAGGCAAGTACATGAAACGTTTCAAGGCAGCCGGTATTAAGGTGATTCCCGTTGTTGCTTCCGTTGCCCTTGCTAAGCGCATGGCCCGTGAGGGGGTTGACGCTCTGATTGTGGAAGGTATGGAGTCCGGTGGTCATATTGGTAAATTAACCACCATGGCCTTGGTTCCACAAGTAGTTGATGCCGTCGATATTCCGGTCATTGCAGCCGGTGGGATTGGTGACGGCCGGGGCATGGCAGCTGCATTGATGCTGGGTGCTTCAGGGATTCAAGTGGGGACCCGTTTTGTGGTCGCCAAGGAATCGAATGCCCATCCTAATTTCAAGAAAAAAATTATCAATGCCAAGGATATTGATACAGTGATTACAGGCGAATCGACTGGCCATCCAGTCCGTGTTTTACGTAATAAACTGACGAAGAAATATCTTAAGCTGGAACATGAAGAAGCGGCCAAGGACCAACCTGATTGGACCAAGCTAGAAGCTTTAGCCAAAGGGGCCTTAAAACGAGCGGTTGTTGATGGGGATGTGGATAATAGTTCATTAATGGCCGGTCAGATTGCCGGACTTATTCACCAAGAAGAGGCCTGTGAAGAAATTATTCAGTCCTACATGCAAGAATGTCGCGAGCTGATTCAGCAGCATGCCAGTATGAATTAAGACGGACAGTGAGGGCTAACTTTTTTATTGCTTTCACTGTTTTTATTTTAACTATAAATAATAAACAATAAGGAAAGAAAGAGGGATTCCATGTCAATTGCCTTCATGTACAGTGGCCAGGGTGCTCAGTTTAAGGGGATGGGGCAGGATATCTTAGCCCACTATCCTCACTTGGAGACGTTTTTTGAGGAAGCGAGCGCAGTCACATCCTATGATATGAAAGCAATCTGCTTTGAGGACGATGAGAAGATCCATGAGACCGAATATACGCAGCCTGCCTTGATTACGATTGAGGCTATGCTGACCCGGGTCCTCCATGAAGCGGGGATTCAGGCGGACTATAGTCTGGGGCTTAGCCTTGGTGAATATGCGGCTCTGATGGATGCAGGCGCCTTGTCTTATGCCTCTTGCTTGGACTTAATCCGCCAGCGAGGCAAGATTATGGCCGAAGCTGTACCTTCCGGCTTAGGGAAAATGGTGGCTGTGATGAACACTCCCCGCGAGACCATTGAAGCGGCCTGCCAAGAAGCCCGCGAAGAAAATGGCGCCTATGTGGCCCCCGCTAACTACAATACCTCTAAGCAAGTGGTCATTGGGGGGTATGAAGAGCCAGTTGACCTAGCCTGTGAGAAACTCAAGGCACGTGGGAGCAAGAAGCTAATCCCTCTCAAGGTCTCTGGGCCCTTCCATACGGCCTTGATGGAGCCTGCTAGTGAGGATTTTAAGCAGGCTTTGGAGGCGGTTGATTTTGACCACATGCAGTATCCCGTCATTTCTAATACCACAGCCCAACCCCATGATATGGCGCATTTAAAAGAAAACTTGGCCAAGCAGATGTACTGTCCCGTTCGCTGGGAGGATTCGATCCGTTATCTCTTAGACCAAGGCGTGGATTGTTTTATTGAAATCGGTCCAGGCAAGACCCTGTCTTCCTTTATGAAGCAGATCGACCGGTCAGTAGCTTGCTACCGGATAGGCGACCTCGATAACTTACAGAAAACCATTAATGAATTAGCAGGAGAATAAGCATATGTCTAAAGAAGAAACACTTATTATTACAGGTGCTAACCGCGGCATCGGCACCGCGACGGCGCTCGCCTTTGCCAAGGCCGGCTACCACATTGCCATGGTCAACCGGTCCCAAGCGGATGAATCGGTCTTGGAAGCCATCCGGGACTATGGGGTAGAAGTAAGAGAGTACCTGGCTGATGTTTCAGACTTTGACTTGACCAGCCAGGTGGTGAAAGCCATTCACAAGGACTTCGGTCGAGTGGATGTCCTAGTCAACAATGCCGGGATTACCAAGGACAGCCTCTTGATTCGGATGTCTGAAGAAGATTTCGACCAAGTCATTGACGTGAACCTTAAGGGAAGTTTTAATTTGATCCGTCATGTGTCAAAAATAATGCTAAAACAACGTAGAGGTGCTATCATAAATGTATCGAGTTTATCCGGCATTATTGGAAATGTCGGCCAGGCTAATTACTCGGCTTCCAAGGCTGGTTTGATCGGTTTGACCCGGTCGGCAGCCCGCGAGCTAGCCAGTCGTCACATCACCGTCAATGCCGTGGCACCTGGCTTCATTTCCAGCGACATGACCGATAAATTATCAGACAAAACAAAAGAAGCCATGCTAGATGAAATCCCGCTCAAGCGCTTCGGCGAACAAGAGGAAGTAGCAGAAGCGATCTTATTCCTAGCAAATAACAAGTATATTACTGGTACCACCCTTGAAATCAACGGTGGTCTCAATATGAACTAGGAGGTTCTTATGACGAGAAGAGTTGTAGTGACAGGTCTAGGGGCTGTGACCCCCTTAGGAAATTCAGTCGATGAATTTTGGACCAATTTAAAAGCAGGCAAGCACGGTATTGGACCGATTACCAAGTTCGATGCTAGCGGCCTGGATACCCAGTTAGTAGCTGAAGTCAAAGACTTCGACCCTAAGAATTATATGGATCGCAAGTCAGCCAAACGGATGGAGCCATACGCCCAATACGCCATTGCAGCATCAAGCGAAGCTCTCAAAGACGCAGGCTTAGACCTTGACCAAGTGGACCGCGACCGGGTGGGTATTTATTTTGGGACCGGTATTGGTGGGGTTCAAGAAATGGAATCAGGGATCCGCAAGATGATTGCTAAGGGACCAAAACGGGTGAATCCTTTATTCGTTCCGATAGCCATCTCCAACATGGGTGGGGCCAATATCTCCATGCATTTTGGAATCCATGGCCCAGCCCAAACCGTCTCAACAGCCTGTGCTTCAGCTAATAATGCCATTGGTGAAGCCTTCCGCTATATCAAGCACGGTTATGCCGACTATATGTTAGCTGGTGGGGGGGAATCATCCATCTGTGAGATTGCTATGTCCGGCTTTGAAAACCTCACCGCGATGAACACCACTTCTGACCCTGACCGTGCCTCCATTCCCTTCGATAAGGAACGGGCAGGCTTCATTATGGGCGAAGGAGCTGGCATCTTGCTTCTTGAAAGCTTAGAATCCGCCCAAGCCCGGGGTGCTAAGATTTACGCTGAAGTGGCTGGCTACGGAGCAACTTCCGACGCCTACCACCTGACAGCTCCTCATGCAGAAGGCCAAGAAGCTGTCAAGGCTATTGAACTTGCTCTAAATGAAGCTGGCCTCGGCCAAGACGATGTGCAATATGTCAACGCCCACGGAACCTCTACCCCAACTAATGACCGAGTAGAAAGCCATGTCATCAAAACGGCTTTTGGCGATTATAGTCAAGACGTCGCAGTGAGCTCAACCAAGGCGGCAGTCGGCCATCTCTTGGGCGCTGCGGGTGCCGTTGAAGCGATTGCTAGTATTAAAGCTATGGAAGAAAGCTTTATCCCAGGCATGGTAGGCTACCAAGTGCCAGATGAAGACTGTGACCTCCACCTGGTAACTGGCCAAGGGGAAGGCCGCCAAATTGATGCTTTAGTTTCTAATGCCCTTGGTTTCGGTGGCCACAATACGGTGATTTGCTTTAAGAAGGTGACTCAAGACTAATGGAAACAAAAGAAATTAAGGCGCTTATCCAAGCCGTAGATGCATCCAGTTTACAGCAATTTGTCTTCAAGAATGAAGACTTAGAGATTGTTATGTCCAAGTTGGAAACCGATGCTCTCAATGCTAAGGGCATAGACCAAGCGGCCAGTTCTGTCGACGCCTTGGCTGCTGAAAAGGCAGGTCAAGCTGAGGCAACGTCTGCTCCTGACCCAGCGGCAGAAGAAGCGACCAAGGAAGAAGAAAGCTTCTCTGGCCAAGTTGTGACCAGTCCTATTGTGGGTGTGGTCTACCTAGCGCCAGGTCCTGACCGTGACCCTTATGTGAGCTTGGGTCAGACCATCCAGGCGGGGGAAACGGTATGTATCGTTGAAGCCATGAAGATTATGAATGAAATCCCAGCTGAATGCTCAGGGACCATCAGTCAGATTTTAGTCAAGGACGGTGAAGTCGTTGAATACGGCCAGCCTCTATTTGAGATTAGTTAAGGAGAGATCGTGTGGAAAATAATGAAATTATCTTAGATGCCCAAGAGATTATGGACATCATTCCTAACCGCTATCCAATTTGTTTTATTGACCGGGTACCGGAATTAGAGGTTGGCAAACGCGTGGTGGCACGCAAGAACGTGACCATTAACGAGCCTTATTTTGTCGGCCACTTCCCAGGTGAACCAGTCATGCCAGGCGTCCTTCAAATTGAAACCATGGCCCAGGCTGGTTCGATTCCACTCTTGATGACGGATGGCCTCACCAAGCGGACCGGATATCTAGCAGGAGTGGACAAGGTTAAATTCCGCCAGAAGGTTGTGCCAGGCGATGTCCTTACCGTAACCGTTGATATCTTAAAGATTAAGCGGAATATTGGCTTGGCTAAGGCTACCATCCACCGTGAAGATGGCGTTCTATGCAGTGAATGCCAAATGACTTTCGCCGTATCAGATGTTGAACGCGATATTTAAGTAATAAAGAAAGTGGTCAAATGTTTAAGAAAATACTTATTGCCAACCGTGGCGAAATCGCCGTTCGAATCATTCGAACTTGTAAGGAGATGGGCATCCAAACAGTGGCTGTATACTCCGAAGCGGATGCCGATGCAATGCATGTCTCCTTAGCTGATGAGGCAGTCTGTATTGGGAAAGCGTCCGCAGCTGACTCCTATTTAAACATGCCCTCTATCCTCAGCGCAGCTGTCGTTACTGGGGCCCAGGCCATCCATCCCGGTTTTGGCTTCTTATCAGAAAACAGTAAATTTGCCCGCCTCTGCCGGGAGATGAATATTGTCTTTATCGGACCGGAAGCGGATGTGATTGACCAGATGGGGGATAAGCAACATGCCCGGGATACCATGAAGGCCGCTAAGGTGCCGGTTATTCCGGGGAGTGAAGACTTTGTTCGTAGTGCTGAGGAAGCCCAAGCCATTGCTGAAGAAGTCGGTTATCCTGTTCTCTTCAAGGCAACGGCTGGGGGCGGGGGCAAGGGCATGCGCCTGGTTAACCAGGCTAGTCATTTGCAGACGGCCTTCGATGAGGCCCGCTTGGAAGCCCAGCAGAACTTCCAGAATGACCAGCTCTACATGGAGAAGGTCATCCATCCTGCCCACCACATTGAAGTTCAAATCCTCGGTGATAACTATGGTAAGGTGGTCCATCTAGGGGAGCGGGAATGCTCCCTCCAGCGCAACCACCAAAAAGTACTCGAAGAGAGTCCAAGTCCCTTTATTAGCCAAACAACGCGCGAAAAGATCTGTGCAGCAGCTGTTAAAGCTGGTGAAGAAGTCAATTACACGGGGGCGGGCACCATTGAATTCCTGGTAGACTATGACCAGAACTTTTATTTTATGGAGATGAATACCCGGATCCAGGTGGAACATCCAATCACGGAAATGGTTACCGGCGTCGACTTGGTCAAAAAGCAAATTGAAATTGCGGCTGGTCAACCCCTAAGCTTGGACCAGGAGGATATTCACTTTGAAGGGCATGCCATTGAGGTCCGCTTGAATGCGGAGCGGCCAGAACAGCACTTCTATCCTTCGACCGGATCCTTTGACTTTATTCATTTTCCGGCAGGTAATTTGGGCTTGCGACTAGAATCAAGTGTTTATAATGGCTATCAAATGCCGCCATACTATGATAATATGTTTGCTAAATTGATTGCGTACGGAGCGGATCGAGAAGAAGCCGTGCAACGGATGAAGCGGGCCCTAGGAGAGTTGCGGATTGAAGGCATTGCCTCCAACCAGGCCCTTCTCCAGGCCATTCTAGAGGATGACGGTTTCCTTTCCGGTGACTATAGTAATGACTACCTGGAAGCCAGCCTCTTACCTGCCTGGCTAGCCGAACAATCAAACTGAGAAGGGAGCTGAGCTGATGGCTTTCAAGCGGAAAAAGAAATCTTATATTCATGTGCCCCAGTCTAGTCAAGTGGACGTTGTTGATCCTAACCATAAGCCCTATATTCCTGACGGCATGTGGCAGAAGTGTCCCCAGTGCCAGCAAACTATCCTGACCCAGGATATGAAACCGGCCTATGTCTGCAGCAACTGTGACTATCATTTCCGGATTTCAGCCCAGGAGCGGATTCGTTTGATCTTGGATCCAGATTCTTTTGAGCCTCTTTTTGAAGATGGGAGCCATGCCAATCCCCTGGACTTTCCAGGCTATGAGGAGAAGCGGGCCAAGGCCCAAGAACGGGCTCAGACGGATGAAGCCATCACCACGGGCCTTGGTAAGCTCAATGGACAGAAACTAGCCTTTGCCTGTATGAATCCCTTCTTCATGATGGGGTCCATGGGCGCCCGGGTGGGGGAGAAGTTAACTTCCCTCTTCGAGTTAGCCCTTAAAGAAAGCCTGCCAGTTGTGGTCTTTACAGCGAGTGGGGGGGCTCGGATGCAAGAAGGGATTGTTTCCCTCATGCAGATGGCCAAGATTTCGCTGGCTGTGGAACGACACAGTGAGGCCGGCCTCCTCTACCTGGCCGTTTTGACTGATCCGACAACGGGCGGGGTAACAGCTAGTTTTGCCATGCAGGCTGATATTATTTGTGCCGAACCTGGTGCTTTAATCGGCTTTGCCGGCAAACGGGTGATCGAACAAACTATCCACCAGGCTGTGCCTGACAGCTTCCAGAGTGCCGAGCACCAACTGGCCCATGGTTTCGTTGACCGAATCATCCCCCGCCAGCAATTAAGAGAAGAACTATCTGCCTTGCTGTCCATCCATTGCCAAGCTTAAGGAGTGTATTATGCTAGAAAGTCATTCAAAAAAACGACCTTCTCTCCATCCGAGTGAGGTCGTTAAAGCTGCTCGGGATACCCAACGCTTGACCACTTCGGAACTGGCCAATTACATCTGTGACGATTTCTATGAACTCCACGGCGACCGGGCCTATGGGGACGATGCCGCGATTTATGGTGGGGTGGGTCGTTTAGATGGCCGGCCAGTGACCATTATCGGGACAGAAAAGGGTCACACCACTAAAGAAAATGTGGAACGGAACTTTGGCTCTCCCCATGCGGAAGGTTACCGCAAGGCCATCCGCCTAGTGGAACAAGCCGATAAATTTAAGCGTCCGGTCATTAGCTTTATCAATACTTCTGGTGCTTTTTGCGATATGGAATCGGAAGACCGGGGGGTTGGTGAAGCGATTGCCCGGTCCATGCAGGCTTTCGGTCGTTTATCTGCTCCTAATATCTCCGTCTTAATTGGTGAAGGAGGGAGCGGTGGGGCCCTAGCCCTGGCAGTGACCAACCGGGTTTGGATCCTAGAGGACGCCATGTATTCCATTCTTTCCCCAGAAGGCTTTGCGACCATTCTGTGGAAGGATGTTAACCGGGCCAATGAGGCAGCGGAACTGATGAAGTTCACCGCTAAAGACCTCTATGAACTGGGTGTAGTGGATGAAATCATTCCCGTCCGCCAGCGGGGAGAAGCGATCACCAAGGAACACTTAGCTGACAATATCAAAACCATGCTCATCAAGGAATTAGAGGACTGGGATGGCAAGTCAGCTGAAGCCATCCGCCTAGCTCGCGAAGCGCGTTTTCGTCAATTTTAAGGAGAATGTGACAACAAAGGGAGGCATGTGCCATGTCTATGGAAAGAAATGCTGAATGCCGGTCCCTGATCGAGGAAGCCCTAGCTCTTAAGACAGCAGGGGGTCTCAGTCAGGGCCTGGCAGCTATCCGCCAAGCTCAGCAACTGGCCGGAAATTTTTCCAAGTTTTTCCTGGACTTACTCCAGGTATTGCTGGACCAGGACCAGGCTGACCTAGCTCTGGCCTTGACCCAGCAAGTTTTAGAGGAGCTTGACCAAGACCGAGCCCTCCTCTTATATGAAAGTGCCATGTCCCTACTGGCTCAGACAGCCCCAAGTACTTTGAAAGAGTTTTCAGAGTTGGGGCTTTTTGTGCGTCAGGGACCAGCTGTCGATCAGGATTGGATCGATTTTATCTTCTATCCCGATCAAATAGCTGCTAAAGAAGCGGCTGCTAGTCAAATGGCTCTGACCGCTTACTTAGATAGCGACTTGGCCTCGGATCCGAGCCAGGCTATAGCCTGCTACCAGGTCTTAGACAGCTTAGCAGCTGACCAGGTTCAAACTTTCATCCGAGCCTATCTGACTAGACATCCTGGCCCTAGTCTGGTACGGACGGATTTCCTGGCGCGCTTGTTGGAGGCTGGAGACCAAGGCCACTTAGTTCTAGAGGGACCGTTAGGGAAGTGCCATGAGCTCCATTTAGCTACTTTAAACCAGCCCCAGGACCGGTCTTTCTTCCAGGCTGGTCAAGACTACTTGGAGGCTTGTTTCTTTAAGGAGCCCTTAGTTAAGGCCTATCTGGAGGAGGAGTGGGTGCTTCTGACGGGCTTAGTCTATCCCTTCGAAGAAGAGCTCGACCAGTCACCCGCTGACTTATTGACTGCTCTAGCGACAGCTGATCCAGAAGACGACACTTACCGCTTACTTAGAAAAATCATGAAAGGGGTGATCTAGGTGATACGTCTCGCCATCGATGCTTCGGTCAATGTTAAGGACGGTCGGGTGGGGGTCGGGATTCTCTGGCTGGAAGGGGGCAAGCAATACCCCCTCAAATTCTCCCTGCCTCAAAAAATGGACAACCACTTAGCTGAATTCTCTGCCCTTAAAATCGCCTTAGAGCTACTCGAAGACCAAGGGCGTACAGATGACCTGATCATCTGCCAAACGGATAGTCGGGCCGTTTATGACGCCATACGCAAGAAAAAAAGCAAGAACAGTCCCTATAGCCAGGCCATCCAGGCTATCTTACTTGCTCTTGCTAAATTTCCTCAATTTCATTTGAACTGGGTACCGGAAGCTGACAACCGGGGGGCTGACCAGCTCGCCAAGCAGGCCATGCGCCAGGCCTCGCTTTAGCTTAATGCGCTTTCTTCTTCTTTCCCCAGAATTGGAAGAAGTCGGTCCGCAAAGCGCCGTTGTAGAGTTTGCGCTTCTTGGTGGCCTTGTCACCGTAATAGTCCTCAAAGGCCAAGTCTGAAGTCAGGATATACTTGCTCCAGGTCTCTAGGGGCCGGAAAACCTCGCCCATCTCCTGGTAGAGTTGGTGGACACTGTCTTCGTCGTTGAGACGTTCCCCATAAGGCGGGTTGCTGATCATAATGCCGAAGTCTTTATTCGTTGTAAAGTCAGCTACTTGCATCTGCTTAAAGGTAATTTGATGGTCAACTCCTGCCGCTTGGGCATTGGCCTTGGCAATTTCAACCATGCGGTGGTCAATATCCGAAGCTTGGATGTCCAATTGGATGTCATGGTCAATGGCCGCCTTAGCAGCAGCCCGCTCCTTGTCGAATTCCTGGTCTCGGAAGATATCCCAGTCCTCGCAGACAAAGTGCCGGTGGATGCCGGGAGCAATATTCATCCCAATCAGGGCGGCTTCAATGGCGATGGTCCCTGAGCCACAGGTAGGGTCCACCAAGGGCCGGTCAGGGAACCAGGTGGTCAGCTTAACCAAGGAAGCTGCGAAGTTTTCCTTGAGTGGTGCGCCCCCTTTAACCTGGCGGTAACCCCGCTTAAACAAGCTATCTCCCGTCGTATCCAGGGTTAGGAGGGCCTGATCTTTGTGGATGCTGACCTCAATGGGGTAGCGGGCACCGGTTTCAGGCAGCTGTCCGCGCCGGAAATAAGCTTCTTTTAAGTGGTCCACAATAGCTTTTTTAACCATCTTCTGGCAGGTGGGAACCGAATGGAGCTGGGACTTGACGGACTTGCCGGAGACAGGGAAATTGGCGTCGAAGGGCAGGAGATCCGACCAATTGAGGGCCTTGACTTGGTCGAAGAGAGCCTCGAAAGTTTTGGCTTCAAATTCACCGACGATAATTTTAACCCGGTCAGCTGTCCGCAATTGGATATTGGTCCGGGCAATGTCTTGGGGGGTCCCTTCAAAGCGGACCCGGCCGTTCTCGACCTGGCAGTCATAGCCCAGGGCCTTTAATTCATTCTTCACCAGGGCCTCGATCCCGCTCGCGCAGCTGGCCATTAACTGATACGTCTTCATGGAATCCTCCTTATAATTTTTTAACATACTGTGCTGGTAATCAATGTCTAGTTACCAACACAAAAAAATAATCGATAAAAATATAAAAAATCCAAGCCTGGGGATAGACCACACAAGCTTGGATTCTTTACAAACCTGATGTAAATTTCTATAAGCCATGTTCTGTTCCCTTGCATCCCAGGTTGTTTGCAAGTTCGGTAATCATCTATCTGCATTGCTGCCTCGGCTTACATTCATTTCTGCTTGCCAAGTGCCCCTACCGAATTTGGGTTGCTCACTCGAGGGGTTTACCTCGTTCCACTTAGCTGGTTTCCCAACTAACTTCGTCACTGTGGCACTTTTCAGGGATACTGGGGCATAGCCCTAGGGCTGAAGCCGTTTTTCCCGCCGTCTATGCCTTAGCTTATGTTTTCGCTAAGCACGAACACTACTGACCTCTCAGTCAGTGTGAGCATGGACTTTCCTCAGGTATGACTACCCGCGATTACCCGAAATTTACATATGATAACTCATTATAACGCAAATCGGCGTGAAATGCTAATAATTTTGGCGAATAATGGTATCGCCCATATGGTCTTCTTCGTCATAGCTTTGGGAACCAAAGACCGCCTTCTCTAATTTGGATAGGCGGCGGAGAATATCATAATTGGTGGTTGCACCGGTTTTGTTAGTTCCGCTAGCTTTGGATCGGCTTTGCCGACTCTTATCTTCGCCAGTCTGCCGCTTGGCTTTCTCCAGTTCGGCTTGTAAGTAGGCAATTTCTTTTTCATAGGACTCATAGTCCCGCATGATGATATCTAGAAATTCATCCACTTCTTGCATGTTAAAGCCGCGGATGGCTGGTTTAAATTCTTTTTGTAAAATATCTTTTGTTGTCAGATTACGTTCGGACATCCTTACACCCCATTTTTAACACTGTCTTCCAATAGTATAGCATATCTTCTTTGGTCAAGGTCAGTGAAAAGAGGGCTTTAGAGAACTTTTAATAAATTAGGAGAACAAGGATGGATAAGCTATAATAGAGAGAAGTGAAGGCCCCAAGATAGGGCAAGCAATGACCAAAAGGAGTGTGGACAGATGACCGAAAAGAGCTTATTTGAATACCTATACCAGGAGTGGCAGGGTTTACGCTTCCAGTTTCCCTGGCAATTAACCTATGATGAGAGGAGTACAGGGATTATTCTCCAAGTTCACCTGCCCAGTCGGCAGGAGCCGGCTTCCGATCATATGATGCGAGACGCCTTAAATAAGCAAAGCGATCAATTTGCTTATTTGAGTTTAACCTTTCGTTTCGGCTATTATAGCAAAGATATTAGCTTGCAGCCTGGGATTTTTATCCTGGCACCTAACCTAGGCAATGGGACTTATACGGGCGACTATGTCCAGGTTCTTCTCAAATGGATGCGCTACACCCTCCGCCAAGCTGACCAACAGTTGCGCGAACTGGACCGGGGTGAGCGGGAGACGCTCGATTTGACCTGGCCTCATGAGGCAGTGAGGCAAGATGTTGCCCAGCGTCAGGCAGTCAACCGTTATGGAAACAAAGAACGCTATTCATTGGAGGTATATTAATGGGATTCTATGAGGTGACAATCGACGTCAAATACGGAGATTCCGACCAGGTGTCAGACAGCTTGTTGGCATTGGGGTCACAGGGGGCACTGATCCAAGATGTCAAGGATTTTGATGCGCTAGAAGAGGAAGGATCAGTGGTTAAGTTAGAGGCCAAGCGCCAGGCCTATCCGCTCTTTCCCCAGGTGGTGGGTTATTTTTCTGATACGGCTTGGTCCAAGAAAGATCTGGCTCAGGCTCTTTTAGCAGCTTTGAGGGATTTAGACCCAGCCTATAGCGAAGAAGAGGTCGCGATTGGTCAATTGGCGGAGACCAACTGGGAGGAAGAGTGGAAGCGTTACTACCAGCCTATAGTGATCAGTCGTTTTATTCATATTATTCCTTCTTGGCAAGAAGAAGAGACCCAGGCCCTGATTCCTATCTATATGGACCCTGAAATGGCCTTTGGGACCGGGGACCATGCCACTACCCAGCTCTCCCTCCAACTTCTGGAAAGCTATCTCGAACCAGAGGACCGGGTCTATGATGTGGGCACCGGTTCAGGGATCCTTGCTATTGCAGCAGCTAAGCTGGGGGCCCAGTCCGTCCAGGCTTTTGACTATGATGAGCAAGTCATTCCCATTGCCCAGAAAAATTTTGAAGTCAACCAGGTGGCTGACCGGTGCTCGGCTCGGGCTAATGATAAGCTAAGCGGGATTTCTGACCCCGTCGACCTGATTACGGCTAATATCTTGGCTGATATTTTGATCCCGTTCATCCCCCAAGCCTATGACTGCCTTGAGCCTCAAGGGAAGTTCATCCTCTCGGGCATCTACTATAAGGAATTTGAAGCAATCAAGGCGGCCTTGATCCAAGCAGATTTCCGTATCGAAGAGATCGTCCGCCGGGGCGACTGGTTTGGTATCTATGCCGTTAAGGGCCGAGCGGAAGCGACTAAGGATTCCATTTAAAGGAATACTTCTCATTATCCTCTCAGATATGGTAAAATATGAGTTAAACCATTCATCAAGAGACATCTAAACTGCCATAGCTTACCTAAGACTGTCCGCGGTATTGAGATGTAATTAGAAAGGGGTAGGTTTGATGTCTGAAAAACAAAATTATACTAAAGAAGAAGTATTGGACCTCTGCAAGTCCTATATGCCAGAAGATAAGCTGGCCTTTGTCTCTAAGGCGGCTGATTTTGCTGAGCGGGCCCATCGTGACCAAGTTCGCAAATCGGGAGAGCCTTACTTTACCCATCCTATCCAGGTGGCTTCGATTCTAGCGGAGCTTCACATGGATCCTGACACGGTGGCGACCGGTTTTCTCCACGATGTGGTGGAAGACACGGGCATTTCCTTGGATGATATTGCCTATTTCTTCTCCGATACAGTGGCGACTCTGGTGGACGGGGTAACCAAATTAGGGAAGCTGAAATACCGGTCCCAGGAGCAGCAGCAGGCGGAAAACCACCAAAAAATGCTCCTCGCCATGGCCAATGACCTCCGCGTAATTATGGTAAAATTAGCTGACCGCCTCCACAATATGCGGACCCTTAAGTGGCATAAACCCGAAAAGCAGGTCAGTATCTCTAGAGAAACGCTGGAGATCTATGCCCCGCTGGCTGACCGCTTGGGGATGAGCCAGATCAAGTGGGAATTAGAAGATACCTGCCTGCGTTATATTAATCCCGAAGCCTACTATCAAATTGTTCATCTGATGAATGCCAAGCGGGATGAGCGGGAGAACTACATCAATGAAACCATTGAAAAACTCCAAGCTCAGATGGAGGGCGTCATTGCAGAGCCCTTCGAAATCTATGGGAGGCCCAAGCACATCTATTCCATCTACCGGAAGATGAAGAAGCAGAAGAAGGAGTTCTCGGAAATTTACGACCTCCTAGCTATCCGGGTTCTGGTCGACACGGTCAAGGATTGTTATGCCGTCCTGGGAGTTGTCCACACTAACTGGAAGCCCCTTCCTAACCGCTTCAAGGACTATATCGCTATGCCCAAGGCCAACATGTACCAGTCCCTCCATACCACGGTATTAGGGGATAAGGGAGTCCCGGTTGAAATTCAGATTCGCACCTACCAGATGCATGAAGTTGCCGAATACGGGGTTGCTGCGCACTGGGCCTATAAGAAGGGCGTTACCGGTGAAGTAGAAAAGGATGACTTAGACGACCAGATCGCCTGGTTCCAACAAATCCAAGACCTCCAAGATGATTCGGTTGACGCAGAAAACTTTGTAGAAAGCGTCAAGGAAGACATTTTCAAGGACAAGGTTTACGTCTTCACCCCCCAAGGCGACGTCCAGGAACTCCCATCAGGTGCTGGTCCACTAGACTTTGCCTACCAGATCCACACAGAGGTAGGGAATAAAACGATCGGAGCTAAGGTCAATTCTAAAATTGTCCCGCTTAACTATAAGTTAGAGAATGGCGATATTGTGGAAATCCTAACCTCGAAGAATTCCGCCGGCCCTAGTCGAGACTGGGTCAACCTAGTGGCAACCAACCGGGCCAAGAACAAGATTAAGCGTTTCTTCAAGCTCTTAGACCGGGAAGAGAACCTGGAAAAGGGACGACAAGCAGTCGAAGATGCGGTCAATGAGAGCGGCTTTGCCTTCAAGGACCTCTATACCAAGACCAGGCAGGCTGATCTTTTGGAACGCTTTAACTTCTCTTCCTTAGATGACCTCTTTGCAGCAGTTGGTTTTGGTGAACTATCGGCTTCGGCCGTGGCCAACCGCCTGACAGAAAAGGCTCGGGCTAAACGCCGGGAAGAATTGCATAAGAAGGATCTGGAAGAAGTTATCCACGATGAAGAGGAGAAGGACCGCAAGCCTGCTATGACAGTCCGTCATAATGATGGTGTCTTTGTGGAGGGGGCCGACAACCTGCTCTTCCGCCTGGCCCACTGCTGTACACCGGTGCCTGGGGATGATATTGTCGGTTATATTACCAAGGGACGGGGGATTTCTGTCCACCGCCGCGACTGTAAGAATGTCGATTTGGATGATGAACTTTCTGATCGCCTGATTGAAGTTGAGTGGGAGAATACACAGGATGATGCGGATATCAGCTTTGAGGTGGAACTGGTGATCGAAGCCTTTGAACGGAGTGGGCTCTTGAATGAAATCATCCAGGTGGTCAGTCCCTTGACCAAGTCGATCTCTAACATTAACGGGAATGTTGACCACAAGACCAATATGGCCAAGATCCGCCTCCGCCTGGCTATCCAAAATATTGACCAATTGGATAAGATCATTGATAAGGTGAAGGATATCCCTGACGTCTATGTGGTGGAGCGGGCCTCCACCCAGTAAAAAAGAAAGGAAGAGTGACTGTGCGAGTAATTATTCAACGTGTTAGCCAAGCATCTGTAAGTGTTGACGACCAGACTTTGGGCGCTATTCAAGAAGGTTTCATGCTCCTAGTAGGTGTCCATGATGACGACAACGAGGAAACGGTGGACTATATGGCAAGAAAAATTGCCAAAATGCGAATTTTTGCTGATGAAGAGGACAAACTCAACCTGGACATTAACCAGGTAGGCGGCAAGATCCTTTCCATCTCCCAGTTCACCCTCTATGCCCGGACACGCAAGGGCAACCGACCTTCCTTTGTAGACGCCGCCCATCCCGACCACGGTGAAAAAATCTACCTGGCGCTCAATCAAAAACTACGCGAAGCCTATGATCTTGACGTCGAAGAAGGCCAGTTCGGTGCTGACATGCAAGTTAGCCTAACCAACGATGGCCCAGTAACTATTATCTTAGACTCTGAAGAATAAGGGTGAGAGACTTGAGGTTTAGGCTTGGATGATTGGAGCAATTAAGGATAAGAGCGAAGTATTCGTTCGTTCCTTACTTGTGAAATCACTCCAAGCCTGCCAAGTCGAACCCGACTAGATAGGGTGTGAAGGCTAGCGGGAGAAATAGACCTCTGGAGCCAAAAGCCAGAGAAGGATGAAAGCCTTCGACGGATTTTGGTGAAGAGGAGCTATTTCTGCTAGCCTGAGCCCAACTAGGGTGTGAGGGAGCCACTTCTGCGCAACCGAACGCAACTGGAGGGTGTAAGCAAAGGCGGCTAGATAGGGATGACTGGAGGCAAAGAGGATAAGAGCGGCTTTAGCCGGTCGCTCCACTTTGCTGAAGTCGATCCTTTTCTGCCTTTGCGAACCCGACTGAAAGGTGAGAGCAAGAGCGCTCAGCCAAAAAATTCCCCTTCAAAAAAGGCCAGGAATCTTATCCTAGCCTTTGATCAGTGGACCGGCCTAATGGTGGCCGGTCTTTTTTTATTAATGAATTTTTTTAAACTTGCTCCTAGAGTCAGGACTAACCGCCTTTAGTCACAGTCTCTTTTCTTTGGTAGAGCTTTTGGGCGACAAGCGGGGAGAGGAGGGAGCTGGCGATGCAGACCATCATCACGATGGCGGTCGCGGCTACCACATCATCGCCGAAAGTTTCGGGTAAGGTCAGGCCAATGAGCGCTGGGTTGGCGACAGACATGCCAGCCACATTCCAAATCGCTGCTCCATCAATGCCCGCATTCTGCTTGGTGACGTAGCGGTCAAAGAAAATGAGTGGAAGCATCAGAATAAAGAAGGCAAGTGTCATCAAGAGGCCTGAGCCACCAGATGCCAGAGCGTCTTGGATCCGCATACCGGCTCCCAAGTTCCAACCGAGGAAGGGCAGGAGGCGGCCGATCATTGGCGTAAAGAAGTCCGCGAAGTCAGGATCCAAGTTACCCAGGGACATCCCTACAATAAGAGGAATAAAGATCGAAATAATGGGGTTCCAGTCAATGCCGCCTGCCCCTCCATCAGCGGTAAGCAGACTCAGGAGAATAAGCGGGGTAAAGGACATACCCAGGATACCGAAGATTCCATAGACCGCCCCAAAACGCTGGTCACCATATGAGGAATGGATGGCTAGGGCTACAGCTGGATTCAGGGAATAAATCACACAAGCAAAGCTCAAGAGTGAAATCCCAAAGATCCTCTGGCTACCAAAAGCTAGATAGTAGAAATAGATCAGGAGGCTTGACCAAAATAATTTAAATAAGATCATGGGCAGGTGGCGCTTTAATAAGGGAACAATCTGCTTGAGGTCAAGACTCGTCCCTGCTGCAAAGACCAAAAGGCCAATGACAACCGGCGTCCCCATCTGGAAGCTAGCCTGACTGGTGCCGCCAAAACGGTCGTACATATTGGGAAAAATGGAAATTAAGACCATGCTGACGACCATGGGAACTAGGAACATGCCAGCAGGTAATTGGTTGATTTTCTTTAACATAAGAACCTCTTTTCTTTTAAAATTGACTAGCTTATAAGTTTAAAGAAAGCCTTTCTTAAAGTCAAGCTAATAAAAGAGAGTACGACAAAAGCTCATACTCTCCTTCATTTTACACGGTTAATCTTTTTGTTCAAACCACTGGCGGATAATGGCTTGGTACCAGGCGATGCTTTGGTAGAATTCACTGACGGTGATGTGTTCATCGGGTTCATGTAAGCTTTGGCCCGGGCCAATAATAATGGTTGGTATATCGGCTTGGTGGCGGATAAATTCCGCGCAATCGGTTCCTCCGCTGAAGGCAGCTAAACCTGCTGCTTGGTCGAGGGTATCTTTAGATGTCTCGAGCGCAATTTGGACGAGGGGGTCTTGGTCGTCGGTCCGCAAGGGATAGAGATTGGTGAAGAGGTCCATCTGTCCCTTAAAGTCAGGATCTTCAGCTTCTAAGTCTTTGATGATTTGTTCAAAACTAGCGTAGAGCTCGGGATGGTCTTGGCCAGGCACGGTCCGGATATCCACCTGGGCTTGGGCACGGTCTGGGACTACATTGACCACACTGCCGCCAGAAATTTGGTTAAAAGACATGGTCGATTGGCCAAGGAGATCATCTTCGTGGTCGTCGGCATGGTAGGTCTGAGCGATCCGGTCCAGCCACTTGATCATTTTTTCTACGGCATTGACGCCTTTTTTAGGGGTCGATCCGTGGGCAGTCCGGCCTTGAGTTTCCAGTGACAGCCAGAAGACTCCTTTGTGGGCCCGCGCCACTTGGAGGTTAGTTGGTTCGGCACAGATCAGGGCATCGACATAGGGGAGGAGGTCTTGGTCGACTAAATCCTTGGCGCCCTTACCACCCATCTCTTCATCCGCCGTAAAGACTAGGATAATTTTTCCTTTTTTAGGAAGATTTTCGGCTTTTAGTCGAAGAGCGGCAGCGACGAGGGCAATTAGGCCACCCTTCATATCGCAGGCGCCTCGGCCGTAGATGACCCCGTCTTCAATTTCTGCGGCGAAGGGCTCGTGCTCCCAAGGGTTATCGCCGACTGGGACGACATCCATATGGCCGGTTAAGCCGAGCGTAGGTCCTTCTACGCCACTATCTAATGTTGCTATAAGCTGGGTCCGATCACCCTTATAGGAATAGCGTTTGGTTTCTAGGCCTGCCTCCTGTAAAATAGGTTCTATAAGGTCGGCCACGGCAGTTTCATTGCCATTGGTTGAGTTTACTTTTAAAACATCTTGAAGCAATTGGAGTGCTTGTTCATTATTCATTATGATCACCTCCACCTTATTATGCACTTAAAATTAGTAAGTTACAAATTGAAAAGTTTTAGAGAGGGGAAAGATATGCTAGGCGCAATCATTGGAGACATTGTAGGCTCACGTTTTGAATTAAATAATTACCGGGGAAAGGACTTTGAACTCTTCCATCCAGACTGTCATCTAACGGATGATTCGATCATGACCCTAGCGGTGGGCCAGGCCTTGATGCAGACTGCAGAAAGAGCAGGAGGCTTGGCTAAGGACGCTGATTTCTTAGCCCTGCTGGAGGAAGAAACAGTGCGGTCTATGCAGGCTTGGGGGCGGAAATATCCGACGGCAGGTTATGGTAAGAACTTTTTCCGCTGGATCTATAGTCGGACTCCCCAGCCCTATCAGAGTATCGGCAATGGGGCAGGCATGCGGATCAGTCCCGTCGCTGACCTAGCGCGAAGCGAAGAAGAAGTTCTCGCTTGGGGATCAGTAGTGACTGGGATTAGTCATGACAGTGAGGAAGCTTTCCTTGGGGCCTGGACCCTTGCTTTAGCGATTTACCAGGCGAAGACGGGAGTAGACCCAGAGGATATTTTCAAACAAATTGCTACAGAAGTATATGACTTAAACTTCACCATTGACGACTTACGCCCGCATTACAGCTTCCATGCTAATTGTGCTGACTCTATCCCCCAAGCCCTAGTGGCCGTAAGGGATAGCGAGGATTTCGAAGACTGCTTGCGCCTGGCCGTTTCCCTAGGCGGGGACTCTGACACCATCGCTTCCATGGCCGGTGCCATGGCTGCCTACCTCTATCCCATTCCTCAGGCTATTGCAGACCAGGCCCTGTCCTATCTTGATGACGACCAAGCCGCCCTTTACCAAGCCTGGCAAGATTTTTGCCGAAAATACCAGGCTTAACTAGGGGGATTTGGCCTTGATCAATTGGATAAAGGTCCTTTAAGCCGGATCATTGGATCGCTCGGCCATTGCAAGCCATAAAAAAGCAGCTGGACCATATTAGCGTCCAGCTGCTTTTATTAAGGATTGGGGAGTGAAGTGAGGACTCTAGTCCAGCTGTCCGATTGACTTACTCCAAGCATCCAAAGCTAACCGCTCTTGCTCACACCCTGTAGTCGGGTTCGCAAGAGCAGCTTGGGAGTGCTTTCGCAAGTTGGGAACGTGCAAGCGTGGCTTGCCCTTATCCTAACTTACTCCAAGCATCCAAAGCTGAACGCTCTTGCTCACACCCTGTTTATAAATTTCTAAATTGCTGACTAGAGAAATGGATATCCTGGCCATAGAGGATTTCTTTTTTGCCATTGGCTTTGGCAATGATCAGCTGGCCTTCGGGATTGACGCCAACGATGATTCCAGACTGCCAGTCGCCATTGTACTGGTAGGAAACCTCCTTGCCTACGCCCATGAGCCGGTCCTTGTATAAGGGGAAAAAGGCTTTGTCATCGAAGTTGGCATGGTAGGTCAAGATTCGGCTCACAATTTGTGCTAAGAATTGGTTGATATTGAAGTCTTCTGGAGTTTCTTGACCAAAAATGGTGCCTGCGACTTCTCGAACAGCGGGGTCTGAGTCTTCAAAGGAACCCGCTAGGTTGATTCCAATTCCAATCATGACAGCGGAGGTATCAGCCGCTTCAATGGAGCTAATCATTTCGCTCAAGATGCCAGTGATCTTGCGCTTGTGGTAGAAGATGTCATTCACCCATTTGATCTCGCACTGGTCGTCGACATAGCTTTCAATGGTCTCGACAACAGCAGTCGCTGCCAGGATGGTGTACATAGGCACGTCCTGGAGTTTCACCTGATGGGGGCGGAGGGCCAGGGTGAAATAGAGACCTTCTGCCAGGTCGCAATAATAGGCCTTGCCTCGCCGTCCTCGGCCCTTGGTCTGCTGTTGGGTGGCGTACAAGAGATAATCCGCCTGGCTGTGGGCTAGGGCCTCTTTCATCAAGTCATTAGTCGAGCTCATGCTGGGGCGGACCTCATAAGCTATGTCAAACGAGCCGACTGCTTGCTTGAGGAAGTGGTCGATTTGTTGGGGGTCCAAGTCATCGCTCAGACTTTCTAGCCGGTAGCCCTTATTGGGGGTCGAAGAAATTTGATAGCCCTGGTCTTTGAGAGCTTGGATGGCTTTCCAGATGGCATTGCGAGAAACCCCTAATATTTCAGCCAGCTTCTGTCCAGACAGATAAGCACCATCCGCTTTTAAGAGATGATCGAGGACTTTTTGCTGTGAATTCATAATAAGACTCCTTTGTTGTAAATGATTTAACTGTCTTGCCTAATCGACAATTTTGGCGTCTAGGCAGGTCTCGAAGTGGGTTAGGGCCCAGTCGTGGCCTGCTTGGTTGAAACTTGCCACGGCTGTGGGGTGGATTACTAATTGATAGCCCAGATTATAGGCGTCCACAGCAGTATGGAGGATACAGATATCGGTGCAGACCCCAACTAAGTGGAGGGTTTGGATATGGCGCTCCCGCAGTTTCATATCGAGATTGGTCCCCGCAAAGGCGGAGTAGCGAGTCTTTTCCATATAGTAGACATGGGCTTGGTCCTTGGCCCCTTGGTAGATGCCAGCGAGACGTCCGTAGAGCTCTTGACCCTGGCTGCCTTGGATATTATGGCTTGGGAAGAGCCGGCTCTCGGGATGGTAGGGATCATCTTTTTGGTGGCTATCGATAGCAAAGACCACAAATTCTTGATCTTGGATAAAGCGCTCCGTTAAGTCACAGATCTTGTCTTCGATAGCCTGACCGGGTTGGCCACAGGTTAAACTGCCATCGTCTGCGACAAAATCGTTGGTGTAGTCAATGTTAATTAAGGCTTCTTTCATGGTGAGATTCTCCTTTTAATGTGAATAGATAAAATTGCTTTCATAGTAGAAGTTTTTCTTTAATTTTAAGAATTTTTTGCAATCTGTCAAGATCGCGAAGAGGGTAGCCCGGAGCTCAAATTCTTTGCGGGTCTGGGGCAGGTCGCTCTCCCTGTAAGTCTTAATGAGCTGGTCCAATTCTGCGCTTAGTCCCAAAGCTGGATTGCGCTCGTTCAGCTGTTCGGACACGTGGATGAGAAACTGGGCTAAATCCTGGTGCTGGGAGGTCTTCTGGTCGAGCCGCTGCAAGCTCTCCGCTATCTGGTAGAGAACATTGCTTTGGGCCTGGCGCATGGCAAAATACTGCTTATAGTATAGGGTATCCTGGTTCATTCGGTTGGCATTCTCCCTGGCAGCCAGACCTTGCCCATCTTGGATGAGCTGGCTGAGTTCGTGGAGGACCAAAACAAAATGATCTTGCTCAAAGAAAGTGCCTTGGTCTAATTGATCGGCATAGGAGCAAAGGACCGTCCGCATCCGGTCTTCAATCGTCTCTTTTAACTGGGCCATTTCCTTTTGGTGGGAAGGTTGGAGGAAGTTAACCAAGAGGGCGATCCCGGTCCCGATGATGAGAAGTAGAAACTCGTTCATCAAGTCGGGAAAAGCTATGGTCTGGTCCAAAAGCAAGTGGGAGACCGATACCGCACAAGGAGCAATGGCATTCCCCGACTTCATCCAGGCGGCCAGTGGATAGGTGATCAAAAGATAGAGGGCAAAGACCCAAACGGTAAATCCTAGGTAATAAAAAAGCAGTCTAGCAACAGTCAAGCTTAAGACCATGGCCAGGCTAATATTTCCGATATAATGGACGGTTTGTTGGTTAGTGTCAGCTAAGGTCAGGATAGCGATAATGCCAGCGGAAACCGCATAATCTAAATGGAGCCACTGGGCCAGGAAGATGGCAAAGAAGGTCGCCACCCCGTACTTGAGGGCTTTAATTAAATGCAAGGTCATTGGTTCGATCAGTCCTCCTTTAATTCTAATAAACTTATTATAGCAAAAACTCCCTAGAAAAGCCTGAGAGTCCAGTTGAAAGAAATATACAATAATTGTATTCATTTTAACTGCTTTAATCACTAAAATAAAGCAAAGCTAAGCAGACTATACACTGGAAATTTACTTTTATTTGGCAGAATCTGGTTTTTTCAGTGAAACTTTTTTCTTAACTTTCAATCGAGATGAGCAGACTATTTGTGTAAGCGCTTAAACATGTTATAATTGATTTAGTTAATTTTAAAGGAGGAGTCATTATATGTTAACGGATATTCAAATTGCCCAGCAAAATGAACCGAAGCGAATCACTGAGATTGCTGAAGGCCTCGGCTTTAAGGAAAGCGATTTAGACCAATACGGACTCTATAAGGCCAAAATCCCTCAAAGAACTCTGGATCAAATCCAAGATCGAGAAGATGGTAAGTTAATCCTGGTCACCGCTATTAACCCAACGGCAGCTGGTGAGGGGAAAACCACAATTACAGTCGGTCTAGGGGATGCCCTGCAAAAAATTGGAAAGAAATCCATGGTGGCTCTTCGTGAACCTTCATTTGGCCCGACTTTCGGCTTGAAGGGCGGCGCTGCTGGTGGGGGCTATGCCCAAGTTGTGCCGATGGAAGATATCAATATGCACTTTACGGGGGACATGCATGCCATCACAACCGCCAACAACTTACTATCAGCTGTGATTGATAACCACATCCACCAAGGCAATAAATTGAATATTGACAACCGCCGGATTACTTGGAAGCGTGTCGTTGACATGAACGACCGGAACTTGCGGCATGTGGTCGTTGGTCTGGGTGGACCAGGCAACGGTTATCCACGCGAGGATGGTTTTGATATTACAGTGGCTTCCGAAGTAATGGCAGCCCTCTGCTTGGCTACTGACTTAAGTGACCTGAGAGACCGCTTCAACCGGATCGTTATCGGGGAAACCCGGGACAAGGAACCTGTGACGGTTGAACAATTGGGCTGCGCTGGTGCCATGACCCTAATTATGAAAGACGCGATCGAACCTAACTTGGTACAAACCTTAGAACATACGCCAGCTTTAGTCCACGGGGGGCCCTTTGCCAATATCGCCCATGGCTGTAACTCCATTATCGCCACCAAGGCAGCCTTGAAACTGGCTGACTATGCGGTAACTGAGGCTGGTTTCGGTGCTGACCTAGGTGGGGAAAAATTCATGGACATCGTGACTCCTAACCTCGGTAAGACGCCGGATGCTGTGGTTATTGTAACCACGATCCGTTCGATGAAGATGCACGGGGGCATTCCGAAGAAAGAATTGAAGGATGCCGGTGAAGATGTGGAAGCTGTTAAAGCCGGTGTGGTGAACTTAGAAAAACACATCGAAACCATGCAAGGCTACAATGTACCAGTTGTTGTCGCTTTAAATGAATTCGTTACCGATACGGAAGCAGAAATTGCTGCTGTCCAAGAAGCTTGTGACCAGCTCAATGTGCCATTCGTCAAAGCATCCGTCTGGGAAAATGGTGGTGAAGGTGGTGTTGACCTAGCCAAGGAAGTCGTTGAACTCATCGACCAAGCCGGAAATCCTGAATTTAAACCTTTATATGACGCTGAAAATACCAGCATCAAAGAAAAACTCGATGCCATTGTAACGAAGGTATATGGGGGCCGCGGCGTCGTTTATGAATCCAAAGCCGAAAAACAAATTGCTGATTTCGAGAAGAATGGTTGGGGTCACTTGCCAATCTGTATGGCTAAAACCCAGTATTCGCTGACTGATGACCCTAGTAAGGTAGCTCGTCCAAGCGACTTCGATATCCATATCCGTGAATTTGTGCCTAAGATTGGGGCTGGCTTTATTGTTGCTCTGACAGGAGACGTGATGACCATGCCCGGTCTGCCAAAAGAACCAGCTGCTATGAAGATGGATATTAAAGAAGACGGTACCATTGAAGGGCTTTTCTAAGTCTTTACTCATTTGATAAAAAATTGGGAGACAGTTTTGTCCTGTCTCCTTTTTTACTGGGCTAGGTCAGGCTTTTTATTTAGACATATGTTAAAATAGAATAAGATCAAAAAAGTGGAGGAGGCTAGTTATGCGCTTAGATAAATTAATTGCCAATTACACGCTCTTAAGCCGCAAGGAGGCCAAGCAAGCCATCAAAAAAGGGCGCGTCCAAGTGAACGGTCAGACGCTTAAAAAAGTTGACCAACACTTGGATCCAGACCAGGATCTGGTCAGCTTGGATGGGGAGAGCGTCCGCTACCAACCCTTCATTTATTTTATCTTGCACAAGCCAGCAGGTTATATGTCTACGACTAAGGACGGGCAGACAGCCATTGTTACTGATCTTCTGCCCCAAGACCTGGTCCAAATCTACGATCCCTTCCCTGTGGGGCGCTTGGATAAGGACACAGAAGGCCTGCTTTTGATCACGAATGATGGCCAGCTCAGTCATGACCTCCTGTCCCCACGCAAGAAGGTGGACAAGGAATACTATGCGGAAATTGCAGGCATAGTGACTGCTGAAGACCAGGCGGCTTTCGCTTCCGGCCTGGCCATTGACCAAGGAGAAACTTGCCTGCCTGCTGAACTCTTTATTGACCAGGTCGACCTGGATTCTGGGAGGAGCCAGATTCGTCTCATCCTCCATGAAGGGAAGTTCCACCAGGTCAAGCGGATGTTCCAAGCGGTCGGTAAGGAAGTGACCTATCTCAAGCGCCTCCGCATGGGCGGCTTGCGCTTAGACCCTGACCTGGACCGGGGAGACTACCAGGAAGTAGACAAGGCCAGCCTTCTCGCTTTACTCCACTTAGATGAAACTGAGGCCAGGGCCTCGCAAAGAAAGGAAGACCAAAAATGACACAGACCATCTATACCGTTTACTGGGAAAATAAACGCCACGGCGTCCGCAAACAACACGGCTCTTATAAGAGCGAAGAAGAAGCTATCGAGGGCATCAAGGCTTGGTGGGAGCTGCAGAAGGACAAGTACGATAATGTCAACTACGAGCGCACCAATACCGGTGCTTTGGAGATCACCTACGATGACGACAACTATGTCTACCGGGTGGAAAAGGAAGAAAGCGACCAAGAACTTCCTAGCCGCCAATACAAACTGCGTTCAGAAGGCGAAAACGAAGCCAACCGTAAAAAATACAACCTCCACGATGAGGAATTTCTCTTTGACGAATTGGCCGAACCCTACCGCGACCGCCTGATTCTGAGCATGGCTAGCAGCCAAAAAGCCCGCGACCACGTCTATGACGAACGGGGCCGTTTGATCCGCAACTTGGACCAACGTCCTCCTAAAGCTTAAAATTAAAAAAACGCCTTAGCAGTTTCTTATGAAGCTGCTGAGGCGTTTTCATTTGCTTGCTTTTGATCGCTAGAGGCTGGGACACTCTGGCCCTGGCTATTGCCGCCTTCTTGGAAGTAGCAGACCAGGCCGTTGTAGACGGCTTGAGCGACCCGCTCGTGGTAGTCTTTTTGGCTAAATTTCTGCACATCATTAGGGTTGGACATGTAACCGAGCTCTAAGAGAAGGGCAGGGGGATGGGAGTCCCGGATGACCTGGAAGTTCCCGAATTCGATCCCATTATTGGGCACATTCATCTGTTCGATGAGCTGACTTTGGAGCTCTTGGGCTACTGGAATCGAGGCTTCATCGTAATAGTAGACGGTATTACCGCTGACGGTCGCTTCAGCTGCCGAATCGTAGTGGAGGCTGAGGAAGAGGTCGCCGTTGACTTCATTGTAGAGTCGACCCCGGTCAGCCAGTTCGATGAATTGGTCGTCCTCCCGGGTCATGATGACCTTGGCACCGGCCGCTTCCAGTTTTTCCTTGAGGATCTGAGCCGAGGCTAGGGCAATGTCTTTTTCATAGACTTTTTCGTCATCGGAGATAGCACCTGGGTCCTTGCCCCCGTGGCCTGGGTCGAGCACGATGGTTTTTTGGCTGAGAGTGGTTGTAGCTTCTGCTTCCTGGGCTTTCTTGGACATTTCCGTGGCGTCGGACTTGGCCAGCCAGTTGGCCAGGTAGCCTTCTTGGCCGTCCTTGGTCTTGACCTTGTAGTAGACGTCCTCTTGGCCTAGGTAGGCGAAGCCCTCGTTCATCTTGCCCTTGTAGATCACATCGGACTCATTGGTCGGTGCCTCCCGGATATTGACGCCAGCTGCGGTGGCCACGACCTTAGCGGGATAATCCTTGAGTAAGTTATCGACGGCCGCCTGCTCGTCCTCGGACAGGCTGGTAATGTACTCGTTAGCAATCGTACCGGGCGTGATGTCGATAGCGCTCTGGTCGATCCAGGCAGTTTCATTTTGGAATTGGACTTGGATCCATCCCTTGTCCTGGTAGAGAATGGTGAACTTATCGCCTTGCTTAGCCTCGCCAAGCTTGTCGCCATCTTTGGCCTGAGAGAGGATAGGGACCTGGTCGTCGATCACGGTTGCGATAAAGCCCCGGTCTTTGTCATCTTGGCCCTGGGGCATGAGCCAGCTAGGCAGCCAACCTGTCTGTCCATTAGCCAGGCGGACATAAAGCCAGTCATTGGCCTCCCGCATCACTTGGTAGCCCGTTCCCTTCTTGACTTGTTCCTTGATGTCATAAGTAATACCGGGTCCCTGGCGGAGGTTGATCAGGTCAGCCTGGGTCTTCTTCTGCTGGTTTTGACTTAGGTGAAAAATCGTTAAAAAAGCCCCCAACAAGACCAGGATGACGACCAAGCTGTAGATAAAATAATGGCCCCGCCTGGCTTCCCAATGGTCTTTCCAGTTCATTTTCAACCCCCTTTCTGAATGGTTTCTTTCTATAAGTTTACCCTTTAATTAAAAAGAGCGCAATTCAAAAGACAAAAAAGCTTGAGCTAAAACTTAGTTAGCACTTGGGGCTGACTGGGAGAGGATGGCTTCTATCTCTTGCCCGAAACAAAAAGTCCCGGTTGGGAAAGATTTTTAAATTGACTTTTGTCTAAAGATTGGTTAAGCTAGTTACTGATAAAACCGTTGAAAGAGAATGACTTATGGAGAGAATCCCTAGAGAGAATGCGGAGGGTGTAAGCATTTATTCTTGACTTAAGTTGGACACTCTGGAGGTGAGTGAAGACTCCGTTGCGCACGTTACGCGCTAGAGATTTCTAGCCAATAGCTAGAATAATTAAGGTGGTACCACGAAACTTTCGTCCTTATCCTGTTTTTCAGGATAGGGATTTTTTTATGGAATGATTAAGGGGGATGTGAATGATTCAGCGACCAAAAGGAACGGTTGATATTTTACCTGAAGAAATTGCCAAGTGGCATTATGTAGAAGACAAGGCTCGGGCGATCCTGAGCCGCTACCGCTTCCGTGAAATTCGAACACCGATGTTTGAGCACTACGAACTCTTCGCACGGGGAGTGGGAGAGACCTCAGACGTGGTCTCTAAAGAAATGTATGACTTTAAAGACAAGGGCGATCGCCATATTGCCCTCAAGCCAGAAGGGACGGCACCGGTTGTTCGGGCCTATATTGAAAACAAACTTTATGGCCCAGAACACCATCATCCTTACAAGGTCTACTATCTGAGCCCGATGTTCCGCTATGAGCGGCCCCAGGGTGGGCGCCAGCGCCAGTTCAACCAATTAGGAGTGGAGGTCTTCGGCGATTCCCAGGCACTCATTGATGTGGAAACTATCGCCCTGGCTTGGGAAATTCTCACAGGCTTAGGGATTTCTGACTTGGAATTAGTGATTAACTCACTGGGCGATATCGATTCACGTATAGCCTACCGCCAGGCTCTCATTGACTATCTGGAGCCCTTCGAAGACCAGTTGAGTGAAGACTCCAAGACCCGGCTCCACAAGAATCCTCTGCGCGTCCTCGATAGCAAGGACCCTAAGGACAAGGAGATTGTAAAGGATGCGCCAAGTATTCTGGACTTCTTATCCGAAGAATCTAAGGAACGCTTTGACCTAGTCCAAAGCCTTCTCGATCAATTAGGGATTCCTTACCGGATCGATGCCAATATGGTCCGGGGCTTGGACTACTACCAAGATACCATCTTTGAGATCATGACCAAGAATGAAGTTTTCGGAGCAGAAACCACTATCTGCGGGGGCGGGTCTTATTCAGGACTTGTTAAGGAACTCTCAGATGGAAAGCAGGATGTACCAGGTTTTGGCTTTGCGATTGGTTTAGAGCGGCTCATGCTCCTCTTGGAAGCCCAAGAAGTGGCCTTGCCTGACACGGATCCTTTAGATGTCTACTTGGTGACTATTCCAGGGATCCAGGTTGCAAACAGCCTGCCCTTAATTGAGGCCATCCGCCAACAGGGCTATTCCTGTCAGCTCGATTACAAGCACCGCAAGCCGGGCAAGCAATTCCGGGATGCCGATAAGTTGGGCGCCAAGTTCGTGATTACTCTGGGTGAGAGCGAATTAGAAGAAGGGGCCCTCAATGTTAAAGACATGGCTTCGGGCGAGGAGAAAAAATTCGCCATTGACCAAATTAAAGAACAATTTTCAGATGTTATTGCAAGTTTTCATGCTAATGCATAAGGAGGAACAAGATGAAACGTACAACATATTGTGGAAATGTATCTAAAGAATTAGTCGGCCAGACGGTCACACTCAAGGGCTGGGTACAAAAACGCCGGGACCTTGGTGGGGTAATCTTCGTTGACCTGAGAGACCGTGAAGGCTTCGTTCAAGTGGTTTTCAACGTAGAAAATTTAGGGGACCACTTCGACCAAGCGGAAAAATTACGGTCTGAATATGTCATCGAAGTGACTGGTGACGTCATCAACCGTGACGAAGACATGGTTAACCCTAAGATTAAGAATGGGGACATCGAAGTCATGGTCAAAGAATTGACTATCTTAAACAAGGCTAAGACCCCACCATTCATGGTAGAGGACGACATCGATGTGAACGATGATATCCGCTTGAAATACCGCTATGTGGATCTCCGCCGCCCTGAAATGAACGCTAATATTGTTTTACGTGCGAAAGTCACCCAAGCCATCCGCCGCTTCCTTGAAAAAGAAGGCTTCTTGGATATTGAGACCCCTTACCTGACCAAGTCAACACCAGAAGGCGCCCGCGACTACTTGGTTCCTTCCCGTGTCCACCCTGGTGAATTCTATGCTCTGCCTCAGTCACCTCAGCTCTTCAAACAATTGCTAATGGCTTCAGGTATGGACCGCTACTACCAAATCGTTCGTTGCTTCCGTGATGAAGACTTGCGGGGGGACCGCCAACCAGAATTTACCCAAGTGGACTTGGAAACCAGCTTCCTCAGCCAGGAAGAAATTCGTGAGATCGTCGAAGCCATGCTTAAAGATGTCATGAAAGAAACCCGGGGCGTTGAAATTACCGAAGACTTCCCTATTATTTCCTATGATGACGCCATGAATTATTACGGGACAGACAAACCCGACACCCGTTTCGGCATGAAATTAGTGGATGTATCGGACGTGGTCAGCCAGTATGAATTGAAGGTCTTCAACCAAGCCATCGAAAATGGCGGTATGGTCAAAGCCATCAATGTCAAAGGTGCAGCTGACCAGTACTCTCGTAAGGACTTAGACGGCTTAACTGACTTCGCCGGCACATATGGTGCCAAAGGGGTCGCTTGGATTAAGGTCAGTGAAGAAGGCTTGACTGGTCCGATCGGTAAATTCTTCAAGGAAAATCCGGATCCACTTGTTGACCGTCTCCAAGCAGAAGCAGGGGATATCCTCCTCTTCTTAGCTGACAAGGCCAGTGTGGTCCACCAATCCCTGTCCGAAATTCGCTTGAAATTTGCCCGCGAACTAGGATTAATGGACAAGAACCAATTCAACTTCCTCTGGGTCGTAAATTGGCCACTGCTCGAGTATGATGAACAAGAAGGCCGCTACAATGCCATGCACCATCCCTTCACCATGCCTAATGAAGAAGATCTCGACAAGTTAAGCAGCCAACCGGAAGAAGTCTATGCCCAAGCCTATGACATCGTCCTCAACGGCTATGAAATCGGGGGCGGGTCCATCCGTATCCACCAAAAAGATATCCAGGTCCAAATGTTAGAAGCATTAGGCTTCAGCGAAGAGAGCGCCAATGAACAATTCGGCTTCTTACTGGACGCCTTGGAATACGGCTTCCCACCACACGGCGGCTTAGCGATTGGTCTCGACCGTTTAGTGATGCTTTTAGCCGGCGAAGATAACATTCGTGAAGTCATGGCCTTCCCTAAGAATGGCCGCGCCTTCGATCCATTGACAAATGCGCCTAGTGAAGTTTCCCAAGACCAATTAAACGACTTGAGTCTTGAAGTGACTCGCATCGATGTGGACTAAGCTACAATTTAAGTGTCAAAGGAAGGAGAGCTTGTAAATGAAAGCCAAATCATGGATTTTGGTCATTGTGGCTGCTTTACTCTTGATTCTCGGACTTGCTAGCCGCCGACAAAGCCAAGAGCGACTTAAAGAAGTCAATTGGGAGGAATTGAGCAAGCCCTTTGCGGGTAAGGAAGAGGTCCTTGAGAGCGGAAATTCGAGTCAACGGATTGCCGTCCTCAAGGTGGAAGGTACCATAGCGGATACAGGCGATGGCTCTAGCTTGCAAGGGACTGGTTACCGCCACCAGGAAGTCCTGGACCAGATTGCTGACCTCAAGGAAGACGACAGCGTCAAAGCCTTGCTCCTAGTTGTTGATTCGCCAGGTGGGACCACCTACCACAGCCAGGAACTCTACCGCGCACTTAATGACTTAAAAGACGACCGCCAGCTGCCCATCTATGTTAGCATGGGATCGATGGCCGCCAGCGGGGGCTATATGATCTCCATGGCAGGGGATAAGATCTTTGCCGATAACAATACAACTACCGGCTCTATTGGGGTCATCATGTCCTCGCTCAATGTCAAGGACTTCATGGACGAGCACGGCTTCAAGATGGAAGTCTACAAGTCTGGTGACCAGAAGGATATGGGCAGTCCCTTCAAGGATGCTTCTGACGAAGAGAAGAAGATCTTTGATGGCCTGATCAAGGAATCCTACGACGAATTCGTCCGCATTGTCGCGGATGGGCGAGGCATGGATGAAGACCAAGTCCGCAAATTAGCGGATGGGCGGGTTTATTCCGGCAAGCAGGCGAAGGATAATGGCCTCATCGATGAGATGGGCTACCAAGCCGACGCCTTAGCTGCCCTCAAAAAGGACCAATCCTTAGAAGAAGCTGAAGTCGTTGATGTAACACCTAAGGCTTCCGAAATGGACTCCATCCTCGGTCTCTTCTCCAAATCCTTGGATCTCAAAAGCGTCATCCCTAACTGGGACACTCTCCAAGGCCAGGCCCTCCACCAAAACACCCCTCAAGCCTACTATCTCTACGGAGGTGTTTAAAGATGGCCAAGGAAAGAGATGACAAGCTCCAAGGACCTCTGCCCCAACTCAATGACCAGCTCTACCACGGCCGTTTAGAAGGGGAGGCAGAGGCTATCCGACATGATAAGCAAAAGAAGGCCCAGAAACTATCGGGCCAAGACCTACTCATGTCCTACCGCCGCCATGTCGACCGCAACCTAGTCAACGGCTTTAGCCGCAAACTCTATGCTGGCTTTTGGATCCGGCTCTGGGCCTTTCTCGTGGACCTGATCTTTGTGGGGGCCCTCCAAGCCATCCTCTTGGCCTGTGTCCTGACCTTTCTGCCTGATGCCTACCTGGTTCAGTGGCCCTTAGTAAACTATTTAGCGTGGCAGTTAGTTTTAGTGGTCTACTTTAGCCTGGCCTCATATCTATTAAACGGCCAGACCCTGGGCAAGGCCCTCTTCAAGCTACAAGTTGTTAAGGCGGACCAGTACCGCTTGAATTTTGGCACTTGTTTTGTCCGCGAGGGTTTAGGCAAGCTGATCCTAAGCAATTTGCCCATTCTCGGCCTCTTTGTGGTCGTTACGCCTAAGCGGCAGAATTTCATGGACTTCTTTACCGACACCAATGTCGTCGCCCTAGACCAATTCCGCTTCCTCTATGAAGAGAATCGGATTTAAGCGATAAAAAGGCCGCCTAGTCACTGTTTAAGTGTGACTAGGCGGCCTTTTTTTAATCTTCAACCTCTTTTTCTTGGAAATTGAGGAACATGAGAATGAGGGTGGCGGTTTCTTCGATGCTCCGGTCGGCAACATTGATGACCGGGCAGCCGAGTTCAGCGTAAATCTGATCTGCATAGTCCAGTTCTTTTTGGATACGCTGGTCGTCACTATAGCGGCCCAGCTCCTGGATGCCGTAAGAGCGGAGGCGTTCCCTTCGAAACTTGTTGAGGACATTGACATCATTGGTTAGTCCGATTATTTTTTTAGGGTCAACTTCATAGAGCTCTTCAGGTAAGTGGGCTTCGGGAACTAGGGGGAGGTTGGTGACCCTGTAGCCCTGGTTGGCGAGAAAGAGACTGAGCGGAGTCTTCGAGGTCCGGGAAATCCCTAAGAGGACAATATCCGCCTTCTTGAAGTCAGCGGGGTGCTTGCCATCATCGTTCTTGACTGCGAATTCAATGGCTTCGATCCGCCGGTAGTAGTCCTTATCCAAGGCCTTCTTATTGCCTGGTTTCTGCCGGGGAGCCTGGTCCGCTTCCTTAGCGATATGTTGGACGAGGGGATCGATTAAGTTGTAGTAGAAGAGGTCATTAGCCTCACAGTAGTTACTGGCCATTTCCTCTAATTCTTGCTTGATAAAGGTGGAAATAATGCTAGCCTGGCAGTCTTTAGCTGATTTCAGAATCCGTTTGAGATAGTCCGTATACTGGACAAAGGGAAAGATGCGCACCTTGTATTCGATATTCGGAAACTGGACAAAGGCGTTGTTCAAGGCATCCTTAGCAATGGTTCCCACTGCATCGGATAGGACATAAAAAATTTTTGTTTGGTCTTCACTCATAGACTTCACCCTCCATTGATAGTGGCCCCATTATAGCATAGCTGAGGAGCCGGGCCCAGCCTAAGACAAATGAATTATTAGTCATCTAAGCCTATCCTGTGTTATAATCAGGTCACAAAAGGGGGCTTAATGATGACAAATTTTGTGACGGAGTCCATGGATGAACTCAAAGATGCGGGCTACAAGTATACCCAAAGACGGGCTGATCTCTTAGCGGCTTTTGACCAAGCAGAGGGCCAGTATTTGACCGCTAAAGAAGTCCAACAGGCTATGGAAGACAAGTATCCGGGGATGAGCTTCGACACCATCTACCGCAACCTGAAGCTCTTCAGTGACTTTCATTTCTTAGAAGAAACTGATGTGAACGGGGAAATGTTATTCCGCAAGCACTGCGACCCTGAAATTGGCCACCACCACCACTTCATCTGTGAGAACTGCGGCCGCGCTTTCCCGCTTGAAATGTGCCCCTTGGATTTCTTCTCCGACCAGGTGCCCGGCGCCGAAATCCACAGCCACGATTTCAAGATTATGGGCCTGTGCGCAGACTGCAGTAAGCAAAAGAAATAAGAGGGAAATTCAGGACTAAAGGCTTGAGGAGTCACAATCAAATGGAAAATATAGACGACTTCTATTTCTGCTCCTCATATTAGCTTTAATTCTTTGAAAGCGTAGATAATAGAAGTCATAAAAATCCAGGGGGTGGTTGACATGAAAAATAAATACCATGCTTTTGTGCTAGTGATTGTACTTGGTCTGTTGATTTTCGGATCGCCCTTTTTTCAAGATAAAATTGTCAATTTTATCTTTGGGCTAATTGTTATCTTGGCTAGTGGGGGTCTGATGGCCCTAGCAGAAGGAGATATCAGAAAGAATAGCAGGAAAAATTAATTAACAGCTGTTGCCTTTTGCTCCTTTAGCTCATAACAGTAAATCTCATTTAGAACTTAAATTCAGACTTTATTTTTGTTTAAGAAATTTAAAGAGGCTGGGACAAAAAAGTTCCAACCTCTTTTTAAAAAACGAACTTTTTTCAAAGATCTGTTCCAAAAGTCAGACCTGACATCCACTTCACGAACTATGTCCAATCGTTTGCAAACGATTGGACATAGTTCGTGAAGTGGTTCAGCCCTGAACGACTTTTGTCACACTCTTTTTTAACAACTTAAAATTCTGTCAGGAAATGGCTTTCTTTATTAATTTATGACTATTGAGTGTTATAATGAAACTATCATAATTGGAAAAGGAGATGCGAAAATGACAGAACAAGTTTGGTTAGACGACTCCAAGTCGCCTAAGGAGCGAGCAGAAGCCCTGGTCGCTGCCATGCCTTTAGAAGATAAGATTGGGCAATTGCACGGAGGCATGAAGACCATCAATATCTACAACATTGATATGGAAGCCATCCAGAATTTATCCGAAGAAGAATATGAAGAACAGATGACCCAATTACGGGTGGAACGCCATGTTAAAGAGAATGAAGAATTTTCAATCCCCCGCATGCGGGTGACCAATGGCCCAGTAGGCGTGGGTATGGGGGATGGCTATCCGAGCCCCAAGGCGACTGCCCTGCCGATGACTATCGGGGTGGCGGCTTCCTTCGATCCCCAGTTAGCCTATGAATATGGGGATATTATTGGGAGTGAGACTCGGACCCTGGGCCAACATGTCTTGGAAGGGCCAGCTGTTTGTCTTCACCGCCTGCCCATTTCAGGTCGGAACTTCGAATACTTCTCAGAAGATCCTTATCTCAGTGGACGCATGGGGGTAGAAGTGACCAAGGCTATCCAGAGCCATGATGTGATCGCTATGGGTAAACACTTCGTCCTCAACGACCAGGAAGATGAACGCTTCCGCCACAGCGTGGAAGCTTCCGATCAAGTCATGCGGGAGCTCTACTTGCTGCCCTTTGAAATGTTAGTGAAAGACGGCAAAATTTCTTCAATTATGAGCTCTTACAACCGGATCCGTGGGGTCTATGGGACGGAATACCGGGAAACCTTAACCGAAATTCTTCGCCATGAATGGGGCTTTGAGGGCTATGTTCAGTCCGACTTCTGGTCTACCCGGTCAGCTGCCCCTTCGCTCAACGCTGGACTAGACTTGGAGATGCCTGATGCCAAGTGGTTCAATGAAGAGAATATCAAGGCGGCCCTTGAAGACCAAAGCCTGGAAGAAAAGACTATTGACCGGGCTCTTATCCGTCGCTTTACCCAAATGTTCCGCTTCAACCAGTTCGATTGGGAATATAATCCTGGTGAAATCGATGCTAAGGGCCATGGCGAACGCGCTCGTAAGATCGGTCAAGCTTCAGCTGTCTTGCTCAAGAACGATAAGAAGCTTTTACCTGTGGATCCTGCTGACTACGACCACATCCTCTTGGTTGGTCAAGAGAAATTCGCTGGCCAAGCCTGCAATGGGGGTGGGGGTTCTTCCAAGGTTGAACCAATCTATACTGTTAAACCTGAAGACGGTTTGAAAGATGTTCTGAGTGACCTAGGGGCTAAGACTGAGCTCGAGACCGTAATCGTAGCAGATAATCTCTCGAATATTGAAGAGGCCCTGGCAAAGGCTAAAGAGGCTGACTTGGTCATTATTATGGCAGGAATTGTGGCTTCTGAAGGCTTTGACCTGGCCAAACCGAGTCTGCCTAACCAACAAGATATCATGGTGGAACAGCTCCTTGCGGTCAATTCCCAAAGTATCTTAGTCCTAAAAGATTCGACTCCCGTCCTCATGCCTTGGATTGATGACGCCCACACCGTCCTTGAAACCTGGAACCAGGGGACAGAAGATGGCCATGTGGCAGCTGACTTAATCTTTGGTTTAGCCAATCCTTCAGCTAAGGTGCCAACCACTTATGCTAAGCGCGAAGAAGACTTGCTCTACTACGACCATCCTGAACGCCATCCGGGTGTGGATGAAGGGGACGGCTATCCTGTTATCCGTTACTCAGAAGGGCTTGAGATGGGCTATCGCTGGTACCAAGCCAATGACATCGAACCGCTCTTCCCCTTCGGCTACGGTTTGTCCTATACCGACTTTGAAGTGACAGATGTCGAGTTGAAGCGGACAGAAGACCAAGCTAAGGATGCAGCTTTTGAAGTCACAGCTACCGTCAGCAATACCGGCGATCGTGACGGGGCCGAAGTGGTCCAAGTTTACCTTGGCATCCCACAAGACCAACAGCCACCTAAGCGCTTGATCGCCTTCCAAAAGGTTCAGCTAGAAGCTGGTCATTCAAAAGCCATCTCCATCACTATCGATCCTAAGGGAAGTCACCATCCGCTATCCGTATGGGATCGGGGCGCCCATGATTTTGTGATTCCAAATGGTGACTTTACCCTCTACGTCGGCACCTCCAGCGAAGACAATAGCGCTAGCTTTAACTTCACCATTGAAGATTAAGAGTGTGCCTGGTGGCTACTATAGGTGGTAAGCGCCTAAGGCATAGGCTAGCAGAGGGCTAGACTTGTTCTTAGTTCTCTAAATCTTTAATAAGTAGCTTTAAAAGACCAATGGATGCCCAGCATGCTGATAGGAAAAGATTAATTGATAACAAAAAGGCTCCCCGTCAATTGAGTGACGGGGAGCCTTTGCTTACTTCATTTAGACTTTTTTTGCTTCTTTGAGCTCCGTATGTTGATCTTGACCGGGGTGACCAAAGAGCCATTTAGCAATAATTGGGGTGAGGATACTTGAGATCACAACCCCGAAGGCAATCTGTGCGGTCGCTGCATCCACATAGGCTTGGTAGGCCGGATTGGTCGCCCCAATTAAGGCTGGAACAGAGACTGACATCCCGGCGATGGTCGACATGGCGAGAGAAGTTACGCCATCCTTCTTTAAGACATAACGCTCAACGAGGACTAAGATCACAACCATAGGAATGTAGAAGAGGAGGGTGAGGAGGATCCCTTGTCCGCCTGCTTTGAGGGCATTGACCAGGTTAATATTAGCTCCGAAAGCCCAACCCATGAAAGGAAGGGAGAGGGCCGCCCCGGGCTTGAGGAAGTCGGCCAATTTCTGGTCGGTATTGCCGATAATGACCCCGAGGATAACTGGGATCAGGGTGGAAATAATCGGCATCCAGTTAATAGGGGTTGCCTGGGAAACAGAGAAAACTAACATGGGATAGGCTGGCGTACAGAGGACAGCCAGTAAACCGAAGGCAGCGGAGTCGCTTTCCGTCCCATATTCTTCTTCTAAGGCTAAGAAGAGGGAGGGGTTGGTCGATGCGATAGTTGTAATATAGGCAATGGCAGAGATGCCGAAGATACCTGGCAAACCAAAGAACTTGAAGAAGAGGAAGCCCAGTAGAACATTCAGAATAATTTTACAGAGGATCAAAATCCCTTCTTTTTTGAGGACCACCCGGATGGTATTGAGCTTGAGGGTTGTGCCGGAACACAAACAGGCAAAACCAATAATATAGTTCAAACCTTTCGAGGTAAAGAGGGCCTCCGTTGCCCCACCAATTTCAAAAAGGCCGGGGAAGAAGGTACAAAAAAGAGCGCTGATCAGCATCGGAACTAGGAGCAGGCCGCCCGGTACCTTTTTCATCAATTTAAACATGTCCATCTCTCATTTCTATCACTATATTTTTAATTAATTATAACACAATGCCTTCAAAATTGTTGTAATAAAAGGGATAATCGCTGTTTTGAAAAAAACTTCAAGTAAAAATTGACGGAAGAGAAGAAAAAAGCTATAATGAACGATGTACATTTTCAATGGGAAAATGACAGGTTGAAACGAGGGGAGGTATTGTTCATGTCAAAAACTGTAGTTCGTAAAAACGAATCTCTTGATGATGCTCTTCGTCGCTTCAAACGCACGGTTTCTAAGTCAGGTACTTTACAAGAAGCACGCAAACGTGAATATTACGAAAAACCATCAGTTCGTCGTAAGAAAAAATCGGAAGCTGCTCGTAAACGTAAATACTAATTTATATATGAGCTGATAGGAGGCGAATTCATGGCACTTATTGATGAATTAAATCAAGATATCAAACAAGCCATGAAAGCTAAAGATAAGACAGCCTTATCTGTCTTGAGAATGCTTAAGGGTTCAGTTCAAAACGAAGAAATCAACGAAGGCGGATCTTTAACTGAGGACCAGGAAATGACCGTGCTTTCTCGTGAGTTGAAGCAACGCAAGGACTCGATTTCGGAATTTCGGGCAGCCGGTCGCGAAGACTTGGCTGAGAAGACTGAAGCTGAACTAGGCTATGTTGAAAAGTATTTACCTGAGCAATTAAGCCGCGATGAGATTGAAGCAGTAGTTAAGGATCTTATCCAAGCTACTAATGCCCAATCCAAAGCTGACTTTGGTAAGGTAATGGGCCAGGCAGTTGCTCGCATGAAAGGGCAGGCTGCGGGGGCAGAAATTCAACAAGTCGTCAAAGAATTATTAAAATAATTCCAAAAGGCAGGTCAACTGCCAAAAGAAAGCTGGAGCTCTTGTTCCAGCTTTTTTCTTTGCTCAGGCTGATGACTTAATTTCATTCGTATTTTAGGCGGATATTTGGTATACTTTGAAGTAAATAGAAGAAGGAGGCCGTGCACATTTGACAGCAGCAGATGCGACATACACTTACCAGATTGATCATCCAGACATTGCCCAACAAATTTTTGGCAGCCAGGACCGCCATTTAGCTTTCTTGGAGCGGAGCTTTGAGGCAGAAGTCTTTGCCCGCGGAAATGAGGTCGTGGTGAAGGGGGAGGAAGGCCCGCAGATTATTGATTTAATCAAGACGCTAGAAGGCCTACTGCTCAAAGGCCAGATGCTTGAAGAAGCTGATATCGTGACCGCTATCAAGATGGCCAAGAAGGGGACCCTGTCTTACTTTGTCAACCTCTACGATGAAGCGATTGGGAAAACTTATGACGGTAAGGAGATTCGAGCCAAGTCAGCCGGTCAGAAGCGCTATGTCGATGCGGTGAAGAAGCATCCGGTAACTTTCGGGGTTGGACCAGCAGGGACTGGGAAGACCTATCTAGCTGTGGTCCTGGCTGTATCTGCCCTGAGAAAAGGGGAAGTCAAACGTCTTGTTCTGACCCGGCCTGCCGTTGAAGCAGGGGAGAGCCTGGGCTTCTTGCCTGGCGACTTGAAAGAGAAGGTCGACCCCTATCTCCGGCCTATCTATGACGCCCTCTACGCCATTTATGGTGTGGAGCAGACCGAGCGATTGATCGAGCGTGGAGTCATTGAGATTGCACCCCTGGCTTACATGCGGGGACGGACCCTGGACGACGCCTTTGTCATCCTCGATGAGGCACAAAATACAACCATTGCCCAGATGAAGATGTTTTTAACCCGTCTCGGCTTCGGCTCCAAGATGATTGTCAACGGGGACCGGACTCAGATTGACCTTCCGCGCGGCGTCAAGTCTGGTCTGATCGATGCCCAGCACAAGCTGCAAGATCTCTCCGATATTGCCTTTGTCTCCTTTGATACGTCGGATGTGGTCCGCCATCCCGTCGTGGCTGCCATTATACAAGCCTATGAAAACTAAGATTAAATAAAAAGCAGGTGACGCCATGTTAACAATTGAATTTACGGATAAAACCCAAGCCCTTAAGCCCGAGCACTGCCAAATGGTCCAAGAGCTCTTAGCCTATGCCAGTGACTACCTGGACTTAGCTGACCAGACCGAGATGTCAGTGACTATCGTAGATGATGAAGAGATCCACCAGATCAATAAGACCTACCGCGGTGTGGACCGGCCGACTGATGTGATCAGCTTTGCTATCAATGATGAAGTAGCGGATGAATTTGAAATCCTAGAGCTTCCTGAAGGCATGCCTTATGAACTAGGGGACCTCTTCATTTCTTTAGACCGGGTCAAGGCTCAAGCTCAGGAATATGGACATAGCTTTGAACGTGAACTTGGCTTCTTGACCGTCCATGGCTTCCTCCATCTCAATGGTTATGACCATATGACGGAAGAAGACGAGAAAGAAATGTTTGCTTTGCAAAGAGAGATTCTAGATAATTATGGACTCAAACGATCAGAATAAGGAACAAGTCGGCAAAAACCGCCACTTCCTAGGGGCCTTGGGGCATGCCCATGACGGCCTACGCTTTGCCCTCCACCATGAGCGGAACTTTCGCTTCCAATTGGCCATGGTTCCCTTGCTGGGGGCTTTGGGCCTGTACCTCGGCTTAAAGCCCACGGAATGGGCCTTGCTCGCCCTAGCTTGTGGCCTGGTCCTTTTGGCTGAACTCTTCAATACTAGTGTGGAATGGCTCTGTGACCTGGTGGTGGGGGACCACTTCCACCCCTTGGTCAAGACCATCAAGGATGTCGCGGCAGGAAGCGTCCTCTTGATGACCCTAGTAGCTATATTTGTCGGTTTTGTTATTTTTGGTTCCTATATTCTTTAATAAAGTGAGGAAAAATTTTGAAGGAAAACACACATGATACATTTAAATCAGGCTTTATTGCCATTGTCGGTCGTCCCAATGTGGGCAAGTCGACCCTGATGAACCAAATTGTCGGCCAAAAAGTCGCCATCATGAGCGACAAGGCCCAGACAACCCGCAATAAGATCCAGGCTATCTACACCAGTTCCGACAGCCAGATGATCTTTATTGATACACCGGGGATCCATAAGCCCAAGAATGAGTTAGATGATTACATGCTCCAGAGTGCCTACCAGGCTTTAGACGAGGTGGAAGCTATTCTCATGCTGGTCAGTGCGGACGAAAAGATCGGACCGGGTGACCGCTTTATCATGGACAAGGTCAAGGATCGGGAGAGCCCCGCTTTCCTAATCGTCAACAAGACCGATAAAGTCTCTGAGGAAGATTTGGCGGCTTATATGGCCGATATTCCTAATCCAGAAGCCTTTGAGCAAATTATCCCCATGTCTGCCCTGAATTCTGGCCAGGTGGAGGGCTTAATCGCTAAGCTGGAAGACTTATTACCGGAGGGCCCCCAGTATTATCCCGAAGACCAGCTGACTGACCACCCTGAATACTTTGTGGTCAGTGAATTGATCCGGGAACAAATCCTACAGAAGACCCGGGAAGAGATTCCCCATTCGGTGGCCGTCACTGTGGATAAGATGCAAAAGGACGAACTGGACCGGGTCCATGTCTATGCCAATATCATTGTCGAACGCAAGTCCCAAAAAGGGATTATCATCGGCAAGGGCGGCAAGATGATCAAGTCGATCGGGACAGGAGCTCGCAAGGAAATTGAAAACTTGCTAGGGTCCAAGGTCTTCTTGGAACTCTGGGTCAAGGTCGAGAAGAAGTGGCGGGACAAGAAGTCCCTGCTCAAGGAATTTGGTTATAACACCAAGCAGGATTATTAGAAGCTAGAGGGGATTTTTTGCAGGCGGAAGAATTTGCAGGAATTATTCTATTTACACGCAAGCACCGGGAGAAGGACATGCTGGTCAAGATCTTCACCCGCGAATACGGCAAGCGGATGTTTTTCCTCCGCAATATCCAAAGGGCCAAGAATCCTCTGCGACCAGCTGCCTTTGCCTTTGTCCGCGGTCACTTTATCGGTCAGGTTAATGCCTCGGGCCTGAGTTTCCTCAATGATGTCCGGGACAGCCTCTTTCCCCGCTTGACGACTGCGGATATTAGCGTCAATGCCTACGCCAGTTACATGACGGGGCTCCTGGACGCAGCACTGGAGGACGGGGAAGTTAATGCGATTCTCTTTGATTCGCTCTGGCAGGCTCTCGGACAGCTTGAAGCAAGCAAGGATCCAGCCGTCGTCGCCAATATTTTTGAACTCCAACTCCTGCCCCAATTTGGGGTGGTTCCTAATCTCAAAGCCTGTGTCTTCTGCGGCCAGGCAGATACGGTCTTGGACTATTCCATGAAGTATGCGGGTTTTTTGTGCCAAAAGCACTTCGACAAGGATCCCCGCCGCTTGCATTGGACGCCGCGAACGGCTTATCTGGTCCAACATTTGAGCCAAGTCAATCTCAGCCGCCTGGGGTCTGTCAGCTTGGGAGAAGCTAATAAGCGGGCCCTCCGCTCAGCCATCGATGACCTCTACGAAGAATATGTGGGCATTCATTTAAAAAGTCGGTCCTTTATCGACCAGTTGGAAAAAATGATAAACCCTCTTGACGGTGAGGAGGGAAATCGAGTATAGTAAACGTATATATCGCATGCAAAGATAACCGAATAAGGAATTCCCTTTTTAGCGAGCCTAGTTAGTGAAAGTAGGCAACGAATTCTAAGGCAGGTTAGAGCATGTCCTGTTAAAGAGTGCCGGCGCTTTGCCGGAAATAGGGTGGAACCGCGATTGAATCGTCCCTATGCACTATTTTTTAGTGTATGGGGCTTTTTTGTTTGTTAATTTAAATAAAAGAAAAGAGGAGAAGACAAGATGAACCAAGCAGCCAATACCTTACAAGGGATGATTTTAACCTTGCATCAGTTCTGGTCCGAGCAAGGCTGCCTCATTCTGAATGCATATGATACGGAGAAGGGAGCAGGAACCATGAGTCCTTATACTATTCTCCGGGCAATTGGGCCGGAGCCATGGAATGCTAGCTATGTGGAACCCTCCCGCCGGCCAGACGATGGCCGCTATGGGGAAAACCCTAACCGGCTTTACCAACACCACCAATACCAAGTGGTGATGAAGCCCCATCCCGATAACATCCAAGAGCTCTACATCCAGAGTCTGGAACGTTTGGGCCTTGATGCCAAGGACCACGATATTCGCTTTGTTGAGGACAACTGGGAGAACCCTTCTATGGGCTGTGCCGGCCTAGGCTGGGAAGTGTGGATTGATGGGATGGAAATCACCCAATTTACCTACTTCCAACAAGTCGGGGGCTTAGATTGTCACCCAACCACCTGTGAAATTACCTACGGACTCGAGCGCCTAGCTTCCTACATCCAAGGTGTCGATAGTGTCTACGACCTGGAATGGGGCGGTGGCGTGAAATACGGTGAAATCTTCAAACAACCGGAGTATGAACATTCCAAATATACCTTTGAAGAATCGAATTATGAAGAGCTCTTCAAGATGTTTAACTTCTACGAAGAAGAAGCCCTCAAGCAAATTGACAACAAGCTGGTTCATCCAGCCTATGACTATATTTTGAAGTGTTCCCATACCTTCAACCTTCTGGACGCGCGCGGGGTGATTTCGACAACCGACCGCCAAGCCTATCTGAGCCGGATCCGCAACATGGCCCGGCAAGTAGCCAAACAATTTGTCGCCAACCGCAAGGCCCTGGAATATCCATTATTAAGCCGGGAAGAAGCGAAAAAATTATTAGAGGAGGACGCAGCTAATGAGTAAGCAGCAGTATTTATTAGAAGTTGGTTTAGAAGAAATGCCCGCCAAATACGTGCGTCAAATCAGCCAACAATTCCAAGACCGCGTCGCTAACTTCTTAACTGAAGAGCGATTGACTTATGACGCTATTAAGGCCTTTGCCACTCCTCGCCGTTTTGCGGTTTTAGTGGATGGTTTAGCCGATAAGCAAGCTGATTTTGTTGAAACAGCTAAGGGCCCTTCAGAAAAGATTGCCAAGGATGACCAAGGGGAATGGACCAAGGCTGCCCAAGGTTTTGCCCGGGGTAAGGGCTTATCGACTGACGACCTCTATGTAGAAGATGGTTATATCTATGCGGAAATCAAGGAAGAGGGGAAGCCCAGCCGGGAAATTCTGCCTCAAATCAGCCAATGCATCACGCAGATGACTTTCCCTGTATCCATGTACTGGTCTACCCATCGCAATTTCAAGTACATTCGGCCCATCCACTGGTTCCTCTCTCTCTTAGATGATGAGGTCCTACCTTTTGAAATTTTGGGCATCCAAGCTGACCGCTATACCCGCGGCCACCGCTTCCTCGGTCATGACCAATTAACGATCGACAAGGCTTCAAATTACGAGAAACTCCTGGAACGAGACTTTGTCATTGCTGACCAGGATAAGCGTAAGGAAGTCATTGTCCAACAGATTAAAGATCTCGCTCAGGCGGAAGACGTCCAAGTCAGTCAAGATGAGGCCCTCCTAGAAGAAGTCACTCAAATTGTAGAATACCCAACCGCCTTTATCGGCAGCTTCGATGATAAGTACCTGGCCCTGCCTGATCCTGTGCTTATTACCTCGATGGCCGAACACCAACGTTACTTCTATGTGTCCGACCAAGAAGGTAACTTGCTGCCTAAATTCGTGGCCGTCCGCAACGGTAATGAAGAAGGGCTAGAAAATGTCCGCCACGGAAATGAAAAAGTCTTGGTGGCCCGCTTAGAAGATGGTCTGTTCTTTGTGGAAGAAGATAAGCAAGAATCGATCGATGACTTCGCTAAGCGTCTCAGCCATGTGACCTTCCACGCTGAAATTGGGACCATGAAGGAGAAGATGGACCGGGTCAGCCAAATCGCTAAGCTCTTATACAGCCATTGGACCATGGAAAACCTCTTTGCCGACTACTTATCGACTGACTTTGAGCCCTTGATTGAGCGGACCGGAGCCATCTATAAGTTCGACTTAGAAACTAATATCGTCAATGAATTTTCTGAACTCCAAGGGATTATGGGCGAGTACTATGCCAGAGAAGCTGGCGAGGCAGAAGAAGTTGCCGTCGCTATCCGGGAACACTACATGCCGATCGCTTCTGATGCGGCATTAGGCCAATCAGCCCTGGGGATTCTCTTCGCCATTGCCGATAAATTAGATACGATTATTAGCTTCTTTAAGATTGATCGGATTCCTTCTGGCTCAAACGATCCCTTCGCCCTGCGCCGGCAAATGATCGGAATCGTTCGTCTAATGGCAACCGAAGAGCTCCCCTTCGATTGGGATAAGGATCTGAAAGCTATCTTAGAGGCCATTTACCCATCCGATGACGACCAAGTTGCCTTGGCGGAAGCAGTCTATACCTTCATGTTAGAACGCTTGAAGAATGTTTTGGAACAAGAAGGTTATGCCCGGGACATTATCCAGGCTGTTTTAGGGTCTGCTAGTCACGGCATCAACCAAAAACGTGCAGCCGCTAAAACCTTAGCTGGCCATCATGAGGATGAAGACTTCAAGACTGTTATCGAATCTTGGAACCGGATCCTAAATCTCAAGGATAAAATGAAAGAGTTTGATATTGACCAAGTCACAGTCTCAGCAGACCTTCTGGAAAGCGAGAGCGAAGAGGCCCTCTACCAGGCTGTGGATAGTCTCTACCTAGTGGATACGCCAGCTGACTACTACCAAGCCTTGGCTGAACTGGCACCGCTTATTGAGCAATTCTTTGAAGACAATATGGTCTTTACCGATGATGAAGCGGTTCGTAACAACCGCCTGGCTCTCCTAGAAAAAATTGGTCAGCCAGTCAAAGTACTTGCCAATACCAAGGAACTCCTAATAAAATAAGAAGTGAAATAAAGAAAAAGAAGAGAAAGGAGGCAAAAGATGTCAACCTTTTATGATTATGCTAAAATTTGGGTGAAAGCCGGCAAGGGGGGCGACGGCCTTGTCGCCTTCTTGCGTGAAAAATACCGGCCCGATGGTGGCCCTGCTGGTGGCGATGGAGGCCGCGGTGGCGATATTATATTCCAGGTGGACGAGGGGCTAAGGACCCTGCTCGACTTCCGCTATAACCGCCACTTTAAGGCCAAAGCCGGCCAGAATGGCATGACTAAAGGCCGTTATGGACGGGGCGCAGAAGACCTCATTGTTGGTGTTCCCCCAGGCACTATTGTCAAGGATTTTGATACGGGCCAAGTCTTAGCCGACCTGGTAGAAGAAGGTCAGGAAGCTATTGTTGCTAAGGGTGGCCGGGGTGGCCGGGGCAATATGAAGTTTGCCACTCACAATAACCCCGCCCCTGAAATTGCAGAGAATGGGGAACCTGGTCAAGAAAGGACCCTGCAATTGGAACTCCGGGTCCTAGCTGACGCTGGTTTGGTAGGTTTTCCTTCAGTAGGGAAATCAACCATCCTATCCATTGTTAGTGCTGCTAAACCCAAGATTGCTGATTACCATTTCACCACCCTGTCACCAAACTTAGGGGTTGTTGATCTGTCCGACCAACGTTCCTTTGTCCTGGCCGATTTGCCGGGCCTTATTGAAGGAGCTGCGGAGGGGATCGGTCTCGGTTTTCAGTTCTTGCGCCATGTGCAACGGACCAAGGTAATTCTCCATGTTGTGGATATGGGAGGCTTTGAGAACCGCGATCCCTTCGAGGACTATGTGGCCATTAATGAGGAATTGAAGACTTATGACGAGACGATCTTAGAGCGGCCAACTATCATTGTCGCTAACAAGATGGACATTCCCGAAGCGGAGCTCTATATTGAGGAATTCCGGGAGAAGTTAGCCGCATACTTTGAGGAACATTTTCCTGGTCGTGACTTGCCGGAGATCTTCCCGATTTCGGCCATTAGCCAGTCTGGCTTGAAGGACTTAATGGAAGAAACTTACCGCTTGATTCAAGAAGAAGAGGTCCGTCTGGCTCAAATCGAAGCTGAAAAAGTCGATGAAGTCGACCAAACATACAAGCTTTACCAAATCGAAGCTGAAGAACCCTATTTCAATCTGTCCTATGACCAAGCCGATAAGATGTTTGTCTTATCCGGCGACCGGATTGAAAAAGACTTCTTGATGGCCAATCTTGAATATGATGAGAGCGCCCTGCGTTTTGCGCGCAAGCTTAAGCACCATGGCGTCGACCAAGCCTTGGTTGATGCTGGAGCCCAAGCCGGGGATATCGTCCGCATTCGAGACTATGAATTTGAGTTTTTTGATTAAGGAAGATGCGATAAATACTGGGGTAGGGCGATGAGACTGGGTGCTGATGAGGCAGTTTGGTCCTAAGACCTACCCCTCTTTTATCCTCATCCTGGGCTGTGCCAAGAGGCATTTAGAAAGGTTTTTGAATTGGAATTACATTTTTTAGGAACAGGAGCTGGTGTGCCGAGTCGTCAACGCAATGTGTCTGCTCTAATGCTTAAGCTATTGGATGAAATTAATGAGATGTGGCTTTTTGACTGTGGGGAAGCCACCCAGCAGCAGATCCTCCAGACCACCCTTAAGCCAGGCAAGGTCAGTCGGGTCTTTATTACCCACCTCCACGGCGACCACCTTTATGGACTACCGGGCTTTTTAAGTTCTAGGTCCTTCCAAGGTGGGGCAGAGCGTCCCTTGACAGTCTACGGGCCTAAGGGCTTGAAGCAGTATGTCTGGACTGCGCTGAAAGTGTCCCAGTCTAAGTTGAACTACCCTCTAAAGATTGTGGAATTAGAAGGGAAGGGCCTGGCTTTTGAGGATTCTTCCTTCAAGGTGAGCTATGGACCTCTTGACCACGCCGTAGAATGTTTTGGCTACCGGGTGGAACAAGCCGACCAAGAGGGGGAACTCTTGGTTGATAAGGCCCGGGCTGCCGGAGTTCCGAATGGGCCCCTCTTAGGCAAGCTCAAACAGCGGAAAAAAGTGACCTTGGAAGATGGACGCGTCCTCGATGGCAATGACTTTGTCGGCGATAAGCAGGCGGGGAAGACTGTCACTATTTTTGGCGATACCAGGCCTTGTGACCAGGCCCTGAGCTTGGCTAAGGATGCGGACGTCTTGGTGCATGAGGCCACCTATGAGGCGGGCGAAGAGAAGATGGCCCACCGTCATTTCCATTCGACTGCCGCCCAAGCGGCCAAGCTTGCCAAAGAAGCAGGCGTTAAGCAGCTCTACCTGACCCATATTTCCTCACGCTATGTCACGGCGCCCCAGATCAAACAATTGGTCCAAGGTGCCCAAAAAATCCACCCTCAAAGCTTGGTGGTTAAAGATTTTGACCAGTTTCAGATCAAGTAGAAAGTAGGGAGATACTTGCTTAAAGCAAACTATGATTGGAAAGTAAGATCTGACCAGTTAACAGACCAAGACCTGGAGACTATTGCCCACTTAAAGGAAGCGGTAGACCTTCCTGAATTGATGGTGAACTTGCTCTACCAGCGGGGCTTCCAAGATGAAGCCACTATTCATGGCTTCTTGGACGAAGAGCCTGTCATCCACGACCCCTTCCTCCTATCCGACATGGACCGAGCAGTGGACCGACTGATGGCTGCCATTGAAGCAGGCGAGGCCATTTTAGTCTATGGGGACTATGATGCCGATGGAATTACGGCAGCTACCATCCTCGTTGAGAGCCTGGAGAATATGGGCGCCAATGTCCATAGCTACCTACCGGACCGCTTCGTGGATGGCTATGGACCCAATATCGAGGTTTACGATTACTATATCAAGCAAGGGATCCAAGTCATCCTTACCTGCGATAACGGGGTCAAGGGCCATGAAGCGATTGCCCATGCCCAAGCCCAGGGGGTGGATGTGATTGTTACCGACCACCATGAAATCGGTACTAGCTTACCCGAAGCCTTTGCCATTGTCCATCCCCGCCATCCCGACCAGGACTATCCTTTCGATGACCTGAGTGGCGCAGGGGTGGCCTTGAAGCTGGTCCAAGCCCTAACTGGAGACTTACCCGTCGATCTCTTAGACCTCTGCGCTATCGGGACAGTAGCGGACTTAGTCAGCCTCACTGATGAAAACCGGTCCTTGGTCAAGTTGGGCATCCAAGAGCTTAAGCAGACCCAGCGTCTCGCCTTCATCCGGCTCTTTGAAAAACTGGAAATTAACCGGTCGGCAATTGATGAAGAGACCATCGGCTTTAAGATTGCCCCTCGGCTCAACGCCTTAGGGCGGCTCTCCGATGCCAACCTAGGCCTTAGACTCTTGATGAGCTTCGATCCGGATGAAGTGGACCAACTTCTCCAAGAAATGGAAGCCATCAATGACGAACGTCGCGGCCTAGTCGACCAAATCGAAAGAGAAGCCCGGTCTCAAATTGACCAGCGCGATGATTTGGACGATATCTTGGTCTGCTGGCAGGAGGACTGGCATGAGGGCGTCTTGGGTATTGTCGCCAGCCGCCTGGTTGAGCGTTACCAACGTCCTTGCATTGTCCTTAGCCATAAGATTGACCAGGATGTCTACAAGGGATCTGGTCGGTCGATTGAGGGCGTCAACCTCTTTGATCTACTGAGCCAAGTCGACGACCTCATGCAAGCCTTTGGGGGCCACGCTATGGCAGCAGGCTTGACGGTTGCGGGTGAAAACTTTGCAAACTGGCAGTCCCAGCTCCAAGCACTCAGCCAGACTATCCATGAGATGGTTCAAAAACCTGCGCCCTTGGTCCTAGATGGCCGCATCCAGCCGGAAAGCATTAGCTTGACCAGCCTCGAAGCCTTAGACCGCCTGAAACCTTTTGGGACGGATAATCCGAAACCTAGCTTCTTGCTTGAAGCCGGTCCTTTGAACCGGGTCCAGCAGATTGGCCGCGACAAGCAGACTTTGAAATTAGGCTTAGAGGAGGCGCCTGACCTGGCCCTGATTGGTTTTCGCATGGGAGACTTGGCCCGCCAGCTCGCTGTTGGCAATAATTTAGAGGCTGCCGTTGAATTGAATATTAATGAGTGGCAGGGCAAGCGCTCGTCCCAGGCCCTTTTGATTGACTTGAGGGTGGATGAGGCCAGTGTCATTGACCTCCGCCAAGCCCGGGCCCGGGAAGAGGTCTTTGCGGTTAAAGAAGCCTTCTATCTCTTCCAGGACCCCAAGTACTTGGCAGCCTACCGCGACCAAATTCCTAGCTCGAGTCGGGCCATTTTGGTCGATGAATTGGACCAGGATCAAGGCCTAAGCTACCAGCAGGCCGTCCTCTTTGACTGCCCCTTGGTTCTAGAAGACGTGCGTCGCTTTGTTCAAGGCCAAGGGATTAAGAACCTTTATCTCTTTGCCTATTCGCCCAAGCAGGTCTACTTGAATGGCTTGCCCCAGCGCGAGGATTTTGAGCGCTACTACCGTTATCTCTTGGGCCATCCCCAACTCCCGCTTAAAGGACAGACAGGTGTCCTAGCTTCTTATCTCAAACTCGCTGAAGGACAGCTCATCCTGATGACGGATATTCTTGAGGAAGCGGGTCTGGTCGCTTGGCAAGGACAGACCCTTCACATTTTGCCTGTCCAAGGCAAGGTCGACTTGAAGGCCTATCTGACCAAGTATGAGCAATTATTAAACAGTGAACAAGTTTTGCTTTATAATGATATTGAATCAATTACGAGCTACTTTTTTGCGCCAGAGCCAGCCAGTGCACCATAAGGAGGAAATTATGAATTTTGAAGACTATATTGCTAGTATTGAGAACTATCCTGAAGAAGGAGTGACTTTCCGCGACATTACCCCTCTGATGGCTGATGGGGAAGCCTTCCACGCTGCCATTGACCAGATTGTCCAGTTCGCTCAGGATAAGCAAGTCGATATGATTGTCGGACCAGAAGCGCGGGGCTTTATTGTGGGCTGTCCCGTGGCCTATCAATTAGGGATCGGCTTTGCGCCCGCTCGTAAGAAGGGCAAGCTCCCCCGCGACATCATCAGCGTAGACTATGGATTAGAATACGGGGAAAATACCCTCCAGCTCCATAAAGATGCTGTTAAGCCCGGCCAGCGCGTCCTCATCGTCGATGACCTCCTAGCAACCGGAGGCACCATCCAAGCCACCACCCAATTAGTAGAAAAACTCGGCGGCCAAGTCGTCGGCGCAGCCTTCATTATTGAACTAGAAGCCCTCAAAGGCAGAGAAAAAATCCCCAACCTAGACATCTTTAAAATACTGACTTATTAGAAAAGGGTGTGAGCAAGAGCGTTCAGACTTGAATGATTGGAGGCTCATCGAAAAAGACTGACGCTAGTCAGACGTTTCGATGGGCAGAAATCACTTCAAGTCTGCTCTTGCGAACCCAACTAGATAAGGGTGTGAGGGCGCGCGTTTAGCTTCCTTTCACTGGAGCAAGTCACCAGAGCAGTCTGAGGGACTGCGGCGGAGACTTGTGAAGTGACAAGGAAGCTGCGCGACCGAACCCGACTAGGAAAGGGTGTGAGACTTGGCGTTTAGGCTTGGATGATTGGAGCAAGTCAGAATAAGAGCGGAGCATTCGCTCGTTTCTGACTTGTGAAATCACTCCAAGCCTGCCAAGTCGAACCCGACTACACAGGGTGTGAGCAAGAACGTTCAGAAAGGAATGACTGGAGGCAAAGAGGATAAGATCGGCTGTAAGCCGATCGTTTCACTTTGCTGAAGTCACACCCTTTCTGCCTTTGTGAACCCGACTATAGACTGCGAGCAATATCCCATAGAAAAAATAAAAAGGAAACTGGCAAAAATCCAGTTTCCTTTTTCTATAAAAAATTTCACTTTAGAAGGTATGCTCTCTAAAGAGGGAAATAACCTTGCCTAAGATGGTACAATTGTCCAAGATAATCGGGGCCATTTCATGGTTTTCGGGTTGCAGGCGGATATGGCCGTCTTCTTTAAAGAAACGTTTGCAGGTAGCCTCATCAGCATCAGTCATCGCAATGACAATCTCGCCGTTCTCAGCGCTCTGCTGTTGGCGAACGAGAACATAGTCCCCATTGAGGATACCAGCTTCAATCATTGAATCCCCGCGAATCTTCAGCATGAAGAGGTCTTCATCACTCTCGGCGAGGTGGGGTGGCTTAGGAAAATAACCTTCAATATCCTCGTAAGCAGTAATAGGCTGACCCGCTGTCACGGTCCCTAGCATGGGGATGCCACGGGTGTTGATGCCCAGTTTATCTAGGCCCTTTTGAGTGATTTCTAGCGCCCGGGGCTTGGTCGAATCTTTGAAAAGATAGCCTCCTTCTTCTAGACGGTTCAAATGGCCATGGACTGTGGACGTTGAGGCCAGGCCAACTGCATCGCATATTTCGCGGACAGTCGGGGGATAGCCCTTGTCGTCAACACAATCAAAGATATAGCGTAAGATTTGCAGTTGCCGTTCTCTCATCTCTGTGTCCTCCTCGAATGATTTGCCCTCATTATAGCATAAATCGATCACAGACACAAACAAACGTTCTCATTTTATTCTTTATTAGCGATCTGGGCTGGTTTGACAAAGACGGTTTTTTGGTTGAAGTAGTTGACAAAGCCCGGCTTAGCCCCGTTCGGTTTCTTGACGTCCTTAACCTGGGTGTAGTCAACCGGTACATTGTTGGAGTGGCGCGACTTGGAATAGTGGGCAGCGATACTAGCGGCTTCGAGAATATCGTCATCACTAGCTTGGTCTGTCTCTAAGATGACATGGCTGCCGGGCACGTCCTTGACATGGAACCAGTAATGGTTCTTGTTGGCCTGGCGCATGGTCAGTTGGTCATTTTGTTTGTTATTGCGGCCCACTTTAATGGTATAGCCGGAGGGACTGGTGAATTGCCGGGGTTTGAGCGGCTTGATCCGCTTATGGGTCTTCTTTTTACGGTCCTTGATATAGCCTTCTTCTTTGAGCTCTTCGCGGATCAGTTCCAGTTCTTTAGGATTAGACCATTCGATTTGGGCTTGGATGGATTCCAGGTAGTCGATTTCTTCCTGGCTCTTAGCCAATTGTTCCTGGATATGTGACCGCGACTTAGTGAGTTTATTGTATTTTTGATAGTAGGCTTGGGCATTCTCGGCAGGCGACAGCTCTGCTTTGAGAGGGATATGGACCAGGCGGTTGTCGTCGTAATAATTGGGCAGATCCACACTAGCTTGGTTCCCATGGAGCTGGTAGAGGTTGGAGGTGAGGAGCTCTCCTAAGAGCTGGTAGTGGTCAGCTTTTTGACTCTTTTCCAGGTCCTTCCTGAGGTTCTTCTGTTTCTTTCTCTGGTGCTTGAGTTCCCACTGGGTAACTTGGTCGATCTGCTGGCCGATTTCTTGGACTTGCTGGCGCTCGGTATGACGGGCATAATAAACATCCAAGAGCTGGCCGAGGCTGGCGTAAGTTTCTTTATCCCCAGTCAGACTGAGATAGGGGAAGGCCGTGAATTCTAATTTCTTGTCAGTGCCTGTCAGGCAGGGCTGGGGCTGGTCGAAGGCCTGGCAGAATTCTTGGATAATCTGCCCCAGAGCCTTATCTGGATTGGACTGGGCACGGAAGATAATTTCATCCGCTGATTCCCGGCCTAGCCCCATGAGTTCTTGCTGGAGGACTTGCCGGGACAGGTTCTGTTGGCTGGTAGGCTGCCAATCGCTCCCAATTTTGAAAGGATTGGCCTTGTTTTGATAGGGAGGGAGTTGGTAGCTAGCCCCGGGCAAGAGGGTCCGGTAGCGGTTCTGGTAAAGAGGGACCCGTTTGATCATATCCAGAATTTGCCCCTGGTGGTCGACTAAGATGATATTGGAATGGCGTCCCATCATCTCGACGACTAAAGTTAGCTTCTGTTGGTCGCCGATCTCATCCGTCCGCAAGAGCTCCAAACGAATCACCCGGTCGTTTTCGTATTGGTCAACGGCGAGTACTAGGGCGCCCTTGAGGTATTTGCGCAGGACCATGCAAAAATTGGGTGGGGTATCGGGCATAGGGTAGTCCACTTGGCTCAATTGGGCCCGGGCAAAGTCCGGATGGGCGGAGAGGAGGAGCTTATGATTTTGCCCCTGTTTGCGTATGGTAAGTAGAACTTCATAATCAGAAGGTTGTTGGATCTTGTTGATTTTACCTTGTGTCAATGTTTCTTTGAGTTCGTGTGTCATGCTGTGTGTAAACATTCCATCAAATGACATTCAAACACCTTCTTTCCAATCACTAATTATAGCAAAAAAGCCTATAATATCAAAACTAAGGAGGATAGCAAGGGACTTTTATGATAAATTCTTAATAAAGTTATTGCAAATTCAGAATTAATCTGCTATCCTAGAGCTAACAAATCAAAGGGAGGTTATCACATGTCAGTTTTAGATACAAAACTTAGAGCTTGGCAAATCCGCACGGCTTAGTTGTATTTATTACTGTTAAAGCAATAGATACAACTTCAGACAACTGAGGCTGTATCTGTGCGGTGTGATAACAAGACAATTTTGAGTACCCGCATAGACGCATAAAGAGTGACTTTATGTCTGTGCGGGTTTTTCTATGGACCTGCAGCTTCTGCTTTAGCTGGAGGTTTTTTATTTTTAATAAGGAGGAAAGAAGAAATGAAACGATTTACAGCTTTAGGCAGTTTCTTGATTGCTGCCTTGATGGTATTATTTCTAGCTATGCCAACGCTTATCGAGAAAAATAAGGCCGCTCAAGCACCTAAGACTAATTCGGGGAACCAGGCCGTGACGGCTAAGGCCTTAGATGAAGACTTGAAGGTAGGCCTGCTCCAACTCATGGACCATCCCGCCCTGGACCAAATCCGCCAAGGCTTCTATGACCAACTGGCCAAGCGGGGGTATGTGGATGGGGAAAACATCCATATTGACTACCAAAACGGCCAGGGTGACCAAAATAACTTAAAAATGATTTCGGATAAATTTATTGCCGATGACGCGGACTACCTAGTAGGGATTGCAACCCCGGCTGCCCAGGCCTTGGCCAATGCAGCAGAAGGGAACGTGCCGGTTGTTATGGGGGCCGTTGCCAATCCTAAGTCCGCTGGTTTAGTGGAAAATTACGAGAAACCAGGGGCTAACATCACCGGAGTTTCTGATATTCCACCGGTTAAAGAACAATTTAGACTGATTCAAGAAATCCTTCCTGAGGCCAAAACCATCGGCATTATCTACAATTCTTCCGAAACCAACTCTCACGCCAATGTAGCTTTGGCCAAAGAAGTCGCTGCAGACATGGGCTATGAGGTTAAAGAAGCGACCATCAATTCCACTAACGATTTAGCCCAAGTCGCCGAACAATTAGCCAATGATGTGGATGCCATCTGGGTCCCAAATGATAACTCGATTGCTTCGTCTATGCCGACTCTGATTGCTGCTACCGACAGCAAGGGCATTCCTGTCTTCCCGGTTGTAGATACCATGGTTAAGGACGGGGGCCTGGCAACAGTCGGCATCAACCAATACCAATTAGGGGTCGATACAGCCAATGTCACCGCTGACCTCATGGATGGCCAGAGTCCAGCTGACCATCCGATCGTCTTTACAGATAAGACAGATACCTATGTCAATAAAGAAAAGGCCGACCAATTAGGGATTAAATTGCCTGATTCCGTCCTTGAAAAAGCAAGCGATGTTAATGAAGGAGGGCACTAAGCATGGATATGATTATTTCTGCCTTATCACAAGGCGTGATCTGGGCCGTTATGGGTCTGGGCATCTATATTAGTTTCCGGATCCTAAACGCCCCTGATATGACGACAGAAGGTTCCTTTACTCTAGGGGCAGCCATTGGGGTTCAGATGATCCATTTCGGTCTCAACCCCATCCTTGCCTTATTGATTGGCTTTCTAGCCGGTATGGCAGCGGGGGCCATCACAGCCCTCCTTGTCACTAAGCTAGACATCAACCCCCTCCTGTCAGGGATTATTACTATGACTGGTCTTTATTCCATCAACCTGAAGATGATGGGCCAGGCCAATCTCAGCTTGAGTGGCCAAGAAACCTTCAAGACCATGCTGAGTGGGCTAGCTCTCCCTCGAAATGTAGATACCATCCTGATAGGGAGTGTCATTGTAGCCATCGTTATTGCCCTGATGGCATACTTCTTCAAGACCGACCTGGGCCAGGCGCTGATTGCGACTGGGGACAATGTTCACATGGCCCGGGCCGTGGGAATCGACAGCAATGAAATGACCATGTTAGGCTACATGCTGGCCAATGGTTTGATTGCCGCTTCCGGCCTCTTGGTGGCGACCGACAACGGTTATGCGGATATCTCTATGGGGATTGGGACTGTGGTTATCGGCCTGGCCTCCATTATTATCGGCGAGGTCATCTTCAAAAATGTCAGCCTGACCACCCGTTTCATCACGATTGTAGCGGGTTCGATCATCTACCGCTTACTCTTAAGTCTGGTGCTCATGCTTAACTTTAATGCAGATGATTTTAAACTCTTCTCTGCGATTATCGTAGGTCTCTGCCTAGCCATTCCTAAACTTCACAAGTCCTTTAACCGCAGCAGTCGTCAAAGTAGAAAGGGGTAGACCAATGACGCACTTATTAGAGCTTAAAAACGTAGACAAACGCTTCAATCCCCATACACCGGATGAATTCTATGCCTTGGATGATTTGAATCTCACGATTGAAGGCGGGGACTTCATCACGATCATTGGGGGCAACGGAGCAGGGAAGTCCACTCTCCTTAATGCTATAGCTGGGACTTTTGATCTGGATGCTGGACAGATCCTTCTGGAAGGGGAGGACATCACGGACACTTCGGACATCGAGCGAGCGGCCTATATTTCCCGGGTCTTCCAAGATCCTAAGATGGGGACGGCACCGCGGATGACAGTGGAAGAGAACCTGGCCTTGGCTGAGAAGCGGGGACAGACCCGGGGCTTACAATTGGCCTTGGACCAAGACAAGCAAAGCAAGTATCAGGCACTCCTCAAACAATTAGGCCTAGGTTTGGATGAACGCTTGGAAGCGGAGATTGGCCTGCTCTCAGGGGGCCAACGTCAGTCTGTCGCCTTGTTGATGGCAACTATCGTGAAGCCGAAGCTCCTCTTACTGGACGAACATACGGCTGCCTTGGACCCCAAGACCTCACGGCGAATCCTAGAGATTACCGCCCAACAAGTCTCCCAGGAAAACTTGACGGCCCTGATGATCACCCACAACCTCCAAGACGCCTTAACATACGGCAACCGCATGATCTTAATGGACCGCGGGCATATCATCCGCGACTTCAGCCAAGCGGAAAAAGAAGCCCTCAACCCAACCCAACTCTATAGTTTGATGGAAGAGATCAACCAGTAAAAGACTTTTCACATCATTCAAAAAGCCCACTGACCGATTGTCAGAGGGCTTTTGTATTGGGCTTAGGCAAATTTTGCTAAGATATCTGGGCGGAAGCCGTAGAAGGGTTCTTCGCCATCCGCTACGATCACCGGTAGGGCTTGGAAGCCAAGGGCCTTGACTTCTTCTAGAGCGGCTTCGGATTCAGTAACATCGATCATTTCGAAGGCTACCCCATGTTCGTCTAAAAATTTCTTTGTAAATTTACATTGCATGCAATTAGGTTTAGAATATACTTTGACCATTTCCGTCATCCTTTCAATCCATCTTTTTCTTTTCGCCTAGATATAGTATCATAGAATCATAGGAGATACAAGATATAGCTTTTATAAAAAATCAAGGAGGGTTGAAGCCAATGCAAGCCATAAAAATTACAGAAAAACGGGTGGTCGATTGGCTGCCCCAGCGGCCCCGTCACTCCTATAAGGGCTCTTATGGGCGCCTGCTCTTAATTGGAGGCAACGCAAATATGGGGGGCGCTATCCAGATGGCGGGTCAAGCGGCCCTAGCTGGGGGTGCAGGTCTAATCACGATAGCCACTGATCCGGTGAATGTGCCTGCTATCCATGCCAGCCAGCCTGAATTAATGGTGGTCGACTGGTCAGACGTAAAACAAGTCCAAGCCGCCCTTGAAAGCAGCGAAGTTATCCTCGTCGGGCCAGGTATGGGGCGGTCACTCTACCGCTGGCGACGCATCAGCCAGCTTCTCTACCAAGAAGCCCGGACCAAGCCCCTTATTATTGACGGGGATGCCCTAACTATGCTGGCGGCAGATATCAAAGACCAGGTCGCTCGCTTAAAAGAATTTAAGCAGCTGATTCTAACCCCTCATCCTGGCGAATGGGGTCGGCTCTATGGGATTTCCGAGCCCAAGGCCGATCCAGTCAGCGTCCAGGCCTGGTGCGACCGCTACCAAGTCTATTTGGTTAAGAAGAGTGAGGCCAGCCAAGTCTACCTGCCGGGCCAGACTGCCTATTACCAGAACACTTGCGGTAATCCTGGCATGGCGGTCGGCGGGTCGGGGGATACCCTGGCTGGTATGATGGCTGCCTTTATCGGCCAGAGTCAGGATGACTTGGCAGGGGCTATCTTGAGTGTCCTTTACTGCCACAGCGCCTTGGCTGACCAGATTTACCAGGACCATTATGTGGTCCGGCCCAGCGCCATTGCGGCGGGCTTATCAGCCTTTATGCGGGATTTAAGTCGGAAGAAGGGAGTCTAAATGGGAAAGAAACACAAGAAAACTAATGCTATCCGCATGGTCGAACAAGCGGGGATAACTTATGAACAGCATGAATACGACTACGATGAAAACCACCTGTCGGGACGGGACGCCGCCAAGCATTCCGACCTGCCGGCTGAGCAGATGTATAAGACCATTGTCTGCCAGGCCAATCCTCGGGACCACTATGTCTTTGTCCTTCCGATTCTAGAAGAATTGGACCTCAAGCACTGTGCCCGGATTGCTGGTGTCAAGAAATTGGAACTTTTACCCTTACAGGATCTGCTCAAAGTGACCGGCTATGTTCGCGGGGGCTGTTCGCCAGTTGGCATGAAACAGCTCTTTCCAACCTATATTGACCAATCTAGCCTAGCTTATGATATGATTTATGTCAGTGCCGGCAAGCGTGGCTTCCAGTTGGGCCTTGCGCCTAGGGACTTGGCCAGCTTAGTTCAGGCGGAATTCCATGCGCTTAGCCGCGATGAATAGAAAGAGGGAAACTATGTCAAATCATCATCTATCGCCCAGTGCGGGCATCCTCATCCTAACACGCGAGTGCGAAGGACAAAGGGAAGTCCTCCTCCAGCACCGGGCCAATACAAAAATGCTGCCCCAACAATGGGACCTCATTAGTGGTCATGTTGAAGCAGCTGAAAGTGTCCGCCAAGCCATTGTGAGGGAAGCCAAAGAAGAAATCGGCATCGACCTTCATGTCGATGATCTCGACTTTGTCCTCCTCAGCCACAATCGCATTAGCCAAGACACGACTTATTATAATATTTTCTTTACCAGCCAGCATTTTCAAGGCCAGCCTCACATCTTGGAAGCGCAAAAGCATGACGCTTTAGACTGGTTCCCCTTGGACGACCTGCCTAGCCCCTTGGTCAAGGACCGCAAGCTCGCTTTAGAGGCCTTAAGGACAGGTCAGACCTATGTGGAAGTGGACTTCGACGCTTACGAAGACTAGCGGCCAGGGAAGTATTCAGCCTTTTCCGTAACTATATGGGGGACTAGGTGGTCGTGGGGGGCCATAGGTATTTCGTCCACCATTAATTCCTCGAAGTAGGGGAGACTGATCTTCCCTTGGTATTGGGCCAAGAAGCGATCATAGAAGCCGCCCCCATAGCCTAAGCGTTCGCCTTTAGGATTGCAGGTCATGCAGGGCAGGGTTACCCAGTCAATGTTTTCAAGAGGAACAATCTCCGCTTCGGGGCTGGGTTCTTCGATATTTAAGTTACTCATAATCAGTTCATCGCCTTGGTCATAGCGGCGTAGGCTCATCTGCCCCATACTTTCCACCCGGGGAACGACAATGGTTTTCCCATCCTGCCAGGCCTGACGGATGAGCGCTTCGGTATCAAATTCCCGGGGCATGGTCAGGAAGGTGAAGATGCATTGGGCCTCTTGGTAGGTCTCGCTTTTAATGAGGCGGTTCGTAATTTTCTGACTGGCCGAAGCATAGTATTCGGGACTCAGTTCTTGACGTTTGGCTTTGACGGCTTTACGCAGTTCTTTTTTGCTTAACATAAAATAACCTCCTGTTAATTCTAGAAAGGATCACAATGTACGTACTAGCTTTTGAATTGACCTGTCGCTTATCCGGCATCCAGTCACTCAAAGACAAGCGGCGATTGGTCAAGAGTATCATTCAACGCTGCCAGCGAAACTATGGGGTATCAGCTGCTGAAATTGCTCACTTAGACGACCACCACTTCATGAGTCTGGGCTTTGCTTTAGTATCTAATACTTACAGTAAGACTCGCAACCGCCTCCTCCAGTTAAAAGAAGAAGTCGAAATGACCTATCCTATTGAAATCGTCGCCTGTGACTGGTATGAAGGGGTCTAGAAAAAAGTTTCTGCTGATTCAGGCCTAATGACTTTTGTCACACGCTCATAAGAGAAAAGGAGAAAAAATCATGAGTAACCGCATCCCTTGGGACCAATACTTCCTGGCGCAGAGCCTAATGCTATCCATGCGCTCAACCTGCCAGCGTTTAATGGTGGGCGCCGTTATCGTTCGAGACAAGCGGATTATTTCGGGAGGCTATAACGGCTCCGTTTCCGGTGAGGTCCACTGCCTCGATGAAGGCTGTTATATGGAAGACGGCCACTGTGTGCGAACCATCCACGCCGAGATGAACGCCTTACTCCAGTGCGCCAAATTCGGGGCTCCGACAGCTGGGGCTGAAATCTACGTCTCCCACTTCCCCTGCCTCCAGTGCAGCAAGGCCATCATCCAGGCTGGCATTTCGAAGATCTATTACTTGTATAACTACCACAACCATCCTTATGCCCTCCATCTCCTGGACCAAGCGGGAATCGCCTACCAGGAAGTCCAGCTCGAAGAGGGCTTCTTTAAGGAAGTGGGCCAGCAACACCAAAAAAATCTCAAGCAGACAGACTAAGGGCTGGCTGCTTTTATTGTGAGGAAATTCCTGGCTTTATATGCATCCAGGCGAGGCCATTCACCTTTCTTATGCATTTTTTTCATCTAGGCATTGGTAGAGTTGGGGATAGTCCCGGCAGTCAGGATTTTTGGGATGGCAGATATTGCGGCCAAAGTAGATCAAGGCTTGGTGGGCCTGGGTCCACTCACTAGGGGCCAAGAGGCTGGTCACCCGGTCCTCAATCTCTCTGACACTGGCATCTTGGGCGACGATCCCGTGGTGCTTGCAGACCCGGGTCACATGGGTATCCACCGCAAAGGCGGGGATATCAAAGGCAATACTTAAGACGACATTGGCAGTTTTCCGTCCAACACCTGGCAGTTTCTCCAGGTCTTTACGGTTCTGGGGCACCTTCCCATCAAAATCTTCCACCAGCATCTTGGCGCAGGCGACCAGGTATTTGGATTTGTTGCGGTAGAGGCCAATCCGGTTGATATAGTCCGCCACATCATCTTCCTTCGCCTGGCTCAGGCTTTCTGGATCAGGATAGGCCGCAAAGAGGGCAGGGGTGACCTTATTGACCTGGACGTCTGTTGTCTGGGCGCTCAGGATCACAGCTACCAATAATTCAAAAGGATTTTGATAATCAAGGGCGGTTTCCACGTCAGGATAGAGGGCAATAATCTCTCTTAGAACCTGACGGGCACATTGGTCAGTTAACATAGTACACCTCCTTTAACGAGTTGCTCTTATTTTATCATAGTTTTAAAGAAAACGGTTGCTATTCAATTATTGTACTTTTATATGAACAATAAATGTATAAATACCAAGCTTTTCTAGTCCAAAGAAGAATTTTTTGAGGAAAGACCCTTGGCAAAAATTGACATGTATTCGCTTTCGTCATAAATTAGAAGAAAGACATGTTGGTTAAAGAAAGGAGTTCCGAGATGACGGAATATAGTATCTTAGACTATGCAGTAATGGATGAAGGGGAGAGTGCGGTTGAGGCCTTAGCCCATACGGAAGAATTGGCCGAGCTAGCTGAAGACTTGGGCTATCAACGCTTCTGGGTGGCTGAACACCACAATATCCCCGCCTTCGCTTCCTCTAGCCCGGAAGTGATTATGATGCGCCTGGCGGACCGGACCAAAAGCATTCATATTGGGTCAGGTGGCGTGATGCTTCCTCATTACAGTCCCTACAAGGTTGCGGAAAATTTCAAGGTCTTAGCGGCCTACCATCCGGGGCGGATTGATTTAGGCTTCGGTAACAATAAGAGCGTGCCCCAAATTGCCAAGGTGATGAATGAATATCAAGAAGGGGAGCTCTCTTACGAACAGGCCATCAAGGACCTCTATAAGTATATGACTGATGAGGACCAGACCGACCACCGCTTCAATGATCTCAAGGCCAATCCGACAATCGGAGAAGATTTAGAGATGTGGATCCTCTCCTCAAGCGTAGACAATGCCAAATTAGCGGGACGCTTGGGGCTTGCCTATTGCTTTGGGATCTTCCCCTTTGCCCGGGATAATGTCTTAGAAATTGCGGAAGAGGCGGTGGCTGCTTACCGGGATAACTTCAAGCCCTCCAAGGCAACAGCCGAGCCCCGGGTGATGTATGCCGCCTTTGTCGCCGTGGCAGACGACCCTGACCATGCCGAAGACCTAGCTCAAGCTTTGGACTGGTGGCTCTTGGGTCAAGATAATTTCCGCTATTATGACCGTTTTCCCTCCATCGCTAGCAGCCAGTCCTTTGAAGCAACAGCGGACCAAAGCCAGGCCATGAAGGAGAACCGCAAGCGCATGATTACGGGAGGAATTGACCAGGTAAGCGCCGAAATCGCCGATTGGAACCGCCGCTTAAACGCCGATGAGGCCCTTTTGATTCCCTTAGTGCCCGGCTTTGATAACCGGACCAAGAGCTTAGAGTTGCTAGCTGAGGCCCTGATCAAGTAAAGCAGGCAAAGGGTCCCATTATTTGGGAAAATATGTTATCATGATAAAGTAAGTTTTAACTTGGAGGTATTAGAATGAAAAAACGTGCAAATTTCTTATTTATCGAAAAAGACGGCGCTAATTATGTCGTTTCTATGACCCCTGAACTACAAGATGATGTCGGCACCGTTGGCTTCGTTGAATTCACTAGCGAAGACCACTTAGAAAAAGATGACCCTATCGCCAATATCGAGGCTTCAAAAACCGTGATGGAAATCCAAAGTCCATTAGCTGGTAAGGTCGTAGAAAAGAATACGGCGGCTGAAGACCAAGCGGAACTCTTAAACTCAGCCAAGTCAGAAGAAAATTGGTTGCTTAAATTAACAGATGTTGATGAAGAAGCCTTTGCGGGCTTAGAAGACGCCTAATTAGCCTATGATAAAAGTCGTTAAACCCTGGACTACGAGAAGAAATGCTGGCGGATTGCTCTTAGACAATCGTCTAGCCATTTTGGAAGTGGATGCCAGGGTTGACTTTTGGATTAGCTTTTGCATATTAACGATTTATGAGGTGGCGGGGCCTTCACCTTGCCCCTTTACTGATTGAAGAAGAGGAGGGGACTTTTATGGAAGCCAGTTTGCCAGCTTTGATTAAGTATCTCCAGGCCGAACGTCCGGATTTTGACTTGGACCCTGCTTTACCAAGTTTTGACCAATACCGTAGCCTAGTCAATACCCGGCCAGCACAACCCATCAGCTCAGACTACCTGGAGGCGGAAGGCCAGGTGCTCGATGTCATTAACCAGGCCAAGCCGCATTATGACTGGACGGACATGGCTGAGACTTGGGGGCCCTTAGCTCTCTGGCAAGGGGATATTTGCCAGTTAGCAGTGGATGGGATTGTCAATGCCGCCAATTCTCAACTCTTGGGTTGCTTCATTCCTGGTCATGCCTGCATCGATAATGTCATCCATAGCTATGCTGGGACTGCCTTGCGTTTAGAATGCCAAGACCTGATGGCTAAACAGGGGCGCTTGGAAGCTGCCGGCAAGGCCAAGCTAACGTCCGCCCACCACTTACCCAGTCGCTACATAATCCATACGGTAGGCCCTGTGATCCAAGATGGTCGAGTGACGCCTATCCGCCGTCAGCTCCTGGCCAAGTGCTACCGGTCTTGCTTAGAAGTCGCTGAGCGGGAAGGACTAGACTGTATCGCCTTCCCTTGCATTGCCACGGGGCAGTTTGCCTTTCCAAGCGAAGAAGCTGCCCAGATTGCCATTCATACGGTGACCGCTTACCTAGATGAGCACCCATCTCGACTCAAGGTCATCTTCAATGTTTTTAGCGATGAGGCTGCCCAGATTTACCGTCAACTATTAGGGGAGGAAAACGATGAATAAAATTTGGAAAGCGCTCCAGGGCGCAGAAGAAAAGTCCGAATCAGAATTACTGGCTGAGCTCTTTAAGGAAGCCGAGGCTCTGGTGATTGGAATTGGAGCAGGGATGTCAGCTGCGGATGGTTTTACCTATGTGGGCCCTCGTTTTAAGGAGAATTTTCCTGACTTTATCGCTAAATATGGACTTTTTGACATGCTCCAAGCTTTTTTAAATGATTTTGAGTCCTTAGAAGAGTACTGGGCCTTCCAGAGCCGCTTTGTTAAACTTAACGGCTTAGACCAAGAAGCTGGGGCTTCCTATCTCAAATTAAAAGATCTCCTAGCAGATAAAAACTACCACATCATTACCTCCAATGCGGATAATGCCTTTGAAGCAGCGGGCTTTGACCTGGACAAGGTTTTCTACTACCAGGGCAAGTACGTCCTCTTCCAATGTTCCAAGCAGTGCCAGGATGTGACCTACCGCGATGATGATATGATCCGCGAGATGGTTGACCGTCAAGAAGATATGAAGGTGCCTAGCGAACTGATTCCTTACTGCCCAAATTGTGGGGCACCCCTGGAAATTAACAAGCGTGACACAGTCCGAGGCATGGTCGAGGACGCCCATTGGCATGAACAAGAAGCGGCTTATACGGACTTCTTAGCTGCCAATGAAGGGAAAAAGGTGCTTTACTTGGAGATTGGTATCGGCCATACCACTCCCGAATTGATTCGCGAACCCTTCCAAGAAGAAACCCTGGATAATCCACAAGCCCTCTATGTGATGATGAACCAGAAACCCTATCATATTCCGTCCGAACTGGCTGACCAGAGCCTGCGTTTGAGTGATGACTTAGCCCAAACTTTCGCCAATATGTAAGAAGAAGGGAAAAGGTATTGTATCAATCACTTTTATCGTATAAAATAAGAATGATTACGATTTGAGGAGGCGGTGCTATGGAAAAATCTGAATTAAGTCCTGAAGTGAAACAGCAGGTGACCAAGTTTTTTAAGGTGATTGGGGACCAAACACGCTTCTCCATCCTTTACCTACTTAAGGGACGAGAATTGAACGTGACGGAAATTGCGCAAGCGCTCGATATGGAGCAATCAGCCATTTCCCACCAACTACAGGTCCTCAGAGAAAGCAAGCTGTTAAAATCCAGACGTGACAAGCGGTCAGTTTATTACAGCCAGGCCGACGACCACGTTTATGAAATCATCAGTCAGGCCATTGAACATATGTGTGAAGAATAAAGGATAAGGGGCAAGAGATACAAGATCTGTGTTTTTTCTTTTGGCCCTTATTTTTATTTTGGGGCTGATTCCCCATGTCATACTATATCTTGTGTGAGAATTAAATTAGAATTCAAGATATGGAGTTGATTAACTTGAATTCCAAAGAGCTCCTGACGTATGATAGGACTATTGAAAAAGGAGGGATTTGATGTTAATCGTCTACATGTCTCTGGTAGGCAATACCCGCCGCTTTGTTGAAAAGCTCGGCTTGCCTTCGCTAGAAATCACAGACCACAATGCTTTTACCACGGTGGACCAACCCTATCTTATGATTGTTCCCACTTACGAAATCGAAGTGACTGATATCATGAATGATTTCATTGAAACAGGGGACAACCTGTCCTATTGCCAGGGCGTCATTGGAGGAGGTAATCTGAATTTTAATGACCTCTTCTGCTTCACCGCAAAAGATCTGGCTATGGACTATGACCTGCCCCTCTTACACACCTTTGAATTTATGGGCAATTCCCACGATGTAGAAAAAGTAAAGGAGTTGGCGAAAGAAATTGAAGAATCCACAAGTATCCAACGAACCAAATGAAATTACCTACTATAAGTTAAACAACGAATTAAATATCCCAATCGATAACAAGATCCCGCTCGAAAAAGATAAAGAAGCTGTCCGGGCTTTTTTCTTGGAGCATGTCAACCCTAATACGGTTTTCTTCTATACCTTCGAAGAGAAGATCCGCTACCTGATTGACCATGACTATCTGGATGAAAGTTTCATCAACAAGTATGACCGGAACTTTATCTACCAACTGATGCAGGACGCCTATGACCGTAAGTTCCGCTTCCGATCCTTCATGGGGGCCTATAAGTTCTATACCCAGTATGCCATGAAGACCGATGATGGCGAACGCTATTTGGAACGCTATGAGGACCGGGTCGTTTATAATGCCCTCTACCTAGCCAACGGGGATGAAGACCTGGCTCGTAAGCTCTGTGATGAGATCCTCTCCCAGCGCTTCCAGCCTGCAACCCCAACCTTCCTCAATGCCGGACGTAAGCGCCGGGGGGAGATGGTCTCTTGTTTCCTGATCCAACTAACCGATGACATGAATTCGATCGGCCGGGGCATCAATTCCGCCTTGCAACTCTCCAAGCGCGGGGGTGGGGTAGGAATCAACCTCAGCAACCTCCGTGAAGAAGGGGCTCCCATCAAGAAGATTGAAAATGCGGCTTCAGGGGTCGTTCCCGTTATGAAATTATTCGAAGACTGCTTCAGTTATGCTAACCAATTAGGGCAAAGAAACGGAGCCGGGGTGGTTTACCTGAATGTCTTCCATCCTGATATTGTCCGCTTCCTCTCCACCAAGAAGGAGAATGCGGATGAAAAAATTCGGGTGAAGACCTTATCCCTAGGCATTACGGTTCCAGACAAATTCTATGAACTCGTAGCAGCTGATGATGACATGTACCTCTTCAGTCCCTACGATGTGGAACGGATTTATGGCAAGCCTTTCTCCTATGTCAATATTACAGAGGAGTATGACCAACTTGTTCACCATCCAGAGGTCCGCAAGTATCGGATCCGGGCTCGGGAATTAGAGAATGAAATTTCCAAACTCCAACAAGAATCTGGCTACCCTTATATTGTTAATATCGATACGGCCAATGAAGCCAACCCTATCGATGGAACGATTGTGATGTCCAACCTATGCTCAGAAATTTTACAGATCCAAGAACCTTCGAAGATTAATGATGAGCAGCTCTATGACCACTTAGGCACCGATATTTCCTGTAACTTAGGATCAACCAATATGGTGAACATGGTCGAGTCGGATGACTTTGCTCGATCTGTAGAAACAGCTGTTCGAGGGCTGACCTTTGTGACCGACAGCACCGATATTGAGGCCGTCCCATCCATCCAAAACGGCAACCAGATGTACCACACCATTGGTCTAGGGGCTATGGGGCTCCATACCCTCTTTGCCATCAACCACATTTATTACGGGTCAGATGAATCGCTCGAATTAACGGAGGCTTATTTCTACGCCCTCAACTACTGGTCCCTCAAAGCCAGCCATAAGATTGCAGCTGAGCGTGGCCAACGCTTCGCCAACTTCGAAAACTCCACTTATGCGGATGGGTCTTATTTCGAGCCATATATCGAAGAAGACTTCCATTATGAATCCGATAAAGTGGCTCAAATCATGGCTAAGGTACCGCTACCAAGCAAGGAAGACTGGCAAGCCTTGCGCGATGACGTGATGCGAGATGGTCTCTACCACGCTTATCGTCTAGCTGTTGCGCCAACAGGTTCCATTTCCTATGTCAATGAAACCAGCGCTAGCTTGCAGCCGATTATCCGTCTAATTGAAGAGCGGCAAGAAAAGAAGACTGGGAAGACCTATTACCCAGCCCCCCAGCTCTCCAATGACAATATCCAATACTATGAGTCCGCCTATGACCTGGATATGCGGAAGGTGATCGACGTTTATGCTGCCGCCCAAGAGCATGTGGACCAAGGTATGTCCATGACCCTCTTCATGCGCTCAGACATTCCTTCCGGCCTCTATCCTTGGAAAGATCCGAACGACCACAAGCTGACCACGCGGGACTTAAATATCTTGCGCAATTATGCTTGGAATCAGGGTATCAAGTCCATCTACTATATCCGAACCTTTACCGACGATGGCGATGAAATCGGCAGCAATTACTGTGAATCCTGCTCTATTTAAGAACAGTTAAGGAGGTCAAAATGGGACAAATTGATAACAATCTCTATATAAATTCAAAAGATAATTGGCAACAAAACTTGTGGGATGGGACGGACCAAGCTGACCCGGACCTGGGTAAATACTACAAGGCCATTAACTGGGACAGCATTGAAGACATGGTCGACAAGCTGACCTGGGAGAAGCTTACGGAACAATTCTGGCTGGACACCCGGATCCCCGTCTCCAACGACCTGGATGACTGGCGTCGGCTGTCTGCTGCTGAGCAAGATGTGGTCGACAAGGTCTTCGGGGGCTTAACCCTCCTGGATACCCTCCAATCAGAAGAGGGCGCCTTAGTCCTCTTACCAGACGCTCGGACCCAGCAAGAGCGTGCCGTCTTCTCAAATATCCACTTCATGGAGTCTGTTCACGCTAAGTCTTATTCCACGATCTTTATCACGCTTAATACCACGTCTGAAATCGATAAGATTTTTGACTGGACCAATGAGAATGAACTGATCCAATATAAGGCAAAAAAGATCAACCAAGTTTACCGGACAGGGACGGGCCTACAGAAGAAGGCAGCCAGCGTCTTACTGGAATCCTTCCTCTTCTATTCCGGTTTCTATGCGCCCCTCTGGTACTTAGGCAACAGCAAACTGCCTAATGTGGCGGAAATTATCAAGCTGATCTTGCGTGATGAGTCCGTCCACGGCACCTATATTGGCTACAAGTTCCAATTAGGCTATAATGAACTGTCCGAAGAAGAACAAGAAGAGTTGAAGAATTGGACCTTCGAGCTCCTCTACGACCTATATGAAAACGAAATGAAGTATACCTCAGCCGTCTATGACCAAATTGGTTGGACAGAGGATGTTAATATTTTCGTCCGCTACAATGCTAATAAGGCCCTGCAGAACCTAGGCTTTGACCCGCTCTTCCCAGATACAGCGGAAGACGTCAACCCGATCGTCATGAATGGGATTTCAACAGGAACGTCTAATCATGACTTCTTCTCCCAAGTCGGCAACGGCTACCTATTAGGTGAAGTCCAAGCCATGGAAGACGAAGACTACTCCAAGTGGTCCACCTCTGCCCGCCGCGAACAACGTATGGCCTATCGGAAGGCGAAGAAAGCTGCCCGCAAAAAGGCCCAAGAGGAAGGCAAATAATTGACACTTTAAGAGATCGTGGTTAAGATCAAACCGCGGTCTCTTTTGTTTAAAAAAGGGTGTGAGCAGTTGCGTCCAGACTTGAATGACTGGAGCCCAAACGGAAAAGAGCGGCTTTAGCCGATCGTTCCGATTGGGTGAAGTCACTTCAAGTCTGCAACTGCGAACCCGACTAAAAAGGGTGAGGGAGGATGCAGGAGAAAGGGAAGTATTAAAGGCTAATCATGCCTGGACTTTTATAAAATTTTTCCTTCCTAGTCCCGAACTTATGATAAACTATAAGGATGTAAGTAACTTTAAAGGAGTCGATGAAATAGATGAAAGATTTCAAGGCCTTAAATTGGTATAAAACTTATGGGGCGAAACCCCTGTTAACAGATGTCTCCTTCCTTATTCGGGGTGGGGACCATGTGGGCTTGATTGGAACCAACGGCTCAGGAAAAAGTACTTTAATGCGTATTTTAGCAGGCGTGGACAGCCTGGACAGCGGGGAAATGGAACACCCCAAAGATTTCAAAGTCACCATGGTTAGCCAAGAGGAAGATTTTGATGAAGACCTCACGATCTTCGAAGCCGTCTATGATTCAGAGAGCCACTTGGTCCAAATTGTCGCCCGTTACCAGGAAGCGGCCCATCGTCTCGCGCAGTCGCCCCAGGATAAAGACTTCCAAGCTGCCTTTAGCCAGGCGGAAGAGGCTATGAATGCGGAAGATGGCTGGCAATTAGATACCACCATCCATACCGTCCTCAATCAGTTAGGTTTTACGGATAGCTCCCTAACCATCCGTCAGCTGAGCGGGGGACAGCGTAAGCGGATTGGTCTAGCCAAGGCCTTGATTGAAGAACCGGACCTCCTCCTTCTCGATGAACCGACCAACCACCTGGACTTTGAGATGGTTGCCTGGTTGGAGAAGTATTTAGCTAATTATAAGGGGTCGGTCCTCTTGATTACCCACGACCGTTACTTCCTGGACCGGGTAGTGGGGCGTATTTTTGCCTTGGACCATGGGAACTTGCGCGAATACGAAGGCAATTATCAGGCTTACCTGGAGAAGAAGGCCATCGAGGACGAGCAAGAACGTGAGACGGCCCGCAAACAAAAGCAACTCTATAAGAAGGAGTTAGCCTGGATGCGGACAGGTGCCAAGGCTCGAACGACTAAGCAACAGGCTCGGATTAACCGCTTTGAGGACTTGGAAGGCCAAGTGAAAGGCCAACGGGGGCCTGACCAGAAGCTCAGCTTCGACTTTGACCAAGAACGCTTGGGTAAGAAGGTCATCGAATGCCAGGATTTAACAGTTGGTTATGAGCCAGATGCTCCCCTGGTCAAAAACTTAGAGCTCCTAGTCCAGAACCGGGACCGAATCGGTATTATAGGGGAGAACGGGGCAGGAAAGACCAGTCTGATGAACACCATCGCTGGCCTCTTGCCTCCTTTGTTCGGCCAGGTTGTGATTGGAGAGACGGTAAAAATCGGCTACTTCCAACAAGTACCTGTCGATTTGCCCGAAGACAAGCGGGTCATTTCTTATATCCAAGAAGAGGCGGAAGACTATGTTTACCGGGATGGGAAGACCCTCAGTGCCTCCCAAATGCTCGAAACCTTCCTCTTTGACCGGTCCATGCATGGGGTGAAGATTTCATCCCTGTCAGGGGGCGAGAAGAAGCGGCTTTATCTCTTGCGTATCCTCATGGCCCGGCCCAATGTCTTATTCTTAGACGAGCCGACCAATGACCTGGATATCCAGACCCTGACGATTCTGGAAGATTATTTAGAAGATTTTCCAGGCGCAGTTCTTACTGTCAGCCACGACCGTTACTTCCTCGACAAGGTAGTCGACAAACTCTTGGCCATCGATGATAATCATGAGGCGGACATCTTCTTCGGTTCCTATAGCGACTATCAAGAAGAGCTTAAGGCAGCGGACAAGGCCAAGACGGAAGCCCAGACCAAAAAAACACCCAAGGAGCCAGCAGAAGCTCAAAAACAAAAGGAGCCAGGCCACAAAAACCGGATGACCTACCAAGAGAAAAAGGATTGGGAACAGATCGAAACGGTGATTAGTCAACTAGAAGACAAACTCCAAAGCATTGATGAAGAGATGTTGGCCAATGGAGCAGACTATGGGAAATTAGCCGACTTACAAAAAGAAAAAGAGACCACCGAAGCTGAACTTTTAGACCAAATGACGTATTGGGATTATCTCAGTGAAAAAACTTATTAGGGAGTGACACAATGGCCAAACAATATTTAGATTTATTGCAACATATTTTAGATAAGGGGAGCTTTAAGGATGACCGAACAGGGGTAGGGACCCTGTCGACTTTCGGCTACCAGATGCGCTTTGACTTAAATGAGGGCTTTCCACTTCTGACAACCAAAAAAGTTGCTTTTGGTTTAATTAAGAGCGAACTCCTCTGGTTTTTAAGAGGGGATACCAATATCCGCTTCTTACTCGAGCATAATAACCATATCTGGGACGAGTGGGCCTTTAAGAATTGGGTGGAAAGCGAGGCCTACCAAGGACCGGATATGACTGATTTTGGTCTGCGAGCTGAAAGCGATCCAGACTTCGCGGCAGTTTATAAAGAAGAAATGGCTAAGTTCCGCCAGCTCATGCTTGAAGACGATGATTTTGCGGCTCAATATGGCAACCTCGGTGCGGTATACGGTAAACAGTGGCGCCACTGGGAGACCCGGGATGGCGGGGAAATCGACCAAATCGCCATCCTCCTCGACCAATTGCGACATACGCCAGATTCAAGGCGGATGATCCTCAGCGCTTGGAATCCTGAAGATGTGCCAGACATGGCCCTGCCTCCCTGCCATACTCTGAGCCAGTTCTATGTCCAAGATGGGAAATTGAGCTGCCAGCTCTACCAGCGGAGTGCCGATGTCTTCCTGGGTGTTCCTTTTAATATCGCCTCTTATGCTTTATTGACCCATCTTTTAGCCCGGGAGGTGGGACTCGGTGTGGGGGATTTCGTCCATAGTTTTGGTGATGTGCATATCTACAAGAACCACTTAGACCAAGTCAAGGAACAGTTGTCGCGCGAGCCCCGTCCCTTGCCCGAACTTGTCATTGAAGGAGAAGCCCCGATGGATGAGCTTGCGACTGAAGATATCTGCGTCCAGGGCTACGACCCTTACCCTGCTATCAAGGCCCCTGTTGCTGTTTAATGTCATGCTTTAACGTTGAAGGAGAGATAAGATGTTAATTGCCGTTTGGGCCCAGGCCCGCAATGGTGTCATCGGTAAAGATCAGAAGATGCCCTGGCACCTGCCCAATGATTTTCAATTCTTTCGTTCCCAAACCATGTACCATAAAATTGTTCTCGGCCGAAAAACATTTAAGGGCATGGGCTCTAAGCCTCTGCCTGATCGACAGACCTATATCCTGACTCGTTCAGAATCGATAGCAATCAATGGCGATAGCGCCTCTGTTGATCTCATCCATGCTATCGATCCAATTCTAGAACTCGCCAAGAAGGAAGATGTCTATATTATCGGCGGTAAGCAGATTTACCAAAGCTTCTGGCCTTATTTAGATGAATTACGGGTAACTTATATCGACCATGCCGTGGCAGGGGATACGGTCATGGATCCCGACCTCAGTGATTTCTACAGCTATGCGGAAATCAAGGGCGCAGTTGATGATAAGAATCCTTACCCGCATCGTTTTATTTTTTACCGACGGGAGGTTAAGTGATGACAAGACAAAGCAATGGCTGGCGCCGGGCCTTCTTTATTCTCCTCGGCTTAGTCCTGGCTCTGGTACTTGGCGTCATCCTTGTCCTCTCTAGTATCCGGCCCTCTTATGAACCGGTTGACCAGGGAGAGCTAGCCCAAACGGAAGAGACCATCCAAGCTGAAACCCAGCTCACTAGGGAGAGCTTCAACGTTCTCATGCAGGCCCTCCTAGCTGGCGACCAGGTGCCTTACCGCCTCCACTTGGACGATCAGGTCCATTTATTAGGCCAATTTGAGGTCTTAGGACAAGAGCTGTCTTATGAGATTCGTGCCCAGGCAGAAGCCCAGGATGACGGGAATATTGGTCTTGCTATCGAGGCGATTGAAGTAGAAGGATTGGACTTGCCCGTTGGAACTAGTCTAGCGCTCTTTAGCCGGCTCATTCCCGACCATGTGCCACTCAGTGTGGATAGGGACCAGGAGCGTCTAATTGTCCGCCTCGACCAAGTTTCAGCAAAAGGACAAGTCGCTATCGCAGCGCAAGCGATTGACCTGCCTAATAATCAGATCAAACTTGCCTTTTCTCTGCCTTTGCCTTATGCTGTAGAACAAATAGAAGCTTACCGACAAGGCCAGTAGAGGAGGTAGAAGATGTCACTTTCATTTTACCGCTATGTGGAACGATTTAGAGGGCGGGGCAGTCTAGAGAGCGACCAGAAGGAAGCTTTTGCTGACCTAGTTTATCGCGACCTGGACTTTCCCCGCGACAGTAAGGAATTCGATGAAATCAGCCGTTATATTGAAGGCCATAGTGACTATGCCGATTACATTTCATGTTTTGATGACTTATGGCAGGCCTATGACTATGAACAAGGTTAGAAAGTAGGCTCACATGCAGGAAGATAAATACACGCAAACAAGTGACCAAGCTAAAGCAAGCCCTAAAAATACAGGCAAGCTGGGCAAAAAAAGAGTCGGCCAGGGCGTTCTCTGCCTGTCAGTTGGACTGGTCTTGGGTATCCTAGGAACCAATACCTATACCACAGGCCGTTTACCCTGGGAGCTGCTATCTTCAGACCGGGCCCTATCGGCTGCGGACCTGCGCAAGCTCCAGTATGGCTACCAAATCTTGAACGACCAATATATTGGAGAAGTTAAGAAGGGGGAAGCCGTGAATAGCGCTATGGCGGGAATGGCAGATAGTGTAGGTGATCCCTATACCGCTTATTTGACCGGTGCTGCTTCAGAGAGTTTGGATGAAACCATCAAGGGTAGTTTTGAAGGGATTGGCGCCCAAGTCACCACCGAGAATGGCTGGCTTACGATTATCAGCCCCATCAAGGATTCACCCGCTGAAAAAGCTGGCTTACAGGCTAATGATATCATCCTCGAAGTCGATGGCAAGTCAACCAAGGGCTTGTCTACTGAGGAAGCGGTTAAGTTGATCCGTGGCGAGAAGGGGACAGAGGTCGAGCTGAAGATTAAGCGGGGGGACCAAGAGCAGACGGTCAAGGTGAAGCGGGATGAAATCCCTATCGAAACCGTCCATGCCCGTCTTATGGACCAAGCACCTGACGTCGGCCATATCCAAATCTCCGAATTCTCAGAAACGACCTACGACGAACTTGTTCAAAGCCTCAAGGACCTGCAAAAGCAGGGCGCTAAAAAATTCGTCTTAGATGTGCGGGGTAATCCTGGTGGCCTCCTGCCTTCTGTTTTGAAGGTTGCCAATATCTTCCTCGAAGATGGGCAGACCATTTTGAGGGTAGAAGACAACCAGGGGGAAGAGCAAGTCTACCAGGCCAATAGCCAAGACTTGGGCGACTTTAAGATCCAAGCTCCTCTCATTGTCTTAATCGACGAAGGCTCGGCCAGTGCGAGTGAAATCCTAGCCGGCGCCCTCCAACAGAGCGGTCAAGTGCCGGTCGTGGGCCAGAATTCTTATGGTAAGGGCTCCGTGCAGACTGTCTTCCCCCTTGATAAGAATGGGAAGATGAAGGTCACTGTAGCGAAATGGCTGACCCCTGACGGCACTTGGATCAATGAGAAGGGCATCCAGCCAGATATTGAGCAAAGCCTGCCAGACTATGCTAAACTGACCCTAATTGATACGAGCCAGCACTACAAGGCGGGCCAGCAATCTGAGGCCGTCCTCAATATTCAAAAGATCCTCCATAGCTTGGGTTATCTCAGCGAAGACCAGGTAAGCAGCCGTTACGACCAAGACACCGTTGAAGCGGTTCAAACCGTCCAGGAAGAAACCGGCTTGAAGGCCACAGGGGAAGTGGACGGAGAAACCGCCCTGCGTTTAACCCAAAAGATGCAAGAGAAGATTAAAGCCAATGATAGCCAGTTGGATAAGGCCATTGACGTCTTGGCGCAAGCTTAGAAAGAAGGCAAATTGATGAAACGATTTTTTAATGAAGTAATTTCTTTTATCCTCCCAATTCTCATTGCGGTTGTCCTAGTTTTAGGGGTGCAAAAATACATTGCCTTCCCGATTAATATTTCGGGTGACTCCATGGCGCCTACCCTCCACAATGGGGATATGGCCATCGCCTATCGCTTGGCTGAACCAGATCGAGGGGATATTGTCGTCTTCCCGGGCCCCGATGCCCCAAATGAAAAATACATCAAACGGGTGATTGGTAAGGCTGGCGATACGATTAAATACAAGGACAACCAACTCTATGTGAATGGAGAGCCCGTCGCTGAGGAATATCTGGAACCCTTAAAAGCCGCTAATCCCGGCCAGCTGGTGACCCAGAACTTCACCCTCGAAGAATTGACCAATGAAAAAACGGTACCTGAAGGAGAATTCTTTGTCCTCGGTGACAACCGTCCCGTTTCAAAGGACAGCCGCTATTTTGGCTTCGTCCACAGCGACCAAGTCGAAGGGACCACCAACTTTAGATTCTGGCCCCTATCTGACTTTGGCAAGATTCAAGAATAAATTTTAAGGAGGCAGCCTGCCTCCCTTTTTAATGACAAGCTATAAAGGAGTGAAAGAAGATGGCAACAATTCAATGGTATCCTGGACATATGGCCAAAGCCAAGAAAGAGGTTCAAAACCACCTGAGCCAAGTCGATTATGTGATCGAACTCAGGGATGCCCGGGTGCCCGAAAGCAGTAAGAACCCGATGATCGATCAGATTATCCAAGACAAGCCCCGGATCATTGTCCTTAACAAAGCAGACCTAGCCGATAAAGAAGAAACCCAGGCTTGGCTAGACCTGCTCAACCAAGAAGATGGCAGCCAGGCTTGCGCCTTAAACAGTAAAAACCCCAAGGAAATGAAACGCTTTAAGAAAAAGCTCTACGACTGGACAGCTCCAGTGCGGGACAAGTGGCAGGCCAAGGGAGTCAAACACCAAGCGGTCCGCCTCATGATTGTGGGGATCCCCAATGTAGGTAAGTCCACCTTTATCAACCAGTTTACCCAAAAGAAAAAGGCTCAAGTCGGGAATAAACCCGGTGTTACCAAGGGCCAACAATGGATTCGAATTGATAAGGATTTTGAACTTTTAGATACGCCGGGTATCCTCTGGCCTAAGTTTGAAGATCCAGAAGTAGGGACGCGTCTGGCCCTCTGTACAGCGATTAAGCAGACTCATTACTACAACGATGACATCGCCCTCTATGCTTTAGCCTTCCTTATGGACTATTATCCCGGTGTCATCGAGGCCAAGTATCCCATTGCAGCCGACCAGGTCCACCCTCCTTATCCGGAACTCCTCATGACCCTAACGGAAAAGATGGGCTTCTTAGATGATTATGACCGAGCCTCAGAAAAAATCATCAAGGATTTCCAAGATGGAGCCATTAGCCGGCTGACCTTGGACCGAGTGGCGGACTATCAAATGGCTCAGGAGGCAGCTGATAATGACTAAGCGCGAGAGCATCCAAGCTATTAAGGACCGACTCCAAGCCAAGGGAGCGAACCTGAGGCCGGAAGATCTGGCTCCCTATAGCCAAGACGAGCGCAAGGGGGTCCAGCAGGTCCTCAAGACTTACCAGCGCCGCATCGACCGGGCCCAAGAAGAAGGAGCAGCGATCCAAGAGTTGAGAGCCTATGAAGACCAGCTGAGGGCCCAGGGCTATGCCTATATTGCTGGCGTTGACGAAGTGGGGCGGGGGCCCCTGGCTGGGCCAGTTGTCACTTGCGCAGTCATTTTGCCCCCAGATATGCCAGCTGTTTACTTCAATGATTCCAAGCAGCTCTCCCATAAGAAGCGCCAGGCCTTGGTTGCTGATATCGATAAGTATGCCCTGGCCTGCGAGATTGCCTTCAGTCCCGCTGATCGTATTGACCACATTAATATCCTCCAGGCGACTAAGGAAGCGATGGCGGCTTCTGTTAACCAGCTCCAACCCCAGGCTTCCTACGTCCTAGTTGATGCGGTAACTATACCGGGAATCAGCCAGCCCCAAGAGGCGATTATCAAAGGCGATGCGCGAATTTATTCCATTGCTGCGGCTTCGATCTATGCCAAGGAGTACCGGGACCGTCTCATGGCAGACTATGCCGATCTTTATCCTGAATATGGTTTCGACCAACATGCAGGCTACGGGACTAAGATCCACTTAGAGGCCCTAGCCAAGTACGGCCCTTGTCCCATCCACCGCAAAAGCTTTGCACCGGTTAAAGATTTTATTTAATGAATAAATCACTTGATGAACTGGGCTCTCTTTCGTTTATATATGAATGAAGGAGTTGATAAGATGTTTAACAAGCTAAGCCGCCGCCAGCAAGTGATTTACCTGACTGAATCGGGCCTCATTCCCTATAGCGAGCGCCTGCGGTTATTACAGGATCCTGACCGAGAAAGAGTGAAGATCCCAGCCAAACACTATGACAGATGGCAAGACTTTACCGCCCACTACCCACCGGCCTATTTCCAAGACCTCTACCAAAAAGAGGGAGTCGTGCCCCTTGTCCTAGGAGACGCTGCCTATCCTGAGGGACTTGTAGAAACCCATAAACCAGCCCTTGTCCTCTTCTGCCAGGGAGACCTTACTTTATTAAAACGCCTAGCCCTAGCGGTAGTTGGTAGCCGTAAAATGACGGCTTATGGCCAAGAAGCACTAGAAAGTCTCCTACCAGAAGTCGCTAAGAAATTAGTCATTGTCAGCGGATTGGCAAATGGAATTGATTGCGTATCTCATCAGATAGCTATGGAAGAGCAAGGGAAAACCATTGCGGTTATCGGGACTGGCTTGGGTCAAGTTTATCCAGACAACCATGCCAAGCTGCAGAGCCAAATTGCACGCGACCACTTGCTGGTTTCGGCCCTGCCTTACCATGCGGGGGCCAAGCGCTGGCACTTTCCTTACCGCAATGAAATTATCGCGGGACTTTCTGCCGCCTGCCTAGTAGTCGAAGCGGGGCATAAGAGTGGATCTTTGATTACAGCGAATTATGCCTTGCAGGCTAACCGAGATGTCTTTGCCGTACCTGGTCCCATCAACCAGCCGCTCTCTCGGGGGACCAATGAATTGATCCAGGCAGGGGCTAAGCTGATTTTGACCAGTCAAGATATCCTGGAAGAGTATAGCCATCTTTTTTGAATCATTTCTACTATAATAAGGGACAATTTAAGCAATTTTTTTCTCTTGCCATCATTTTATATTTGACAAAGAATCTTGAATGGCATAATATGAGAATCAATTTGACAGCTTATCCGACACTTCAGCCTTTTCCAGCATCTTCTTATTATCCTGTCGGGTAAATTCGAAAGGAGTTATTCTTTTGGCTTATAAGTACCTTGTCATTGTGGAATCACCGACTAAGGCGAAAACCATTGAAAAATATTTAGGCAGAAATTACAAAGTGGTCGCAAGTAAGGGCCACTTGCGGGACCTTCCTAAGAGTAAGATGGGGATCGATATCGAAAATGAGTATGATCCTTACTATATTACCATTCGGGGCAAGGGCCCCATTATTAAAGAATTGAAGAAATACGCGAAAAAAGCAGAAAAAATTTATCTGGCTTCCGACCCGGACCGGGAAGGGGAGGCTATTGCCTGGCACCTGGCCTATATTCTAGGCCTAGACCCTAAGGATAAAATCCGGGTGACCTATAATGAAATTACCAAGGAAGCCGTCAAGGAGGCCTTCAAGCACGCCCGGCCGATCGACAATGACCTGGTAGATGCCCAACAGGCGCGCCGGATCCTCGACCGCTTGGTGGGCTATAGCCTGTCACCGATTCTCTGGTCCAAAGTCAAAAAAGGACTGTCTGCTGGACGGGTTCAATCGGTCGCTTTACACTTAATCATTGAACGTGAAAAGGAAATTCGCAATTTCAAACCAGAAGAATACTGGTCTATTGACGGGGAATTTAAGAAGGGCCGAGAAAAGTTTAAAGCCAATGCTTCTAAATTCAAAGGCAAAAAGCTTGATCTAAAGAACAAGCAAGATGTTGACCAGTTGATGGCCCACATCACATCAGATGAATTCACCATTGCCAACCTGACCAAGAAGGAACGGCAAAGAAAGCCACAAAAACCTTTCACCACGTCTTCGCTCCAACAAGAAGCTTCTAAGCGGCTTAAATTCCGGACCCGGAAGACCATGATGATCGCCCAACAATTATATGAAGGGATTAATATTGGCAAGGGAAGCGTCGGTCTGATTACCTACATGCGTACCGACTCTACCCGGGTCGCTGATGTCGCCAAAGAAGGGGCCAGTGACTTTATCACTAACACTTACGGTAAGGAATACCTGGGTAAGCAAGGGCAAAACAAGGCCAAAAACAGCAATGCCCAAGACGCCCACGAAGCCATTCGTCCTTCAGCTCCCGACCGGACCCCTCAGTCCATCGAATCTTACCTGACCAAGGACCAGTACAAGCTCTACAGCCTTATCTGGTGCCGGTTTATGGCCAGTCAAATGGCGCCTGCTATCTATGACACAGTAGGCTGCGACATTGTCCAAGGAGAAGTTTCTTTCCGGGCAACAGGTTCACAAATCAAATTTGAAGGTTATCAAAAAGTCTACGCTGAGAAAAAGGAAAAGGATAATCCGCTCCCTGACTTAGCTAATGGGGATACTGTAAAGAGTGTCAGCTTAGATCCTAAGCAACACTTTACCCAGCCACCAGCCCGCTATACGGAAGCTAGCCTCATCCAAACTTTGGAAGAAAACGGCGTCGGGCGGCCATCGACCTATTCACCAACTATTGAAACCCTGATCAAACGCTACTATGTTAAGATCGAAGCCCGGCGCTTTGAGCCGACCGAGCTCGGTGAAATCGTCAACCAACTTGTTGCCACTTATTTCCCAGACATTGTTGACGTGAACTTCACGGCCAGCCTAGAAAATGAGCTGGATAAGATTGAAGAGGGCAAGGAAGAGTGGGTGGAAGTCATCGACCGCTTCTACCAACCCTTCGCCAAGGACTTGGAAAACGCTGAGGAAAAAATTGAAAAAATTGTCATCAAAGATGAGCCCGCTGGTTTCGACTGCGAAAAATGTGGTCATCCCATGGTGATTAAATTGGGACGCTATGGCAAATTCTACGCTTGCTCTAACTTCCCTGACTGTCGGAATACTAAGGCAATTGTCAAGGAAATTGGTGTTGACTGTCCTAAGTGCCAAGAAGGCCAAGTTATTGAGCGGAAATCGAAAAAGAACCGTATTTTCTACGGCTGTAGCCGCTATCCTGACTGCGACTTTGCTTCTTGGGACAAGCCCATTGGTCGACAGTGTCCAGTTTGCCAAAACTACCTCGTTGAAAAGAAAAAGCGGGGGAGTAAACAAGTCAAATGTAGCCAATGCGACTACCAAGAAAGCGAGCAAAAAGGGGATAATTAGAATTTCTCCCCAGTTTCTAGTTCTGCCTCTTAATCACTTTTTTGCTATAGCAAAATAAATTAAAAACTATTTATTCGAAGAGATAAAATCAATTTCCGACTTTGGATGATTTTATCTCTTTGTTTGTGTTATAATATTTAGGTAAAAGAGGGTGAGTGCCATCGAGTTGACAGCAAAAGGAAAAGCCTTCCTAAACTATCTTAAAAATGAAAGACACTATAGTGAAGAGACGCTCCTAGCCTACCAGCATGACCTTGAGGAATTTGCGGACTTTCTATCGGAAGCAAATGTAAACGATTTAAAAGATTTGACTTATCAAGATATCCGCCGCTATTTATTCCAATTACAAAAAAAGAACCTGGCCAAGTCATCGCTTGCCAGACGTTTGAGTAGTTTAAGGTCTGCTTTTACCTTCTTCCAAGAATCCGGTTGGGTCGATAACAATCCTTTTCAATATGTTCATTCGCCCAAGCAAGGCATGCACCTGCCGGACTTTTTTTATGAGGAGGAGCTGCTCGCTCTATTCGAAGCCGTCCAAGGTCCTGAAGCACTCCAGCAGAGGGACCGAGCTCTTCTCGAATTTCTTTATGCAACAGGCGCCCGGGTTAGTGAATGCACGGAACTTAGCTTAGACCAAGTTGACTTGGACGCCATGGTCGTGCTCCTCCACGGTAAGGGGGGCAAGGACCGCTATGTGCCGTTCGGTGGGCCTTGTAAGGAGGCTTTACAGACCTATCTAGTTGAGGGACGCCAAGAGCTCCTAGCTAAGTCTGGCGAAGACCACCAGCTCGTTTTTGTTAACTACAAGGGACAGGGGCTCAGCCGTGAGGGGATTGCCTACATTCTCAAGCAGATTGTCAAACGGAGTGCCTCCCAGCTGGCCATCCACCCGCACAAACTCCGCCACTCCTTTGCCACCCATTTATTGAACCATGGAGCAGATATTCGGACTGTCCAGGAGCTACTGGGCCACTCCAGCCTCTCCACTACCCAAATCTACACCCATCTTTCTAAGGAAAGCCTACGTCAGAATTATATGACTTTTCACCCGCGGGCCCAGCGCCAAGGGTACAATTCAAACCGATCATCTCAGGAGGATTAAGATTATGGAAATTCAGGAAGTATTAGATAAAATTCGCCAAGTTAAACGTGTCGTTCAAACCGAAGATATTATTTCAGAAGACAAGGGCAGCGATTTTCCTTTCCAGCGTTTAGTTGAAGAAATCTCTGAAATTCTCGCAGTCAATGCCTACCTATTAAATTACGAAGGCCAGCTGCTCGGTTATTTGTCTATCTTTGATGACATTAACAGTGCCCGGACCCATCAAATGATGGAAGAGAAGCAATTAGACCCCAATTACATGAAGCGGGTCCAAGAACTTACCGTTACCCTGACCAATATCCCCGTTGAAGATGAACGTACTATTTTTGCCAATGAATATGCGGCCAATTTTCCTAATGGTAAGACGACGATTATTCCGATTATCGGCCATGGGCGGGGATTGGGCTATCTGATCCTAGCACGTAAAAAACATGCCTTTGATGCCGGTGATATGATCCTAGGAGAATATGTTGCGACGATCCTGGCTATTGAAATTGAAAACCTCCTTCACCAGCAAGAAGACCGCCAACAAAAGAACCGACTGATGGCCAAAAAGGCAGTGGCTTCCTTGAGCTTCTCCGAATTGGCTGCTATGCGGACAATCTTAAAGGATAAAACCGAGCCTAGCTTCCGCTTCACTGCCTCACGTTTAGCGGAAAAAGAGGGTCTGACCCGGTCCATCATTGTTAACGGCATCCGCAAGATGGAATCCGCCAATATCCTCTCCTCCCAGTCACTTGGCACTAAGGGCACCTTTATCGACCTCTACACCGAAGAGAACCTCCATCTGATCCAGGAAACCTTAGACCAAGAAGAGCGCTAAGCAAGACGATACGATAAAGAAAAAAAGGAGCCGGAAAAACTCCAGTTCCTCTTATATAAAGCTAGCTCTACCAGCTAGTTCACGACCGATGGGAGATCCTTAATAGATCATCCATCGGTCGCTTAAATTTTAGGGCTTCTCATTTTAAGTTTTAATATTTCAAGTACTATTTTTAATATCAGCTATTTTTGAGCAAGAGTGGAGCTTGAAAGTGATCGTTAGCTATGAACAAGCAAGCTTCAGGGTGTGAAGGCTAGCGGGAGAAATAGACCTCTGGAGCAAAGGGACAGAGAAGACTGAAAGTCTTCGACGGCTCTTTAATGATCACTTTCAATGCGGAAGGAATGCTCATCTATACAATTTAGAAAAATATTCTTATTTTTTGGCTCGAAAACCAAAAGGAACTTTGGATTCGCTACCATTTAAGATGCGTTCAATATTGGTCCGGTGCCTGAGGATAACGATCAAGCATACAATGACTAAGATCAGTTGGAGGAAATGATCGCTAGTAAAGAGAAGCGACAAGACCAAAGCCGTCAACACACCACTGATTGAAGCTAAGCTCACCATGCGCGAGAAGTAGAGGACTAAGAAGAAGGCGCCAATTCCCAAAAGGGAAATCAGGGGCGCGTAGAAGAGTCCCATGCCGAAGCTAGAAGCCACGGCCTTACCTCCCTTGAACTTGAGAAAGATCGAGAAGCTATGGCCCAAAATAACCGCAATGCCATAAACCAGGGGATGCCAAGTAAAGGCAGTAAAGCTCTGGGCAATGAGGACAATGAGCCCTGCTTTGAGCATATCGCAGACGAAAACGAATAAGCCACCGGTCCTTCCGAGAGCACGAAAGGCATTGGTGGTCCCGATATTGCCTGAGCCGTAGTCACGGAGGTCAGTCTGATAGAAGACCCGACCGATCAGTAGGCCGAAAGGAACTGAGCCAAGAAGATAAGCAACAATTAGAAGTAATAAATTTAATAACATATATTCACCTGCTTTTTTGACATGTCTATATTATAGCATTATTCCGACCGCCCTTGATTAAAAAATTCAAAAGGGGTAAAGAACTAGGCAAAGGAAACAGGCATTGTGAATTCAGCAAAAATCGAGTAAGATGGTAAAAGATGTCTTTTTGAGACGCGATGAAATGAATGATAATAATTGGATTAAAGGGGACATGCTTAAGATGACCAAAAAGCAAGCACAATATGATGAAAGTTCAATCCAAGTCCTAGAAGGCCTGGAAGCCGTCAGAAAACGGCCGGGGATGTATGTGGGATCAACAGATAGCCGGGGCCTCCACCACTTGGTCTATGAAATTGTAGATAATTCTGTCGATGAGGCCTTAGCTGGCTATTGCGATGAAATTGACGTCTGCATCCACCCAGACAATTCTGTAACTGTCCAAGATAATGGCCGAGGCATGCCCATCGGCCAACATGCGACAGGCCGGCCCACGGTAGAAGTTATTTTAACCGTCCTCCATGCCGGAGGTAAGTTCGGAGGGGGCGGCTATTCGACTTCGGGGGGCTTGCATGGGGTTGGCTCTTCTGTCGTGAACGCACTTTCTTCATCACTAGAAGTTACCGTCCATCGTGACCAAAAAGAGTATAAGCAAGCTTTCAAGGACGGCGGTAAGCCAGGTAAAGCCCACTTGAAGTCCATTAAATCCAAGGCCACAGGAACCAAGATTCATTTCAAACCAGATGAAAAAATCTTTGGCCAGGCTCAATTCGACCGCAAGACCTTACAAGAACACTTGCGCGAATCAGCCTTCTTAATGAAGAACTTAAAAATTAATTTTAAAGATGAAAGAGAAGACTTCGAAGAAAGCTACCACTATGAAGAGGGGATTGTCGCCTTCGTCAAATATCTTAATGAAGACAAGGACGCCATCCACCAAGCTGTTTATTTCGAAGACAAGGCAGCCGAGAGCGGAATCGAGATGGAACTCGCCTTCCAATACAACGATGGCTATTCCGAAACCATCCTATCCTTTGTCAACAATGTACGGACTTCGGACGGGGGGACCCATGTTTCAGGGCTCAAGACCGGACTTACCAAGGCCTTCAATGAATATGCGCGGAAAACCAACCTGCTCAAACCCAAGGAAAAGAACCTGGAAGGGACTGATGTGCGCGAAGGTTTCACGGCTGTCCTATCCATCCATGTGCCGGAAGAATACCTGCAATTTGAAGGGCAGACCAAGAGTAAGCTAGGAACACCCCAGGCCCGGTCAAGTGTGGAAGCGATGGTCAATGAGAAGTTGGGCATCTACCTTCTAGAGAACGGAGAATCGGCCCAGCACCTGGTCCGCAAGGCCTTGAAGGCTCGGGAGGCCCGGGATGCTGCTCGCAAGGCCCGGGAAGAGAGCCGCAAGGGTAAGAAGAGCCGCAAACGAGAAACCCTCCTATCCGGCAAGCTGACCCCTGCCCAAGGTAAAAATGCCAAACGTAATGAACTCTTCTTAGTCGAAGGGGATTCAGCGGGAGGTTCAGCCAAGCAGGGGCGGGACCGGAAGTTCCAAGCCATCCTACCGCTCCGGGGCAAGGTCTTAAATACGGAAAAGGCTAGCATGCAGGATATCTTAAAGAATGAAGAATTGAATACTATTATCTATACCATTGGTGCCGGCGTCGGGGTAGAATTTGAACTTGCTGATGCTAACTATGATAAGGTCATCATCATGACCGATGCGGATACCGATGGGGCCCACATCCAAGTCCTCCTCTTGACCTTCTTCTACCGCTACATGCGGCCCTTGGTCGAAGCCGGCAAGGTTTATTTGGCTATGCCTCCTCTTTATAAAGTATCTAAAGGCAAGGGGAAGAAGGCAAAAATCCGCTATGCTTGGACCGATGAGGAGCTCGCCCAAGTGACAAAGGAAGTTGGTAAGGGCTATACCCTCCAACGCTACAAGGGGCTGGGGGAAATGAATGCTGACCAATTATGGGAAACGACGATGAATCCTGACTCCCGCACCTTGATCCGGGTGACCTTGGATGACCAATCGCTAGCTGAGAAGCGGGTTTCCGTCCTGATGGGGAACAAGGTAGCCCCTAGACGGGAATGGATTGAAGAAAATGTTGCCTTTACTATGGATGAAGAGGACAAGCTCTTAGAGGCTGCTAGCCAAGAGAGCGATCCAGAAATGGAAGAAGAATTGGCCAGTAAACTGGCTGACCAGTCTGCTGGTCTAGAAGCTGACCAAACGAGTCTATTTGATGATGAGGAGTTTTAGTGCATGACAGTTGATATTCAAGAATTATCTCTAGAAGATGTAATGGGGGACCGTTTTGGCCGCTATTCCAAGTACATTATCCAAGACCGGGCCTTACCGGATATTCGCGATGGGCTCAAGCCTGTCCAACGCCGGATTCTTTATGCCATGTTTGTGGATGGCAATACCTCCAGTCATAATTTCCGTAAATCTGCTAAAACAGTCGGGAATGTCATCGGGAATTATCACCCCCACGGCGATACCTCGGTTTATGATGCCATGGTGCGGATGAGCCAAGACTGGAAGAACCGGGAAGTCTTAATCGAGATGCATGGTAATAACGGCTCGATGGACGGCGACCCAGCAGCTGCTATGCGTTACACCGAGGCCCGTTTATCTAAGATTGCCGATGAACTCTTGGCCGACTTGGACAAACAGACGGTTGAAACTATGCTCAACTTTGACGACACGGAAGAAGAGCCTACCGTATTACCTGCCGGCTTTCCTAATTTATTGGTCAATGGAGCAGCGGGAATTTCTGCTGGTTATGCGACGGAAATTCCCACCCACAATCTGGGAGAGGTAATTGACGCTACTAATTATTTTATCGACCATCCCAAGGCTAGCTTAGACAAGCTCATGGACTTTCTACCCGGTCCAGACTTTCCGACAGGTGGGATTATCCAAGGCAAGGATGAAATCCGCAAGGCCTATGAAACAGGTCGGGGCAAGGTAGTTGTCCGGTCTAAGCACCGCATGGAGACCCTGCGTTCGGGCCGCCAACAGATTGTCATCGATGAAATTCCCTTTGAAGTCAACAAATCGGACTTGGTCAAACGGATGGACGAACTCCGGCTCAATAAGAGCATTGAGGGCATTAGTGAGATCCGCGATGAAAGCGACCGCAATGGCCTCAGAATTGTTATCGAGTTGAAGAAGGATGCCAATGCCAATGCCATCCTCCAGTATTTCTATAAGAATACGAACTTGCAGATTAATTACAACTTCAATATGGTAGCCATTAACCAGCTCCGGCCCCAGCAAGTGGGCTTGAAGGATATCCTGTCAGCCTATGTCAGCCACCGTAAGGAAATAGTCACCCGGAGGACCCAATTTGATCTCGACAAGGCCTCCCAGCGCTTGCACATTGTCGATGGCTTAATCAAGGCCATCAGCATCCTCGATGAGCTGATCCAAACTATCCGGCAGAGTAAGGACAAGAAGGACGCCAAGCAAAATATTATGGAGCAGTTTGACTTTACTGACAAGCAAGCTGAAGCCATTGTCAACCTCCAACTTTACCGGCTAACCAATACCGATATCACTAGCCTCCAGGAAGAAAAACTCAGCTTAAATGAAGCCATTGCTTCTTACCAAACGATTTTGAGTCAGCCCAAGGTCTTACTCAAGGTCATCAAAAACGAGCTCAAGGCCATCAAAAAAGCCTATAGCAATTCCCGGCGTAGTGAGATCCAGGATGAGATCAGTGAAATTAAGATTAAAAAGGAACTCCTTATTCCTGAAGAGCAGGTCATGGTAGTCATCAGCAATTATGGTTATGTCAAGCAAACTAGTTTGCGCTCTTACCGGTCTTCTGAGCTAGAAGACCTGGGACTAAGAGAGGGCGACCATGTCCAGTACTTAGCTGAACATTCTACACTTGATCAATTGATCTTAATCACCAACAAAGGCAATTATATCTTCCAACCTGTCCATGAACTTCAAGAGCTCAAGTGGAAGGACCTAGGAGAGCACATATCGCAAAGAGTTAACTTTGCTAATGATGAAAAAATTATTAAAGTGCTCCCTTACAACAAAAATAGCAAAGATAATGTTTTGCTTATTACCCAGGCAGGCATGGTTAAGCAAAGTCCATTAGCTGATTTTAAAGAATTTAGAGGCTATAAGAAGCGCTCAGCCGTCGCTATGACCCTCTCCGACGACATGGACCAAGTCGTCAATGTCTATCAAATCTCTGCCCAGACAAAACAGAGTCAAGCTCAAATTATTATCTTTACAGAGTTCGGTTTCAGCCTACGCTACAGCATTGACGAAATCAACCAGGTTGGCCTCCGTGCCAAAGGGGTGAAGTCCATTAACCTCAAAGACAAAGACCAGGTTGTCAATGCTGTCTACCAGGCCCAAGTTGACGACCAAGCGCAAATTATCTTGTTCACCCAAAGAGGGCACGCCAAACGTTTGCGCTGGGAAGAGATTGCCAGTCTTGGCCGGGCCAAACGGGGACTCGTGGTTCTCAAGGAATTGAAGACCAAGCCTCACCGCTTGCTCGCTGCCTATCCGGTAGCGACCACCCAAGACCTCTTTGAACTCTACTGCGCCAATGGCCAGCTCAAACAAATCCGAGCCGTTGACGCACCGATTGCGGACCGCTATTCCAATGGCAAAGCCCTGGTCGATGAAGATAAAGAAGGGGAGCTTATGCGCGTGACCCCCCTCATCGATTTGGACTTGCTAGCGGCAGAAGACTAGAGCTTTCACTTTTCAAATCTTAAACAGACCTGTTATACTGGGGCTAAAGATTGATTACTGATGATTTCAAAGGAGGCATTGGATCCAAATGACTATTCCATACTATACTTTGCGTAACGGTGACCAAGTCCCCCAAGTCGGTTTAGGGACCTATAAGCTTAAAGGTCGGGCCGGTGTGGACAGCATCAAGGCTGCCTTAGACATTGGCTACCGCTACCTCGACACCGCTTATAATTATGAAAATGAGGGGACAGTTGGCCAGGCCATTCGCGAATCAGGCTTGGCTCGTGACCAGATCCAAGTCGCTAGCAAGTTACCAGGCCGCTACCACACTTATGATTTAGCCCTGACGGCCATTGAAGAATCCCTTTACCGGGCCCAGTTGGACTACTATGATTACTACTTAATCCACTGGCCTAATCCTAAGCAAGGACACTATGTCGAAGCTTGGCAGGCCCTGATTGAAGCTAAAAAACGCGGCTATGTCAAAGCGATTGGGGTCAGCAATTTCTTACCTGAACACATCGATCGCTTAATTGAAGAGACCCAGGAAGTACCGGTTATGAACCAGGTAGAGACCCATCCTTATTTCCAACAAGCTAAGCAGATTGCCTACGATAGAGGCCACGACATCCTGACCCAGGCTTGGAGCCCGCTCGGTCGGGGGAGTGAGAAAATGTCTGAATCTATCTTGGAACAAGATCCAATCAAAGAGATTGCTAAGAAGCACGACAAGACACCAGGTCAGGTCGTCCTCCGCTGGCATTTACAGATTGGCACCATGCCCATACCTAAGTCAAGCCATGCTGTCCGTTTAGAAGAGAACTTCAGGGTCTTTGACTTTGAACTTGACGATAGCGACATGGCCCAGATTGCTCGCTTGGACCATCCCAATGGTCGAACCGGGGCACAAAATCCAGCAGTTTATGAAGAATTCTAAGCCTAAAGCCGGCTTTTATGATAAAATAGAGGCAGAAGTTTTTTAGAAAAGAGGAGATTTTGTGAGTAAAATTCTTGTTTTTGGACACCAAAATCCAGACACAGATGCCATTACATCTGCTATCACTTACAGTCATTTATTAAATCAATTGGGGGAAGAGGCTGAAGCCATCGCTCTTGGCGACTTAAACCCAGAAACCCAGTTCGCTTTAGAGCATTTCTCTGTCCAAGCCCCACGTGTGGTTAAGAAAGTAGCTGCAGAAACAGATCGCGTGGCCTTAGTGGACCACAACGAATTCCAACAATCTGCTGAAGATATCCGTGAGGTTGAAATCCATTCTGTAGTGGACCACCACCGGATTGCTAATTTCGAGACGGCTTCACCTTTGGCCTATACCGCTCGTCCCGTAGGCTGTACCCAGACGGTCATTTATGGCCTCTACCAAGTCCACGGCGTTGAAGTGACTAAGGAAATCGCAGGCTTGATGCTTTCTGGTCTGATTTCTGATACCTTGCTCCTGAAATCACCAACTTGTACTGAAGAAGACCGTAAATTAGCCAGCAAGCTTGCAGAAATTGCTGGAATCAACCTTGAAGATTATGGTCTCGACATGTTGCGGGCAGGGGCCGACGTTTCTGAAAAATCTGCCTTGGAAATCGCTGATGGCGACGCCAAGTCCTTCGAATTAAACGGTCACTCTGTCCGCATCGGCCAAGTCAACGTGGTGGATGTCAATGACGTCCTCAAGCGTAAAGACGACATGCTCCAAGTTATGCAAAAAGAAACCGAAGAAAAAGGCTATGACGCCTTCTTCCTCGTGGTTACTAATATCTTGACCAATGATTCAGAAGGCTTGTTAGTTTCTAATGTCGATCTTGTCGAACACTTTGAAAAAGCCTTTACTGGTAAAATTGTTGACTCTCAAATCGCCTTACCAGGCTTAGTATCTCGGAAAAAACAAATTGTACCTCCTTTAACTGAAGCTTTCGAAGAAGCTTAGAGGAGCGTTTGCATGAATTAAAACGAGGCTGGGACAAAAGCTCCAGCCTCGTTTTAAATAGGGGTTGTGTAATGAAAAAAATGGAAATTGTGGTGGTTGGAGGAGGCGAACTCGGCCAAGAATTATGCTACCTTCTCAATAAGGAAGGGCACGAGATCACCTTAATCGACCAGTCCCAGCAAGTCATCGACAAGTTAATTGAAGTCCTAGATATACAAGGTATCTGCGGGACAGCAACCAACTTAGATACCTTGTTGGAAGCCAATGTGGACCGCTGTGACGTTTTTATCAGCGTCACAAACTTGGATGAAGTGAATATTATTTCAGCCATCTTAGCTGAAAAAATTGGCGCCCGCTACCGAATTGTCCGCTCGCGCTCGGGGGAATATACGGCCAATGAAGACTTCATCCGCGAGCATTTGGGGATTAACTATGTCATCAACCAGGACAAAGAAGCAGCTAAGGAAATTGTTACGGTCCTTGACTATCCAGCTGCTATTCACGTCGAAAAATTTTACCATGACCGGATCAAGCTCCTCCAGATTCGCCTGACTGCCTACAGTCCTATCCTCAACTGGAGTGTGGCCCAGGTCCGGCAAAAATTAAGTGATATTGTGATCTGTCTGGTCGAGAGAGGGGACCATGTCTTTATTCCGCACGGGGATGATTACCTGCGCCAGGATGACCAGATCCATATCATCGCAACCAATGAAGTTTTGAGCCAGTCTGCCTATATCGCAGGCCACAAGCAGCGGGCCAACTACCGGTCGGTAATGATTATAGGGGGAAGCCGGATCAACCGTTACCTAGTGCCCTTGCTGGACAAGCGCGGTATCCATGTCAAATTAATCGAAAAAGACCTCAAGCGAGCCGAACTCCTAGCGGATGAAATTGACCAGGCTGAGATTATTTTAGGCGACGGAACGGACCAGCGCTTCTTAAGGGAACACCGGATTGACCGCCATGATATTGTCATTTCCATGACCGATTCCGACGAAGAAAACTTAATGCTATCCCTTTTCGCCCATGAAGAAGGCGTTAAGAAAAACATTACCAAGGTTAACCGACCCAAGCTTGTCCGGCTGCTGAATGCAGAAAATCTGGATGTCATTGTCTCGCCCCGGATATCAGTCTCAGATGCCATTATCCGCCATGTACGGGCCATTCCAGAGAATAACAGTGCACTCTTAGGCTATGCCCGATTGGCAGTGGATAAGGAAATAGCGGAAGCTATGGAATTTCAAGTCAGCGCCCAGGACCGGGTGACCCAAGCGCCAATTAAAGATCTGGCCATCAAAAACCATGTGCTCTTAGGAATGATTGTGCGCCAGGACCGACTCCATATCCCATCCGGCGACGACCAGCTTCAAGCAGGGGATGATGTTTTGATTTTTACCTCCTGCCGGGATGTCTTTAGCCTGGATGATATCTTAGAGAGGAGGGAGCGAGCCTAGCCATGAATACGTCCTTTCTTCGTTTTATCATCGGTCGTTTGCTGATGATCCTAGGGCTCTTGATGATTCCATCCATCTTAGTAGGGCTCTATTACGGCAACCCTGCCCGGGTCATCTGGGCCTTTGTCATCACCATTGCTCTCTGTGAACTCCTTGGCTTGGCCTTGTCCTACCGCCAGCCCGATTCGGATATCTTCTACCAGCGCGAAGGCTTTGCGCTGGTTAGTATTATCTGGTTGCTCTATTCTTTTTTTGGAGCCTTGCCCTTTTACTTGAGCCAGTCAGTGGGGGACTTTATCGACGCCTTCTTTGAATCGGTCAGTGGCTTCACCACGACGGGAGCCTCTGTTCTCAGCTCCAGCCTCCATATTTTGCCTGAAGCCCTCATGTTCTGGCGGAGCTTTACGCTCTTAATTGGTGGGATGGGGATGTTGGTTTTTATCCTATACATTCTACCGAATTTCGGGGCCAGGGGGGTCTATGTCATGCGGGCCGAACTGCCTGGCCCGGTCTTTGGTAAGGTTGAGTCCCGGGTCTCCAGCTCCATCAATATTCTCTACAGTATTTATTTGGTCATGACTCTAGTCGTTATGGTTCTCCTGCGCTTGGGAAAGGTTCCCTGGTTTGAAGCGGCCCTCTTAGCCATGGGGGCCTCAGGGACAGGGGGCTTTAACATTTATAGCAATTCCATTGCCCACTACAATAGCGACTATGTGGACCTCGTTATGGCCATTGCCATGTTCATCTTCGGGATGAGCTTTAACTTCTTTTACTTGTTCTATATCGGCAAGTGGCGGCAGGTACTCCGCAGTGAAGAACTACGCTGGTATGTGGCTATCATTGCCTTGGCCAGCTTGATTATCTTCCTCAATATTAACGGCCTCTACCAGAGTCCCTTCCAAGCCTTGAAAGATGCCTTCTTCAATGTGGTATCAGTTAACTCGACCACCGCCTACACCAATGTTTCCATCGCTAATTGGCCGGTGACGACGGATATTGTCCTGCTCTTCCTCATGTTTACAGGAGCCATGTCCGGGTCGACCACTTCAGGATTGAAAATCGTCCGGATTGCGATCTTCTTCAAGTCCATCCGCCAAGAAATCCGGCGTGTCCTAGCACCTAGCCGGGTCCACCCCATCAAATTTGACGGAAAAAGGGTGAGCCATGATATCCAGCGGTCGATTGCTTTTTATCTGATGACTTACCTGGCTGTTTTCTGCCTGGTGCTCTTTATCCTGAGCCACTACACCCAGAGTTTCAGCGGAGCCTTCAATGCGGTCATCGCTACGCTGAATAATATTGGCTATGGCCTGGACCTTCTGGGGCCTAGTGAAGACTATGCCGAATTAGCCCCTTTCGCCAAGTTCATTATGTGCCTAACCATGCTGATGGGGCGCTTGGAAATCTATCCGATCCTCCTAAGCTTGACACCTCGGGTATGGAAGAAATACTAATACTAGACCAAAAGACAGCTCAAGGATTTAACTTGAGCTGTCTTTTTATTTTAACTAAATTAAATTATACTTCTTTATTCACCGAAGCATCATAGATCGTATCGATAGCTGTCTTGAGCTCGTTGTGGAAGTCTTCATCAGATTGGCTGGCCCGTAAAGCATTGGTTAGGGCACGGGAGAAGCTAGCAATCACACCTTCATTGCGGCGTAGCTTGTCATTGGCTTCATCGATCGAGTAACCGCCGGATAGGGCAACCACGCTCAGGACTTGTGGATGGTCGACTAATTCTTTGTAAGCGTTATCGACACTTGGTAGGGTTAATTTAAGCATTACCACTTGGTCGTCAGCTAATTGGTCAAGTTCCTTGAGAATTTCTTGTTTGAGGACTTCTTCAATCTCTGCCTTATCCTCAGCATGAATATTAACTTCCGGCTCAACAATAGGGACGAGGCCAGCAGCAATAACTTTTTTAGCCAAATCAAATTGTTGGCTGACTACTTTCTTAATTCCATCAGGGTTCAATTCTAAGATATTCGAACGTTCCTTGGTCCCAAAGATGCCACGTTCATTAGCACGGGTTAATAGGTCATCAAGATTTGGAATATCTTTCATGATTTGGACACCGTTTTCGATTTCTGCTAGTCCTTTGTCAATTTTTAGGAAGGGGACAATCCCTTTATCTGCCAGGTAAGTCGCGGTATATTTACCTTCAACTTGGCGATCCATAGTTTGCTCAAATAGGATAGCCCCGAGAATCTTGTCTGAATTAAAGGCGTCATCCGTCATAATCCGGGTCCGCATCTCATGGACGAGATCAAACATTTCTTCTTCGCTAGAGTATTGGTCCTCAGAAACACCATAAGCGGCTAAGGCCTTAGGAGTTGAACCACCGCTTTGGTCTAAAGCAGCGATAAAACCGTCTCCTGATTTTACACGGTCAAACTGTTCTTGGTTCATAATATTATAAGACTCCTTTACTTAAATTCTATTTGAGACAAAAATTAAATCCCAATCGTCTCGCACTTATTATAACAAAAATGAACTTAGCTTCAAAGGGAAGGCCTATTATTAATTCGCCTATTGCTTCTCATAATGTATATTATGTTAACTAGAATAGATAAAAAACTCACTGACAAGATCCACTGATTTCTTAGCTTATATATGAATATTTATTCATTATGTATAAATTTACTCCCATCTGTCTCACAATTTCCTTGGTTAACTACAAACTGACCCCGTCTTTAGCCTCTGAACTTCGTTTACTGCTCAAGTTAAGACACTAGCCAGGCACACTAAGTCCTAGTTGCTGACAATTTGATCAAAAAGCTCCAAAATGCATTTCACAAAGTCATTTCGAAATTAAATAAATATGCTTCAAATTTGAATTGTTTACTTCTTGTCACTGACTCTCCCTTAAATGTTAGGTCTTGCAAGCCCTTTCTAAAACATTTAGCCCATTTAGGCTAATAACATGCTCAGTCAATTTTTTTCATTGGCTGACTCCATTCACTCGAAGTTAACTTACTTGACCTCTTATAGGCCTTCTATGCTAAACTTAAGGCAATGAAATGAATAATAGATAGGAAGTGTTGGATAATGGATATTCAAGTGAGTGACGCAGCGGTAAAGTTCTTTAAAGATGAAGTGGCGCCAGGTCCCGGTCAAGGTATTCGCATTTATGGTAAAGTCTACGGCTCGACCAATGTGCACGATAATTATTCCGTGGGGATCTTAGTTGAAGCGCCTCAAAATGTCTTCGCTCAAGTAGAAAAAGACGGCTTGCTGATCTTTGCTGAGGACGAAGACCAGTGGTTCTTTGAAGATTATAATTTAGAAATTGATTACGATGCTGAAGAAGATGTGCCAACTTATTACTTTATCAGTTCTGATCCTGAAGAAGCTGCTAGACAGCGAGAAGTCGATGCCCAATCTGGTGCTTCCGCTCATTAAAGAAAGGTGTTAAGAATGACTAAAATGCATGTTCAAGCCCAGGTCCTTGAGAATTTACATTTAAAGCTGACAGTTGATGGCCACGACTATGAATTAGACCATGACCTGCCAGATTCATCCTACCAGCCCCAGGCTACAACGCCAGGCGGTGCCCTCTTGGTCGGCCTGGCTGGCTGTAAACTGATGGTGGCCCAGACTTACCTGCGCGGTCGAAAAATTGAAGGCGTTGATGTCTCCCTCGAACTTGAAGCTGATTTTGAGCGAGATGACCAAGGCCAGCGCAAACTCCAGGCAGATGTAAAACTGAACATTGAAGGTGACTTGACTGACAAGCAGCGAGAAAATCTCCAACGCTATGTTGAAAGCCAGTGTGCAGTGGAACAGATCCTCTTGAGCGACAGCAATCAAATTCAAACCCACTACAAGTTTAATTAGAATGATTATAATAGAAATAGGCCCAGAATCGTCTGAAAATGATTCTGGGCCTATTTTATAATTAGAAAAATTAAGTCTAAATATTGGCCAAGATACTTCCTATACCGTAAGCGGCTACTGCAGCCAAACCGCCAATGACCAACATCTCAAGCCCCGATTTGAAGCTATTTTCTTTGGTTACAGAGGCTTTGGCTACCCCTAAGATAAAAAGCATACTAAAGGTCATAAAGATTGAAAAAGGAAAAGTATAGGGTACGAGTTCCGGATTGAAATAAGCCAGAATAAAAATGATTAAGGGAAATAGCCCAAAGAAGGCAAAAGAGAAGAAAGTAATACAAGCATTGGTCAAAGGCTGAGAAGCCTCGTCTTCTCCGACAGAAAGAACTTTCATTTGGGTGTCGACATCGTGCTGGGATAGTTTTTCGGCAATAAATTGCGCTTGCTGACTGTCTAAGCCCTTACTTTCATAGGCTTCTTGGATGTGGTTTTGGTTAAATTGAGGGTTATCCTTGAGTGCTTTCGCCGTTTCAATACGTTCAAAATCATCATAGGCGCGCTCTGATTTACTGGACAGATAGTCACCAACAGCCATAGAAATACCATCGGCTAGGAGATTAGCGAAGCCTAAGATAATAATCACTTCCATCTTGAGCTCACCACCAATTGATCCAGCGACTACGGCAAAGGTCGTAATAATCCCATCCAAACCGCCATAAACCATGGACTTCAACCCCTCACCCCGGTTAAAGTTCTGTACTTCACTTGCCATATGAACCACTCCTTTTCTTATTCAATACATGCTTCCAAATCTATTAGAAAGTAGTCAATCGATGAAAAAAAGGCACACCGAAAGACAGTTGATACTGCCTCACAGTGTGCCTCATTAAGCGCTCTGCTGTCGGAAGTCTCACCTCCCGACCGGGTTTTGGATCTAAAGATCCGCCACTTGCTCTAAACGATTATTTAACTTTCTGTATTCATTATAAACAACAACATCCAATGTGTCAAGTCTAATTATAATAATTACAATGTAAATTTAAAGTAAAGAAAAGAAAAACCCCATAACGAGAATCGCTCACTTGGGGTCTTCCCTATTTAACTTTCGAAACTTAACCGCGCAAGCGCTGACGGACATCTATAATTAAATCCTCTAAGCTTTCAATCCCTAGTTCGTCCATCCTTTGCGGTAAGGCTTGGATGAGTTTTGGGCAGATATAAGGATCGGTAAAATTGGCAGTCCCGACAGCGACAGCGGAAGCGCCCGCCATAAACATTTCGAGCACATCATCAACTGTGAAGACACCACCCATGCCAATAATCGGCAGGTCTGAGTGACTAGCTACCTGGTGGATCAAACGAATAGCAACCGGCTTAATGGCTGGGCCTGATAAGCCACCAGTTTGGTTAGCTAGGATCGGACGCCGGGTCTTCAGATCAATCCGCATACCCAAGAGCGTATTGATCATAGTAAAACCATCCGCTCCTCCTGCCTCGATGGCCTCAGCAATTGGCAGGATATCTGTGACATTAGGCGATAATTTGGCATAGACAGGGACCTTAGCCACCTTCTTAACCGCCTGAATCAGGTCAAAGGCCACGTCAGGATCTGTCCCAAAAGTAATTCCGCCTTCTTTAACATTGGGGCAAGAAATATTTAATTCAATGGCTTTGACATTAGGGGCGTCACCGATGCGTTCACAAACGATCACATAGTCTTCCTGGGAAGAGCCGGCTACATTGGCGATAATGGGTAGGTCTTCATAGACTTCTAGGGCCGGCAGATAGTCCTTCATGACCACCTCTAGGCCTGGATTCTGTAGTCCAATCGCATTGAGCATGCCAGAGGGGGTTTCAGCCACCCGAGGCGTCGGATTGCCCAATTTTTCTAGAGGGCTAGTAGCCTTGACCATAATCGAGCCCAGTTGGTTGAGGTCATAGTACTTGGCGTATTCCTTTCCAAAACCAAAGCAACCTGAAGCAGGGATGATGGGGTTCTTTAAGTCGAGTCCTGGTAGCTTAACTGCTAAACGATTCGTCATTAGAGCACCACCTCCTTAGCTTGGAAGACAGGGCCATCTTCACAGACCTTCTTCGTCCGGATCTGGCCTTGGGGGCCATCCTCAGATGACCGGCAAACACAAGCTGCACAAGCCCCCATCCCACAGGCCATGCGTTCTTCAAGAGATAATTGGATATTCTTTACTCCCTGGCAGGCCTGGTAGACCGCCTTGAGCAGGCCATTGGGACCGCAGGAAAAAACAGCATCAGGTTCAATCCCTGCCTGGCGGACCATTTGGCAGACATTGCCATGGAAGCCATAGGATCCGTCATCCGTAGACACATGGGTGGAGCCTAATTGGCTAAAGGCCTCTTCATAGAAGACCGCGTCCTTGGTCGCATAGCCGAGGAAATGGTGGCAGTGGACCCCTTTTTGGCGGAGCTGGGCCGATAATTCATAGAGGGGAGGAATTCCTATTCCCCCACCAATAATGAAGGCCTGGTCGCCTGCTTGAAGCTGGGAGAGGTCAAAGCCCCTACCTAAAGGCCCCATGACATCGAGGACGTCGCCAGCTGTCATCTCAGAGAAGATCTGGGTCCCATCTCCTTCCACCCGGTAAATAATCCGGCAGGTCCCAAGCTCGCGGTGGATGCGGTTGAGACTGATGGGACGCCTGAGTAAGAGGTCCTGCCGGGGCACCCGGATATGGATAAACTGTCCGGATTCCCCCATTTCTTGGACAAGGTCCCCTTTCAAGGTCATTTCAAAGATTCTAGGTGCAATTTCTTCCTGCTTGATGATGGTCATCATCTCCTGGCGCATGTCCTCTCCCCTTTCTAGTATAAATTTAAATGGCTTGAATTGAGAATGCGCGTGCTTGCATGACACGAAGAATGGCGCGGGCTGTATCCAAGGAGGTGAAGAGTGGGACACCTTGTTCCACCGCTGCTTGGCGGATCGCAAAACTATAGTCCTGACTCTCATCTTCCTCTTGGGAGACCCGGTTAACGACCGCCTGGATAGAACCTGAATGGATAGCTTCTTGAACAGATGGGGCCTCTACATCTTCACTGTGGCCTTCAATGGTTTGAACCAAGAGCCCTTGTTCTTCAAAGTAAGCCGCTGTGTTCGTTGTGGCCACAATCCCATAACCCAGTTCCGCAAAAGCGTCGGCCAGGTCATGGGCTTCTTCCCTGTCTTCGTCAGCAATGGTAAAGAGAATATTGCCATGGTCTGGCATATGGAGCCCGGCTGCTTCGAAGGCCTTGTAGAGGGCCTTATTGCTATCGTGGTCACCCCCCATGACTTCCCCTGTTGACTTCATTTCAGGACTCAGGTAGGAGTCGACTTGGTTCAATTTAGTGAAGGAGAAGACCGGAGCCTTGACATAGACTTGGTCTGTTTCAGCTGCTAGGCCAGTTGGATAGCCAAGATCTGTGATTTTCTGGCCAAGAATAGCCTTGGTTGCCAGTTGGGCCATTGGAATATCGGTGACCTTACTTAAGAAAGGTACGGTCCGGCTAGCTCGTGGATTCACTTCAATCACATAGACTTTATTTTCATAAATAACGAATTGGATATTCATCATGCCAATACAGTTTAAGCCCAGGGCTAATTTTTCCGTATAGTCCAAGATAGTGGCCTTGACCTCTTCAGAGAAAGACTGGGGTGGATAAATTCCCATGGAGTCGCCTGAGTGGACGCCGGCATGTTCGATATGTTCCAAGATACCTGGCACAAGGACATTCTCCCCGTCACAGATGGCATCGACTTCGCATTCATAGCCAGGGAGGTAACGATCGATCAGAACCGGATGTTCGGGTGAAGCCTTCACCGCATTGGCCATATAGTTTTCAAGGTCGGATTGCTGGTCTACAATCTGCATGGCCCGGCCGCCTAGAACATAGGATGGCCGTACCAGAACTGGGTAGCCAATCTTGTCCGCAATTCGTACCGCTTCTTCTGGACTTCTAGCCGTGTCCCCAATCGGTTGGGGAATGTTTATCTGGCTCAGGGCCTGCTCGAATAAATCACGGTCTTCTGCCCGGTCCAAATCTTCCACTGTGGTTCCTAGGATCTTAACGCCAGCCTCGGCTAGTGGTGCAGCCAGGTTGATAGCGGTCTGACCTCCGAATTGGACGATAACGCCGAGGGGCTTTTCAACCGCAATGACTTCCATCACATCTTCAAAAGTTAAAGGCTCAAAGTAGAGCTTGTCAGAGATGGAGAAGTCTGTCGACACGGTTTCCGGGTTATTGTTCATAATAATGGCTTCATAGCCCGCATCTTGGATAGCCTTCACAGAATGGACAGTCGCATAGTCAAATTCGACCCCCTGGCCAATTCGGATAGGCCCTGAGCCTAGGACGAGGATAGAGTCTTTGTCCGTAGAAGGCTGGCTTTCACTGTAGCTTTCATAAGAGCTGTAGAAGTATGGAGTGGAAGCTTCGAATTCAGCGGCACAGGTATCTACCATCTTATAGACTGGATGGATGCCCGCTTCCAAGCGTTTCTCACGGAAGTCGGATTCGTCCATGTCCCATAACTGGGCCAGCTTATAGTCAGTAAAGCCATATGTTTTAGCCTGGCCAACCTTTTCCATGTCTCCTGGCTTTGCCTTGAGGTCGTCCTCAATTTCTACAATGTGTAAGAGTTTATCTAGGAAGAAGAGGTCGATCTTTGTCAACTGGGCAATATCTTCAATGCTGTAACCGCGGCGGATGGCTTCCATGATATAGAAGAGTCGGTCGTCTTGGGCTTTGATTAACTTTTCGCTGATGACATCGTCTGAGACATCTTCGAGTTCTTTCATTTCGGCGTGGTAGCAGCCGATCTCGAGTGAACGCACAGCTTTTAGAGTCGCTTCTTCGATGTTTCTTCCGATCGCCATGACTTCCCCAGTCGCCTTCATTTGTGTCCCTAAGCGGCGCTCCGCATCTTGGAACTTGTCAAAAGGCCAGCGCGGAATCTTGCAGACCACATAGTCTAAGGTGGGTTCGAATTCTGCATAGGTTGATTCCGTCACAGGGTTCATCATTTCATCCAGGGTCAGACCGAGGGCAATCTTGGCTGCTAGCTTAGCGATCGGATAACCCGTCGCCTTGGAAGCTAAAGCGGAAGACCGAGACACCCGAGGGTTCACTTCAATCACATAATACTTGAAACTCTTAGGGTCTAGGGCTAACTGCACATTACAGCCCCCTTCAATTTCAAGGGCACGGATAATAGATAAGGAAGCATCACGAAGCATCTGGTGTTCATCATCGGACAGGGTCTGGGTGGGTGCGTAGACAATGGAGTCGCCCGTGTGGATACCGACAGGGTCAAAGTTCTCCATATTACATACCACAATGGCATTATCAGCAGAGTCCCGCATCACTTCATATTCAATTTCCTTGTAACCCGCAATACTCTGCTCGATCAGGCACTGGGTCACGGGAGATAAGGACAGCCCATTTTCGGTGATTTCTCTAAGCTCCTCTTCGTTCTCGCACAGACCCCCACCCGTTCCGCCTAAGGTATAGGCTGGACGTACGATCAAGGGATAGCCGATCTTCGCTCCAAAAGCGACCGCTTCATCTACCGTGTGGACAATGGTTGATTCAGGGATAGGTTGCTGTAATTCTTCCATTAATCGCTTGAACTGGTCCCGGTCCTCGGCCTGTTCAATGGCTGAGAGCTTGGTGCCCAATAGTTCAATCCCCAATTCGTCTAAGATGCCGGCTTTAGATAATTCTAAGGCCATATTAAGGCCGGTTTGCCCGCCTAGAGTTGGGAGAATCGCATCGGGACGTTCTTTTCTCAGGATGCGGGAGACAAATTCATAGGTAATGGGTTCAATATAAACCTCATCCGCGATCTCCTTGTCGGTCATGATGGTCGCTGGATTGGAATTGACAAGGACGACTTCATAGCCTTCTTCTTTAAGAGCTAGGCAAGCCTGGGTCCCGGCATAGTCAAACTCAGCTGCTTGACCGATCACGATCGGACCTGAGCCAATGACCATAATTTTTTGGATATCTGTACGTTTAGGCATCTTAGTGCTCCTTTCTTGCATCAATCATTGCCATGAAGTCATCGAAGAGATGGAGGGCGTCGTGTGGCCCTGGGGCAGCGTCCGGATGGTATTGGACGGTGAAGGCTGGATAGTGGCGGTGCTTGAGACCTTCCACTGTCCCATCATTGATTTCTACATGGGTAATGATTAATTTTTCTGGATCGATGGAGTCTTTGGCTACCGCATAGCCATGGTTCTGGGAAGTGAAGTCAATCCGACCGGTCGCAATCTCGCGGACGGGATGGTTGACTCCGCGGTGGCCGAATTTCATCTTGTAAGTATCAGCTCCATTGGCGAGGGCAAATAATTGGTGGCCGAGGCAGATCCCGAAGATTGGGACCTGTTCTTGAATTTCACGGATCATGTCGAGGACAGCAGGCAGGTTTTTTGGATCTCCTGGTCCGTTTGAGAGCATGACGCCATCGGGTTTGAGGGCTAGGATCGTTTGAGCATCGGTATCGTAAGGGACAACGGTCACCGAACAATGGCGTTCAGAGAGCGCCCGCAGGATCGAATGTTTGAGCCCAAAGTCTACGACAACCACCCGGCGTCCGCTATTGGGATTCGGATAAGGCGTCTTAGTTGAGACACTCGCAACATGGTCCTTAACAGCTGGTTCGGCTTTGAGCTCAGCCAGGGCTTGGTCCCGGTCGGCATCAACCGCGATAATAGCTGCTTTCATGGCCCCCTGTTCACGAATTTTATGGGTCAGGGCCCGGGTATCAATCCCTGCTAAACCTGGAATCTCATATTGTTTCAAAAACTCATCCAAGTTCATCTGGCTCCGCCAATTGGAAGGACGGCGGGCCCATTCCTTAACAATGACCGCCTTACAAGAAGGAGCAACGGATTCATTATTATCTGCCGTGATCCCGTAATTGCCGATCATCGGATAAGTAAAAGTAATCAACTGGCCAAAATAAGACGGATCCGTGATGGTCTCTTGGTAGCCGGTCATGCCAGTGGTAAAGATAAGCTCACCGCTGACTTCTTTTAAGGCACCAAAAGCTTGCCCGCTAAAATAAGTGCCATCTTCAAGTAATAAAATTCTTTCCATCTTTAAGCCTCCTTTTGCCATACCAATTGCCCATCCACGAAAGTTGCTAGGGTCTCTCCCTTGATCTTCCAGCCTGCAAAAGGCGTATTCTTCCCTTTGGAGAGGAAGTCATCGGGATTAATCTCACTTTCCTGGTCGAGGGCAAAGATAGCCAGGTCAGCTGGGCTGCCAACTTTTAGCTGGCCTGCCTCTAAGTTAAAGATTTCTGCCGGTTTGCGGGCCATCCAATTGACCACCTGTTCGAGGGTAAAAATACCGCTTTCAACAAAATAGCTGTAGATCAATTGGAAGGCCGTCTCAATGCCGACAATTCCAAAGGCTGACTTAAGGAAGCCTTGATTCTTCTCTTCAAGAGCATGTGGGGCATGGTCAGTTGCAATACAGTCAATGGTGCCGTCCAAGAGCCCATCAATTAGGGCTTGACGATCAGCAGCTGAACGTAGCGGCGGATTCATCTTATACATAGCGTTATCGGCCGGAATATCTTCATCCGCTAACAGCAAGTGGTGGGGAGAGACTTCACAGGTCACATGGATCCCCGCTGCCTTCGCCTGGCGTACGGCCCGCACACTCTCCTTGGTTGAGACATGGCAGATATGGTAGTGGACGCCGGTCGCTTCCGCCAGGAGAAGGTCCCGGGCGATTTGTGAAGATTCTGAAATCGGTAGAATACCTGGTAGGCCTAGTTCCTCAGAACGGTCTCCCGCATTCATAACCCCCCTAAATAAGAGCGAATCATCTTCCACATGAGCCACCAAGGCTTTATCAACTTTGGCAGCCGCCTGCATGGCTTGGTACATAGTGCCTGCAGTCTGGACCCCTACCCCATCATTACTGAAGGCAAAGGCGCCCGCTTGGCTTAAAGCCTCATAATCCACCAATTCATCCGACCGGAGGCCCTTGGTAATCGTGGCGTATTGGTGGACCTTGATTTTGGCCTCTTTTTTGATCAGGTCATACATATGGTCCAAGCGTTCCTTAGAAGAAGGCACAGGGTCTACATTGGGCATGGCGCAGACTGTGGTAAAGCCACCCCGGGCAGCGGCTAAGCTTCCGGAAGCAATGGTTTCCTTATGTTCTTGACCAGGCTCCCGGAAGTGGACGTGAACATCCACTAGGCCGGGACTGATTAAGCCCCTTTGAGCGTCAAAAACTTGGTCAAAAGCTTCTTCCGCGAAGCCCTGGCCTAAAGCTTGGATACGTCCATCCTCTATAACAAGTTCAACCGGATCAAGCGCATTAGCCTGCCCATTCATTAAGCCATTCTTGATTAGTGTTTTCATGCTTAGCCTCCCTATTCTCTTTTTCTGCTTCTTTACCATTGATGACAGCTTCTAAGATAGCCATCCGCATAAAGACCCCGTTGGACATCTGTTGGACGATGCGGGATTGGTCACATTCCACCAGACTGTCGGCAATCTCCACATCCCGGTTAACCGGAGCTGGATGCATAATAATGGCATGATCTTGCAGTCTTTCAGCTCGTTTTAGAGTCAGACCGTAAGCTTGATGGTAGTCTTCCTTGCTGTAGGATTTCTTTCCGTGATGGCGTTCGTTTTGGACCCGGAGCATCATCATAACGTCCACCTTCTCAACAATCTGGTCGAGATCTTCATAGTGGCCATACTGGTCAAAACTTGTGTCATACCACTCAGGAGCTCCTGCAAAGTAGAGCTCCGCGCCTAGGCGATGGAGCATTTGCATGTTGGACTTAGCCACCCGGGAATGAACCAGGTCCCCGACAATCGCTACCTTCAAACCTTGGAAACGACCGAATTCTTCATAGATAGTCATGAGGTCGAGCAAACACTGGCTAGGGTGCTGGCCGCTACCGTCCCCACCATTAATAAGGACACAATGGATATGAGGGCTCTTAACCAAGTCATCATAGTAGTGGTCTTGCCCGTGCCGGATTACCGCAATATCTACCCCTAAGGCCGACATAGTCAAGACTGTGTCGTAGAGGGTTTCCCCTTTCTGTACGGAAGAAGTTGACGCTTCAAAGTCTAAACATTCCAAGCCCAGCTTGCGTTCAGCAATCTCAAAGCTGCGGTGGGTCCGCGTTGAGTTCTCAAAGAAGAGATTGCTAACGAAGTATTGCTTTTGAATCGGCCGGTGTCCGGGATGGTATTTGTAGACTTGAGCCATCTTAATAAGCCCGAGCACTTCTTCATCGCTTAAACTTTCCACACTCAGTAGGTTTTGGAGGCAGATCTTTTGCGTATTTAAAATCATGACAGTCCTTTCTAGCTCTTCCTGGAGCCTTCGATCAATGCTTTAATGACTTTGTTCGATATAGATACCGTCTTCCCCATCGACTTCTTCCATCTTCACAAGGACGCGCTCTTTGCGGGATGAAGGGAGGTTCTTGCCGACATAATCAGCATGGATAGGAAGCTCTCGGTGGCCCCGGTCAACCAGGACTGCTAAAGCAATCAATTCTGGACGTCCGAAGTCCATTACGGCATCTAAAGCTGCGCGGATGGTTCGTCCGGTATAGAGAACATCGTCTACAATGATTACCTCCTTGCCTTCTAGGCTGACTGGGATGTTGGAATCATTGACTTCTGCTTCTTGGACCTTGGTCTTTTGGTCATCGCGGTAGCGGGTAATGTCTAGCTCACCAACAGGTACTTCAATGCCTTCGAGTTGTTTGAGACGTTGGGCAATCCGTTGGGCTAGGTAAATGCCCCGTGTTTTAATCCCGACCAGGACAAGTTGGTCTAATTGGTGGTTGCGCTCAATAATTTCATAAGAAATCCGGGTAAGGGCCCGTTTAATGGTAACTGCATCGACAATTTCTTTCACTGACATCTGGATTTCCTCCTCCGTTTGGCTCATTAGATACAAAAAAACTCCTGCCCGCAGAGGACAGGAGTTGGTGGTTACTTAAAGAAACTCGCACAAAAAAGCAAGTCTTTTAGAGTTCAGGCTGAGGACGCACCCCACCCTGAGACATCTCGCTCCTTCTTAGCCTCACGGGACTAAATTTAAAGGAAAATATTTAATTCATTCACTGGACATTACTATACGCCAAGTCGACCTAAAAGGCAAGGGGAAAATGTCCTTATCTTCATTAGAATATGCTTAGAAAGCGTAAATGATGTGTTGGATCCCTGATAATAAGAAGTAGAAAGCAACCAAGAAGGTCAGGCTCACTAAGGCACTCAGGGGGTTAAAAATTAAGAAAACAGCCACAATCAGGGCAATAATATTTAGGATTAGGGTCAGCCAGAAGAGCGGCCTACTTACCTGCTTGATGGCTGATAGACTCATAAAGCCAAAGATTGCTGAGATAAAAATCCAAAAAGCAAAAATAAAAGGTAAGATGGACGCTGACAAGCCCGGCTTAAAGACTAAGTAGAGCCCCAGTAAGATATTAATAATCCCAAAGATTAAAAGATGGGTCGGTTTGATCCCAAAAGATTCCTTTAAGCGGTGGCGAACCATGAGCTGGTAGATCCCCCGAAAGAGAATCCCGATAGCAAAGACGAAAGCTAAGGTCATCAGACTAGCCAGAGGATCTCTAAAGGCGAACAAGGCCAAGATAATAAAGAGAATCCCTAAGATAAAGTGCCCCCAGCCAAATGATTGATCATTATTTTCTGACAAATGAAACATCCTTTCTTTATTGTGAAATAATTATAACATTAAGACATTCTCATTCTAACAGAAATAAGACAAAGCTACAGACTATATGCCTTGGGTCAATGGTTTCTTAAGGAAAAATAAAAAGTAAAAGAAAAAGAGACTGAAGGCGACTGCAGTCTCTTTTCAAATAATGTGTGAAGTGATGATAAGGCTTCAGCTTTAGCCGAATTTAGCAGCTGTTAACGCAAGGTCTTCCGTTCTTTTAATAGGACATTGAGAACCAGAGCTACGATGGTACCGGCCGAGATACCAGAAGAGAAGAGGCCAGCTAAGAAGCTGGGAAGGCCTTGAGTGATTTCTGGTCTAAAGGAGACGCCCAGACCGATGCCGATCGCTGAAGCAGTGATGATCAAGTTGCGAGTGTCGAAGCTGATCCGGCTGAGGGACTGGATACCGGAAGCAGCCACGGTCCCAAGCATAAGCACTCCTGCCCCACCTAGGACAGGGAGCGGCATGACCGAAATCACCGTCGCTAATTTAGGGCTCATGGAAAGAACAATCATAATAAGACCAGCGACAATAGCCACCTTCCGCGAGGCATTGCGGGTCAGTGGAATCAGCCCGGTATTTTGACTGAAGGTTGCAGCAGGTCCTGAACCGAAGAGTGGCGCAATAAAGGATCCGAAGCCATCCGCACGGACCCCAGCAGCGACCTGCTCATCGCTTAGCTCACGCTGGGTCACTTCCCCTAAAGTCTGCATCACGCCCACCGTTTCAATGACGGTGACCAAGTAACCAGAAAGAAATGGCAGGGCATAGCGCCAGTCAAAATCAATCCCAATTTGGTTGAAGGAAGGCATTCTAAACCAGGCCGCCGCAAGAATTTGGTCGGTATCCACCCGGCCCATAAAAAGGCAGAAGAGATAGCCAATCCCCATACCGATGAGAATGGCATAAGAAGACCAGTTCCCCCGACCGTAATGGTTAAAGAGAACGACAATTAAAAAGACAAGAACCGCAATGCCTAGGTTGGTCGGGTCCCCATAGTCAGGCGCTCCAGCACCCCCTGCTGCCCAATCCATAGCGGTGGACATCAGGGTCGCTCCCATGAGGGTAATGACAGAGCCCGTCACGACAGGTGGGAAGAAACGCATCAAGGGTTTAACAAAATAGGACATGACGATTTCGAGTAAGGCAGCAAGCATGGTGCCCCCAAAGTAAGCGGGCAGACCGCCCAGGGCAATCACACTCTGAGCCGGTCCAATAAAGGCAAAGTCTGTTCCCATAATGGTAGGCAAACCCACCCCTACCCGGAAAAATCTTGGGCCAAAGCCCCGAGACTGGATGATAGAAACCAGGCCCGATACAAATAAGGCAACACTGATGAGATAGGCCGTCTGTTCCACACTGGAAGAGGCCATTCCAGCGATAATCAAAGGGACCGCTACGAGGCCCCCAAAGGCCGTAATCACATTTTGAAAACCTAGGACCACAGATTCGATGAGTGCTGGCGAGTCTTCAACCTGGTAGCGCAATTTAATGGCATGTTCTTTTTCTTGCATAATTCCTCCTTGCCCACAGGGACATCATTCGTTTATCAAACATTTTAGTTATTACTTTAACACAATATTTAAGCTTTGTTAATAGAAAACGAACATTAAACATATTTTATTTAATTTAATTCGTTAAAACGATTGCATTTTGGAATAACAAAAAAGCTCCTATTAAGTTAGCATCTTAACAGGAGCCCCTTTCCTCTCAGGAGGACATCTATTATTAAGTTTTTAATCCGCAGTCCAAGCCCATTGGACCCGGTCATTGGTCTGGTTGATTTCTTCGACACGTTCTTTTAGCTGGTCGGATTGGTAAATCTTAACTAGATCCTTGACCCAGTCTGCCTCTTGGTCAGTTGAACGCACCACTGCTTGTAACTTCAGCTCAGGGCGCAAGTCCTCATTCAGCAAGGCTTGGTCAGCCGACATGCCGGAATCATAGAAGGTTGAGCCTGGGATGATGGCATAGGCCACATCCTTTAAGGCTTGGGGAAGAACAGGCGCTTGGACCAAGGAAAGCTCGATACCTGCCTTGTTCTCAATAATATCATCCTCCCCTACTTCGGACTTATCGGTCTCTGGGTCAAGGCGGATCCAACCCGCTTTCTCAAGTAAGAGCAAGGACCGGGTGACATCAACTGGGTCATCAGAAATCGCGACCTGGTCACCGGGAGCAACTGCATCCAAGCTCTTCTTTTGCCCAGCAAAGAGCGCCGTTGGTACGGTAGGAACTGGAGTCACCGCTACCAGGTCAGCCCCGGCCTCCCGGTTAAACTGTTCCATGTAGAGGGTGTGCTGGTCGACATTGAGGTCCATCGAGCCCTCTTGGATAGCGATATTGGCTCGCTGGAGGTCATCGAAGTCCCGGTTCTCCACCTGGTAACCTTCTTTTTCCAGGGCCGGTTTAACTTCTTCTAAGAAGAGTTCACTGTAAGGACCAGGTGATGTGGCCACACGAATAGTTGTTGTGGGCTCCACTTACCGGCTACAAGCCAAGAGTCCACTGACTAAGACTAAGCCGAGCGCTAAACCCAGCCATTTTTTTTACTTTCAACATTGATTGTCCTCCTTCTTATTTTACTTACTTATAGTAACCTATTTAGAGCCTATAAGCAAGCATTAAGCCTAGCTTAGATAGGAAATTTCAGCCTCTTGGGCTTCCATGCAAGCAATAATTTGAATGTATTGGCTAGCGAGTTCAAGCATCTGCCAGAAGAGCTGGGCCTGGCCAGCCAAGCCCTGGATATCCACCTCAATAAAGAAGCCATAGCTGAAGGGCTGGTCTTTGATAGGACGAGCATCCAAACCTTCCAAATTACAATTGAAGAGGTTAAAGATGGTCAACAATTGGTGGAGGGCTCCTGGCTTATGGGCCGTTTCGACATAGAGCATTAGGCGACTGGCCTGGGGGTGTTCCTCCAACAAGTGGCCGAGCAGCTGGTCCTTGTCCAAGGCCAAAAGCTCATCGCGGTAACGACGCATCATAAAGAAACGTGTCATGTTAGTGGATTCATTCTGAACCTGGCGGGCTAAGGCTTCTAAGTGGTAGATCTTCCCACAGCGCTCACTGGATAAGGCAGCTAGGCTAGGGTCTCCCTCTTGGGCAATGAACTGGGCGGCCTGGGCCGTATCTTTATAAGAAATTGGTTGGATCCAAGGATGGTCAGTAAAGAACTGGGTACACTGGGATAGGGCTTCAGGATGGGAATAGACTTGCTTGATTTGGCTTAGCTCAGCCCCCTTAATCCCCCACAAGACATGGCGGATGGGCTGGTAGTGCTCAGCTTCCGCGTAAACATGTTGGTAGCGAAAGAGGTCCAGGGTCCGTGTAATAAGCCCCGTGGTTGAATTCTCAATGGGCATCACAGCCCGGTCGATTTTTCCACTGAGAAGGTCATCCACCATCCGGCCAAAACCATCATAAGGAATCCCATCATATAAACCTTCATGCCCAGGAAACTTCTGCCAGTGGGCTAAAGCGGCCTCACTATAAGACCCGACGATACCCTGGTAAGCAACTTTCATCCCTCATCCCTCTTTCTCTCTTCTCTTATGACCGGGTGAGGATTAAGTCCATCAACCCGATCGCCGTCACGGCTTCAATCACAGGTAATACCCGAGGCACAATGCATGGATCGTGGCGGCCTGTGACTTCTAATTCAACATTTTCATGGCTTTCTATATTAATGGTGGCCTGGGCCTTGGCAATTGAAGCCGGTGCCTTGATGGCCGTGCGGAAGTTGATCGGCGTTCCTAAGCTGATTCCCCCGACAATTCCACCATTATTCAGGCTAGTGGTCTGAACCTGGCCCTCGTCATCATAGTAAAAATTATCATTGGCTTCAGAGGCTAGCATGGAGGCAATGTCAAAACCTGCCCCGAATTCAATCCCCTTGGTCGCTGGCACTGAGAAGATCAGCTGGGCCAAAGTTGATTCAATGGAGTCAAAGAAGGGATTGCCATAACCCGCTTCTAGGCCCAAAATAAAGGTCTCCACAATACCTCCCACGGCATCGTGCTGGCCCTTGGCTTGGCGGATACAGCGGGCCATTTCTTCATCTAGCCCAGCAGTCAAAACAGGCAGGGTCTCTTGGCGGAAGGCCAATAAGTCTTCCCGGCTGAGTTTTTGGAAGTCAACCTCTGCTTGGTCTTTGACCTCACCGATCGAACAAATCCTGGACCCAATGGTGACCCCATACTGGTCCAGCCATTGCTGGCAGACTGCTCCCGCAAAAACGAGAGGCGCTGTAATCCGTCCCGAGAAGTGCCCACTTCCCCTGTAGTCATTGTAGCCATCATAGCGCTTGAGTGCCGAATAGTCCGTCTGACCAGGCCGCATGAGCTTGCGCATCTGGCTATAGTCCTTGGACCGGGTATTGGTATTGTAGATGAGAGCCGTTAAGGGCGCCCCCGTTGTGTGGCCGTTAAAGTAGCCAGAGACAATATCCGGTAGGTCTTCCTCACGTCGGGGTGTGGTCAATTCATTTTGGCCAGGGCGGCGCCGGGCCATTTCGACTAGAATTTTATCTTCATCCAGGGCGAGGCCAGCTGGCAATCCAGAAATCGTGATGCCAATAGCTGGGCCATGCGATTCCCCAAAGATAGCTACTTGTAACTGTTTACCCCAAATTCCGCTCACTGTATTCGCCTCCTAAATGTGCAAAGTCTTCCCAGAAATAGGGATAAGATTTGCTGACGCTATCTGCATCTTCTATGATAATGGCTTCCTGGCAGACTGTTGACGCAATCGCTAGCATCATCGCAATCCGATGGTCCTTATGGCTGGATACCCGGCAAGCCCCTTGGAGCTGGTCAACACCTTGGATGACTAAACTATCACCAAGGACTTGAATATTCGCTCCAAGCTTGCTGAGTTCCTCTTGGGTTGCAGCTAGTCGATCAGATTCCTTAATCCGCAAGCGGGCCAAGTTCTTAATCTGTGTCTCACCCTTAGCCAGGCAAGCCGTCAACGCGAGGACCGGAATCACATCGGGACACTGGGACCCATCCAATTCACAATCCCCTTCCAGACCCTGGGCCAGGATTTGGATACCCCCATCTTGATTCTTAACCCTCGCCCCCAATTTTTTAAGGAAAGGAATAATTTCTTGGTCGCCTTGCTGGCTAGACTGGGCTAGCCCCTTGACCCAAACATCATTTCCTAAGGCTCCCGCACAGAGGAAGAAGGCCGCTTGGGAATAATCGCCCTCCACCTGGTAGTCAGCCGCTTGGTAGGCCTGGTTGCCTTTAATCTGGAAGCACTGGTCCTCTGCTTGATAATCAATCTCAATCCCATAGCGCTCGAGGATATCGAGAGTCAGGTGGATATAGCCCACCGACTCCAGCGGTCCCGTAATTTGCAGGGTGGAATCACCTTCTAAAAGTGGCAGGGTATAGAGCAGCCCCGTAATAAATTGCGAGCTGATATTGCCTGCTAATTGATAAACCCCTGCTTGCAGTTTTCCTTCAACTCTCAAGTCCAAAGCGCCATCCGACAAGTTCTCATAGAAGAGCCCTTGTTCGTTATAGATCTTTTCATAAGGATCCAATGGCCGGCTACCTAGCTTCCCCCGGCCAACAAAATGGGTCTGGCCTGGAAAAAGACTGGCAATAGGAATCATAAAGCGCAGGGTCGAGCCTGACTCATTGGCATCGATCAGCCGTGAAGCAGACTTGGATGGATTGCCACCACAGATGCTTAAGTCTACCCGCTGGTCTCCGGCTTCCGTCAGCTTGATTTCAGCCCCCAAACTTTGCATGGCTTCAATGGTTGCTTGAATATCATCGGATAGTTGGACATTTGTGACCTGGCTTTCCCCTTGGGCGAGGCCAGCCGCAATAATGGCGCGGTGGGCCAAGCTCTTGGAAGGTGGGATATAGACCGCACCCGCTAAAGGCTTGGCTTGAATTTGTAAATCAGTCATTAATGCTTTCCTCCTTCCAGCAAGGGATCAAAGAAATGATCAGGCACCTCGCGGATTTCAGCCTGGCCAATCCTTTTGAGGGTAATGATATGGAGCTGGCCATTTAAATTTTTCTTGTCATTTTTAATGAGGGGCAGGATACCGGTATAGTCTTCCGGCTGGTCGAGGACTGTTGGCAGGCCAAAGTTCTTCACCACTTGGTAAATTTCCTGGGTCGACCCTTGGGGACTGAGCCCCTGGTCTTCGGCTAATTGATTGATGGCCAGCATGCCGATCGCGACACCTTCCCCGTGGGTGTAGCGCTCATAGTGGTAGTAGGCTTCAGTGGCATGGCCGAGGGTATGGCCGTAGTTTAGAAGCATCCGACAGCCGGTATCTTTCTCATCGGCTTCGACGACTTCTTGCTTGATAGCACAGCAGCGCTCTAAGATACTTTCAATATCAGCCATGATACCTGCCCGATTGCCTGCTTGTTTGAGTTTGTCAAAGAAGGCCCGGTCACGGATGCAGCCGTACTTGATGACCTCTGCCATCCCGTCGCTAAAGGCCTTGTCAGACAGGGTCTCTAAAACATTGGGATCAATCAGGACCGAATGGGGGTGGTAGAAGGCCCCCACCAGGTTTTTTCCTTCTTTAAGGTCCACAGCGACCTTGCCGCCCACGCTGGAGTCCACTTGGGCAAGGAGCGTGGTCGGAACTTGGATCAAATGAATCCCGCGCAGGAAGCTAGCAGCAACAAAGCCTGCCAAGTCACCAATGACGCCACCCCCTAAGGCAATAATCAAATCGCTCCGGCTAATACCAAAGCGTACCAAGCGTCCGTAGAGACCAGGTAAGTTTTCAATCGATTTACTGGCTTCACCAGGGGTGAGAACAATCGTTTCAAAGTCAAAACCCGCAGCTTCTAAACTTGTTTCCACTTGCCTACCATAATAATGGGCCACATTTTCATCCGTTATGATGACAACTTTTTTGCCTTTATGGACAGCTTGGATTTCTTCGGCTAGCTGACCGAGCAAGCCCTTCTTAATCTTTAATGGATAGCTGACTGCTGGTCGATTCAGTTTAATTTCAAGCTCCGCCATTTCAACAGCTCCTCTCATTTGTGCTTCTAATTATTTAGTCTTGTCGCCCTCTGGTACCGTCCGGCCTTCAACTTCTGCAAGGACGCGGATCTGTTCCATCAAACGGTCGAATTGGTCTGGGGTCAAGCTCTGTTGGCCATCACTCCAGGCATTCTTAGGATCAGGGTGGATCTCCATAATCAAGCCGTCAGCGCCCGCTGCAATCCCAGCCTTAGCTCCAGCAGGTACCATGTAGGCTATCCCAGCCGCGTGTGAAGGGTCCACAATAATAGGCAGGTGGGTCTTATGTTTCATCAATGGCACGGCTTGGATATCTAAGCAGTTCCGGGTTTCGGTTTCGAAGGTCCGGATTCCGCGTTCGCAGAGAATAACATTCGGGTTACCTTCTGCCATAATATACTCAGCAGACATTAACCATTCTTGGTAGGTGGCGCTCAGGCCACGTTTTAAGAGGATAGGCTTGTCAATCTTACCCAATTCCTTCAAGAGTGAGAAGTTTTGCATGTTACGGGCTCCAATTTGGATAACATCCACATGTTCTACAAATTCATCCAATTGTTCAATGGCCATTAATTCGGTCACGATAGGTAGTCCGGTTTCACGACGGGCTAGGTCCAAGAGACGGATCCCTTCTGACTGTAAACCTTGGAAGCTGTAAGGTGAGGTTCTTGGCTTGTAAGCGCCCCCTCTGAGCATGTTTGCCCCAGCCGCTTTCACGCGCTTAGCTGTCCCGACAATTTGTTCTTCCCCTTCAACTGAGCATGGTCCCGCAATAATAGCTAATTCCTTGCCCCCGATAATTTGGTCGCGAACCTTGATCTGACTCGCTTGAGGGTGGAAGGCCTTATTGGCTAACTTATAGGGTTCAGACACTCGGATAACTTCTGCAATGGTGTCATTGGCCTGTAATTTCGATTGGTCAATGCGGGACGTATCGCCAACGATACCAATCACGTCAACTTCTTGGCCTTCAATAATAACAGCCTTGTTACCTGTATCTTCGATTTTATCAATTACATCTTTAACATCGCCAGCCGTCACATTAGATTTCATCACAATAATCATTTTGCATTCTCTCTTTTTTTCAATTCCCTACTATCATATCATTCAAAGCTTCCCAATGGTTATCGGAAACAAAAAAGCTGCATCCGTATGTAACCGAATGCAGCCTGACTAATCCTCTCGAGATATAAAGTCTTAGATAGTGTGTGCTCCATTCGATTTCTTACCATCAATGGAGCCCTATGCATCAAAGATTGCTTTAGCCTCCATTACCTTTAAAAAAGTAGAAGCTAAAGTAGAACCAGCTATTTGCTAAAAGTTGTTGTTGCATTAACATGTTTTTTCCTCCTCACTGGTTCTCTTTAATGCGTGCTTTAAATATAGCAAATCTAAGAGTAGCTGTCAACTATTGAATGATAAAGTTCTAATCTTATTTTTATTCTACTAATATATTAACTTCAGCTCTTAGCTAAAAATATTGATCTGACAGCTCTTTTCGCCATTTTATCAAGCAAGGCTTGCATTACAATAATGATAACTTTATCATTATTGTAGTAAAAATAAGCTAGAACGGAGTGATGAGATGGAATTTTATGGCTTATTTGGCTACCCCCTGGGCTATAGTCTATCCCCAGAGATCCACCAGATTATATATGAAGAAGCCCAGATTGAGGCGGCCTACAAACTCTTTGAAGTTCCCGAAGAAAGTCTCAGCCAAGCCTTGGAAGCGCTGAAGACTTTAGATATCCGTGGTGCCAATGTCACCATCCCCTATAAGCAGGCCCTCTTCCCCTATCTGGATGAGCTGTCTGAAACCGCGAAAAAATTGGACGCTGTCAATACCATCAAGCAAGTCGACGGTAAAGTCAAGGCCTACAATACAGATTACGATGGCATTCACTTATCTTTTGAGCGCCGCCATTGGCAGACTCAAGACAAAACCGCCTATATCCTTGGAACAGGAGGGGCTGCCCAGGCGATGGGACATTATCTAACCGACCACGGAGCCCAAGTCCACCTAGTATCCAGACATCCCGACCAGCACCAGGACAAGCCCTGGCCCTGCCTCTCCTATGCTGACCTTGAGGGCCTTAGAGGTGACTTCCTAATCAATTGTACACCTGTTGGTATGTATCCAAAGACCCAGGCCTCCCCGCTCAAAGCGCATGACCTCGACCGCTTTGACCATGTCTTCGATACTATCTACAACCCTTATGAAACCAAACTCTTAAGTGATGCCAAGGCAGCCGGCAAAGCCTACTGTAACGGCCTGGACATGTTAGTCGGCCAAGCCATCCGCTCCGTCGAAATCTGGGAAGACCAGCAATTCTCTGAGGACCAGGTGGAGCGGATCTTAGCCCGTGTAAAGAAAGGATTTAACCATGACCCAGCCTAATCTCATCCTCATCGGCATGCCCGGATCGGGTAAAACCAGCCTCGGTCAAGCCCTCGCCCAAAAGCTCTCCTTAGATTTCCTAGACATGGACCAGGAAATTGAAAGAGTCTCGGGCCGAAGCGTCTCTGAAATTTTTGAAGAAGGAGAAGCTGCCTTCCGTGTCCTCGAATCCCAACTTGCCTGCGAGCTTGGTCAAGCTAAGGGCCTCATTATTGCCACGGGTGGCGGGGTCGTCAAAGATCCTGATAACATTAAGGCCCTCAAAAAAGGAGGCAAGGTCTACTTTATCGACCGCCCCCTGGACCAGATTTATGCAGACATTAACAGCGACCAACGCCCCCTACTCAAGGGACGCCTGGACCAGCTCCAGGTCCTCTACCAAGAGCGCTACCCCCTCTACCAGGCAGCTGCTGATTTCCATATCCCCAACCAGGGCAGCCTGGACCAGTGCCTAAAAACCATTATAACGACCTATCGAAAGGACGGAAACCATGAAATTTTTAATTCTTAACGGCCCCAATCTCAATTTCTTAGGCATTCGGGAGCCAGATATCTATGGCCAAACAAGTTTGAAGCAAATTGAAACTGACTTAGACCAAAGCTTTGACCATGAACTCAGCTTCTTCCAAAGCAACCATGAAGGCGCCCTGATTGACCGCCTTCAAGAAGCCTATTACGAAAAGATTGACGGGATAATTTTCAATCCGGGTGCCTTCACCCACTATTCCTATGCCCTCCACGATGCGCTCACCAGTATCCAAATTCCTTGCGTGGAAGTCCACCTCTCAGCCATCCAACAGAGAGAGAGCTTCCGCCAGACCTCAGTCATTGCCCCTGCCTGCATCGGCCAGATTTCAGGCTTCGGTAAGGACAGTTACGCCCTGGGCCTAGAAGCCCTACTTAAACATTTGGAGGAATAAGTATGAAAATTGTCATTGTCGGCCTGGGAGCGATCGGATCTTCCTTTGCCCAAGCCTTGACCCAAGCGGGCTATCAAGAAATTCGCGGCATCGACCAGAATCCAGAGACCTGTCTCAAAGCTGAAGAATTGGGGATTGTAAAGACTGCCCAAACGGAGGATGACCAAGCCCTCAGCCAAGCCGACCTCATCTTTATCACCCTCCACCCCCAAGCGGTCGCCCCCTATGTGGAAAACAAGCAAGACCTCTTCAAGTCGACCTGCCTCTTAACGGACGTCACAGGCATTAAGCGAGACGTGATGTCCCAAGTTGAAGCCATCCTCCGCCCTGACTTAGACTTCATCTATGCCCATCCGATGCGCGGGAGTGAAAAGACAGGGATTGCCGGCCTCAATAGTGCCCAATTCCGGGGAGCCAACGCCCTGCTCGTCGTTAGCCAAAGAAACCAGGAGAGCCAGCTCGAATTGATCGAAGCCCTCTACCGGGCCATGGGCTTCCAGGAGGTCAGCCGGGTGGATGCCGAAAGCCACGACCGGGCCATAGCCTATGTGAGCCAGCTCATGCACGTCCTCGCCGTTGCTGCGGTAAATTCCGCCCCTAACTGTGAGGACACCATGCAGTTTGCGGGTAACAGCTTCCAAGAACTGACCCGGATTGCGGACGTCAATGCGCCCCTATGGACAGATCTCTTCCTTCACAACCGGGACTACTTACTGGAAAGCATCGAAGCTTTCGAAAAAGAACTGGTCCGCGTCAAAACAGCCCTAAAGAACAAAGACTATGACCAACTCCAAGACGCCTTCCAAGCATCCACCCAGCAAAGAAGAGAATGGTATGTGGACTAAGGTCTAAAATTTAAAACATCAAAAAAATTATCGATCTTCACTAATCTAGTGCAGGTCGATAATTTTTTTATGATCAATATTAAGCTTTTAAGAGCAAGTCGTCATCACGCAATTGGTTACCGACATTCTCCTTGAAGAGTTCCATCAAGTCTTCAACCGATAATTTTGCCTTGTCTTCCCCTTTGACATCGACAACGATGCGGCCATCGTGGAGCATGATCAGACGGTTGCCGTAAGCCAGGGCATCATTCATGTCATGGGTGATCATGAGAGAAGTTAAGTGGTTCTCCTCAATCAGACGCTGAGTCAAGTCCATCACCATCTCACTAGTCCGCGGGTCGAGGGCAGCCGTGTGCTCATCCAAGAGTAAGAGCTCGGGCGTTTCGAGAATGGCCATGATCAGGGTTAGGACTTGGCGCTGGCCCCCTGACAAGTTAGATGCAGCGGTGTTCAAACGGTCTTCAAGTCCCAAGTCGACCCGGCTGAGCTGGTTACGGAAGAGCCGGCGCATTTCTTCTGTCACAGACCGGCCGAAGCCCCGGCGCTTGCCCCGTTTGTATGCGATGGCAAGGTTCTCTTCAATGGTCAGGTTACGGGCAGTCCCCATTTGTGGATCTTGGAAGACCCGACTGATCCCAGCAGCCCGCTTGTAGGCAGGTCGGTCCGTAATATCCTCACCGCGCAGGCGAATCCGCCCAGAAGACACTGGAATCGTTCCTGCAATCAAGTTGAGTAAGGTTGACTTCCCTGCCCCATTGGAACCAATCACAGAGATAAAGTCATTGTCATGGATGGTGAGGGACAAATTTTTAGTCACATGGTTTTCATTAATACTTCCTGGATTGAAAACCTTATTAATCTGGTCAAGTTCTAGTAAGTTCGTCATAACACTACTCCTTTACTTAGCACTGGCTTGCCGGTTCTGGAAACTGGCCTTGGCATGGGGGGCATAGAGAATAATAGCGAGCGCGATGGATGAAAGCACCTTGATATCGCTGGGAAGAACAGGCAGGAATTGTTGCTGCATGATGAAGTCAATAATCAAGCGGTAGATCACTGCTCCAATCGCAATGGTGATTAAACGTTTGCCGAAAGTGAGGTTGCGGCGGAGCACTTCCCCAATAATAATAGCGGCTAAACCAATAACAATGGTCCCAGTCCCCATGGCAATGTCTGCATAGCCGTTATTCTGGCAGATAATCGCTCCCGATAAGGCAATCAAACCGTTGGAGAGCATCAAGCCCACTAACTTCATCTGGTCCGTTTTGACTCCATTGGCTTCTGCCATGAGCGGGTTATCCCCAGTCGCCCGGAGCGTCAAACCATACTCGGTATTCATAAAGACCACCAGGGCCATAATAACAACCGCTAGGAAAATTAAAGCAATGATTAAAGAAGCCAGGGTAGGATTCATCCCTGTCACTTGGAAGGACTCCATGATATTGGCCTCCCCTAGTAAGGGAATATTGGCCTGACCCATAATCCGTAAGTTGATGGAATAAAGACCTGTCATGGTTAGGATCCCAGAAAGCAGGGCTGGAATATGCATCTTATTAATCATAAAGCCATTGACTAAGCCCGCCACTAAGCCCGCTAAGAAAGCAGCCAAGCTAGCGACCAACGGATGGACTCCCGAAACAATTAACTTGGCACAGACCGCCGCACCCAAGGGGAAACTTCCCTCAGCTGACAAGTCGGCAATATCTAAAATGCGGAAGGTCAAATAGACCCCAATCGCTAGAATGGACCACATGAGCCCCTGTGAAATACTCGAAACAATTAAATCCATATCCTTTATTCTCCCTTCTTAATCTGCGCTGGGTCAATCCCCAGTTCTTTGGCCATGGCTTCATTCACTACTAATTCATAATCCTTAGCTTTTTCAACAGGAATTTGACTGACATCGGCGCCATCTTTAAGAATTTTAACCGCCATTTCAGCCGTCTGCCGGCCCAGATCCTTGTAGTTAACCCCGTAAGTCGCCAGGCAACCTTCTAAATGGGCACTCTCAGCTCCGATGGTTGGCACTTTGGCTTCCCTGACCACACTGCCAATTGTCGGAATCGTTTGGGCAATCGTGTTATCGGTCGGCAAACAGATGCCATCCACGCGTTTGGCCAAGGCCGTAATCGCCGACTGGACTTCATTGGTTGTCGTCACCGTTTGTGCTTCCACTTTCAAGCCCTTGCTTTCCGCATAGTCTTTGAAAGCCTTAAACTGGATTTCAGAATTCACCTCGCTGGAATTGTAAGGCATGCCCACCGTCTTAATCGAGGGATCGATGGTTAAAAGCAGATCCACCGCCTTCTCCACTGGGGCAATGTCGCTGGTTCCTGAAGCATTGGTTCCCGGTTGGTCCAAGGACTTCACAAGGTTAGCAGAGACCGCATCCGTTACCGCTGTAAATAAGATGGGCGTCTGCTTGTCCGCATTAAGTGCTGCTTGAGCTGCCGGCGTCGCAATCGCAAAGGTAAGATCTTTGCGCCCCTTCATATTCTGGGCAATCGAATTGAGGTTGGATTGGTCAGCTTGGGCATTTTGATAGTCAATATGGATGTTTTCCCCATCTTTTAATCCAGCTTCCGCCAGCCCTTCCACAAAACCTTCCCGGGCATTATTCAGAGCTTGGTGTTCACCGTACTGGATAATGCCTATTTCTTTTTGACCGGCCTGTCCCCCCTGGCTACACCCAGCAAGGGATAGACTAACTAAGCCCAATCCTAAGATAGTACGTAATGTTTTCTTCATGATTTCTCTCCATTTCTAGTGCTAAGGCACAGATCCGTTTAGCCTTCCTGGCAAACAAAAAAGGTTTAATTAGATATGATAAAAACTAATTAAACCTTAAGGCTATCTGATTTATAAGCTATGCCTTTAGCCATTAGAATTTATCATTCTGGATGGCTAAACACTTCAAAAGACTTCAGCCATCATAGATCCAAAACGCTGATGTTTGTACCTATGATGGATTCACAGCTACAAACACGATCTAAAATAGCTAAAGTAATACTTGCTCATTTTCTTAGCAGAACATGAAAAACTAACATGCTCTAAATTCAATTGTCTCATTCTTCATGCTCCTCCCTATCGTGATGACCTAATAATAAACCGACATTATAATAAAGTCAAGAGAATAATTAACAAAAACTAATCTTTCTTACAAAAATATCATAATTTAAGGGTGTAAGGGAGCGCCGGTCAGAAGTGGACCTCTGGAGTAAAAGACCGAAGAAGTATGAAAAGACTTCGCAGGGATTTTATGAAGAGGAGCC
>NZ_JASOLI010000018.1:0-8799 GCF_030215145.1 Aerococcus sp. UMB7834 | reverse complement strand
GTTGATGCCCTACACAATTGGTTCGTCTTCTTTGTTCAGTTTTCAAAGGTCTATCTCGTCGCCTCATCGAAGCGACTAATTAACAATATCATATTTCTCAAATTCGTGTCAAGTGTTTTTTTGAAAAAAAGTTTTTTTGTTCTTTCTGAAACATTTGGCCCGTTCGAGAAGTACTCAACTATCATATCAACTTGTCTGTTTCTTGTCAACAAGTTTTTTATTTTTTTGTTTGCGTTTCTAGCGACTAGCGCTCTCTCAAACGACAAAAAATAGTTTACCAAGTATTCCTTCTTTTGTCAAAGACTTTTTTCTATTTTTTTGAAATTAATTTGATTTGGCCAAACAAAAGCCCGCTTGTAATGATAATAAAGCTTACCGCCAAGAGACTGGGGTGTTGGGTGAAAAGGGCTACTAGTAGAGTTAAAAGTGAAGCTGGAAGTGCTGCTAAGGTCACTAAAGTAAAGCAATCTTCAAAATTCATCAATTGGGGGAAATAAAGCCGGCGTCTTCGGTTGAGATAAGTAGCTGTTAAAAAGGCATAGGCAAATACGATAAAGACAAAGAAAATGTGGCGGAAAGCTAGCAAGGTCATAAAGCGACTTTGGGCTTGTTCTTTCTCTTGGTAAATTTCTAGGTCATCTAATAATTTATCCATACTTCGTGGAACTCTCCAATGACTAGGGTAAGCTCCCTGTCCCCCTTGGCCATCCTTTAACCGATAAAAATATTGGTCTGGTAAAAAAACAAAGTAAGCTTGGTCAGAGGCTTCGATTGCGCCTAAGTCTTCAGCGCTAGGAAAATAGTAGAGATGCAAGTCAGCAACTTGGTCTTGTCCGCTTTGATCAGTTTCTTCAAAATAACCAGCTGAAAAAGAATTAGCCGATAAAAGTGGCGACGTCTGACCAGTAAAATAGGGGTCAAGCTGGGCGAATTCTTGGCTCAAGTCTTGGTCCACTTTTCCCTGATAAGTATTGATAAAGGGCAGGCAAAGAATAATGGTAGCTAAAAGGAGCAAAAGAGATCCAGTGATAATGGACAAACGGTGGCGAATGGCTAAATACACTTTCGCCCAGTGACTGAGGGTGCTTTTGATTGCGCTCAACATTTGTTAGACCTCCTTGGAATTTGAGTTTTAGGAATAGGAATTCGTGCTATAATAGTAAAAAAATTAAAGGAGTCAGATCTATGCCAATCATCTCGATTATCGGAGCAGGGAATATGGGCGGCGCTATCGCTCGGGGCATCTCAGAAAATCCCCCCTTCCAAACGATGGAAGTTCGCCTTGCGGATCCTAATGCCGATACCCTAAAAAAATTTGCCAAGCTTCCTGCTATCACTTGCTTCACCGACAACCAAGAGGCGGTTGCCGGGGCTGACTATGTGATCTTAGCCCTTAAGCCAGCCTACATTGAGGGCGTTGTCCAAGAAGTCCAAGCCCAACTCGCTCCCTCTTCCCTCCTGGTCTCCATCGCCACTAGCCTGAGCCTTGAGCGAGCCAAGCAAATACTGGGAGCAGACCAGAAATTTGCCCGTGTTATGCCGAACACGCCTGCCCAGGTTGGTGCCGGAATGGCAGGTATTGTCGGCAACGACCGCCTAACAGCTGATGACCGAAATGGCCTTCTAGCTATCTTTTCCAGTTTAGGCCAAGCCCGTTTTGTGGGTGAAGACCTCTTAAACACAGTAACGGCATTATCTGGATCAGGGCCAGCTCTCATGTACATGATCCTTGAAGCCATGGCGGATGCTGCTGTTCTTACTGGAATGGCCCGGCAAGATGCCTATGATTTTGCTAGTCAAACCATGCTGGGAGCTGCCAAGATGGCTCAAGAAAGCCAAAACCATCCCGGTCAATTAAAGGACATGGTCTGTACGCCCGCAGGCACAACCATCGCTGAAGTCCAAGCCGCTGAAGCCTTGGGACTCCGCTCCACTATAATTGAAAGCTTTCTAGCTGGCCATGACAAGGCCAAAGAATTAGCCGGAGACTAGGCCTAAAGTAAAGAAGAAGCTGGGACAATGAGCCTAGCTTCTTTTTTCATCACGCTTCACCATGACTTATTCTTAAGGTAATTCGACTAGCTATGGCCTTCCGTTTCTTGGCGTTCGAGTTGACAGTCTTGGCATAGGCCATAAATTTCTAAACGATGGTTATTCACCTTAAAGCCTGTATAGGCAGCCGCATAGGACTCCAACTCATAGAGAATCGGATAATAGAGGTCGACAATCCGGCCGCAGTGTTCACAGATCACATGGTAATGGCGATCCAAATCAAAGTCGAAATGGCTAGCATCATCCCCATAATTCAATTCACGGACGAGGTGCATCCGGGTCAAGAGATTCAAATTATTATAGACGGTTGCTAGGCTCATGCTCTTAAAATGCGGCGACAGTTCATTGAAGATATCCTCTGCTGTCGGATGGTCCTTAGTCTCAATGAGGTATTTAATAATCGCTTCTCGCTGGGGCGTGATCCTCACTTTATGTTCGCGTAGGGCGGTAATGGTTTTGGCGTATTTACTTTCATTATCCATCACAGGGCGCGTCATCTTTTCTCCTCCTCTCACATTATAATAATTCCATTCTATATCAGTATACCTCTTATTAAAGGGAGGCGCTAGCCCTAGCCTTAAATTTTATTCTAAAAGGCGCAATAAGGCTTTACTATCTAACAAACAATGGTAAGCTTATAGGGAAGCAAGCTACAACAAATTATCTGCAAAGGAGACAAAAAGCAAAAATGAAATTGGGTGCCCGAACGATTAAGACTGGCATTGGTGTTATGGTGGCCATTATTATTTCGAGTCTTTTACCCCATATCGATCCAACTATGCCGGCCTTTACAGTCGTTTTAACCATGCAACAATCTGTTGGCAAAACTTGGGAATCAATGTCAAATCGTATTATCGCTGCTTTCATGGGGGGGCTCTGTGCCGTCATCATGACCACGCTCTTTGGCCGCAATGCGGGAATTATTGGTTTAACTGTTATTATCTTTATTGTCTTGATGAATTCGATGAAATTGTCCAATGCCATCTCTATTGCTGCGATGACAGTGGTTATTATCATGCTCTCCCCCTTTGATTCGGACCAGGAAATCATTCTCACCGCCAGCAAACGGGTGATTGAGAGTTTGCTTGGAGTTATTATCGCCTTTCTGGTCAATCTCTTCATCCTCCCGCCCAAATATGATGCGGTGGTCTACGATGAAATTAATACAACAAATACAGAGATCAGCATCCGCTTGAGAGCTATTCTTAGAAAAAATGGTGAGTATTCGACCTTGAATTCTGACCTCTCATGGGCAAGGCATAAGATCCGCCACATCCAAGAACTCTTTGAACTACTCAAAGAAGAAAGAGTCTGGAGGGGCAAAGGGATTACCGAATTCAAACGTAAATTGGTCATCCTTCGCAGCTTCATCCAAGCCCTCAACCATTCCACCCGCCTCCTCCGTTTGCTCCATGAACATACCAATGTGGTCTTTGAATTGCCGGATAGCTTACGTTTAGAGATTCGCGAGCGGATTGAAACCCTGTGTGCAGCCCACGAACAAATCTTTCTTAAGTTCGATGGGCGGATTTCTCCCACTGAAGTGAACTTCTTCCAGTCCACTTCCCAATACCGCCAACACCTAATAGACAACATGTTCAAAGCTGCTCGACTTTCAGAAGATGAGACGGATACTTCCCAGCTTGAACGATCGAATGCGATTATCTTGATTACCTCCGCAATTATTCGTTATGAGGAAAGTCTCATGCGACTCAATATGTTAGTCCGCAGCTACCATCTCCACCACGTTGATGACAAATTTCAAGCCGACAGCCTTAAAGGACTTGAAAAATAGTCGTCAACTAAAAATACCAACAAAAAGGCCTTGAAGTTAACTTTTCCAAACTTCAAGGCCTTTTTAATTTTATTTTGTTACTTGTTCAAATATCGTTGCGGCTAGAAAGGCTAGTTCTACTTCTTCTTGATAAGTTTCAAGTATTGCTTCGTCTGTAAAGAACTGTCCCTCACTAGCTCTTAGCTTCCAAGTTCCTTCTGGCAAAGAGACAAGCTGCTTGTACTTACTCGCATTATAGGCAACTAAGATTTGCCGGTCAGCGGCCTGGTAGACTGCTATGATGATTTGCGAATCCGCCCTTAAAATTTCTAAGTGGTCATAAATCGATGCAAAAGAAGTTAAGCGAAAAACCTCGTGCTTCTTGCGATAATCCAGCAAATCCTTAAGGTAAGTCACCGCTTCGGTCTCTTCATCGCGCTTGTCCCAATCCAAAGCATTAATCTCGACTGGTGCATTGTAGGTATTTCTCAGATTGAGTTTACTGCGCAGGAACTCCTGGCCGGAATGGAAGAAAGGGATCCCTTCCGTTAAAGCAATCAGCGTATTGGCCAGAAGTTGACGGCGACGGCGGAAACCAACTACTTCATGAGACCGGGTGATGGCCAACTTATCCCAGAGTGTCCAATTATCATGGACCGCACAATATTGAATGAGCTGTTGGGGAGAATGGAAGTGATAGTCCACCCCATTTAAAGTCTGACTCCCCTTCAAATTCTCAACAATTTGAAATTCCATGTGCTTTTTGTTAGAGATAAAGCCGGTATCCTGGCCCTCCTCAAAGTCATTCCCCCGCAAGGCATCGCGGAAGCGGTCATTGAAGAAAGAAATCCCCTCAAGCTGGCTAGCATTCTCCAAGCAGGCTTTATCCTGGTCCGCAAGGCAGTGACCCATATTCCACCCTTCGCCCAGAATAATAATATTCGGGCCCAGTTCGTCAGCTAATTGGCGAACAGCTTGCATGGTTTCCACATCAATCAGGCCCATCAAGTCGAAACGGAAACCATCCACATGGTACTCTTCTACCCAATAACGGATAGCATCCAAGAGATAACGACGCATCATCCGCCGCTCTGTGGCTAGCTCGCTTCCTACCCCTGACCCATTAGCGGGATGGCCCGATTCATGGAAGCGCAGATAGTAGTCCGGCACCGTAAGCATCAAGGGATGACTCTCTTCATCATAGACATGGTTAAAAACCACATCCATAATCACCCCTAGCCCCTTCTGGTGGAGGGCCTGGATCATTTGCCGAGTTTCCATAAGCCGGGTCACTGGGGTAAAAGGATCGCTAGCATAAGAGCCCTCCGGTAAGAAATAATTCTGGGGATCATAACCCCAGTTATAGTTGCGCCCACTCTCTCGCTCTTCATCAACCGTTGCAAAGTCAAAGAAAGGCATCAATTGGACATGGCTAATCCCTAGATCTGCCAAATAATCGAGTCCGGTTGCCAAGCCCTGGGCTGTTTTCGTTCCAGATTCGGCTAGTCCTAGATACTTACCAGGAAAGCGAACGCCAGAGGAAGGTGCAGCGGTTAAGTCGCGGATATTAGCTTCATATATTACCACTTCACTTGGGTCTATCTCTGGTCCCTGGTCCTCTTCCCAGCCCTCAGGATAAGCGCTAGTCGGATTAACAACTACCGAGCGCCCACTGTTCACCGTCGCAGCCTTGGCATAGGGATCTTGGGAATAAACACAGCTCCCATCTGGAAAATAAAGGCGGTAGCTGTAGGCCAGATTATGGCAATCCCCTGCTATACTCGCTTCATAAGTCCCCTTTTTTTGACGTTTCATCGGATAGGAATCGTACAATTCGCTATACAAGTCTTTAAATACAAGTAGATCTACTTGCTGAGCCAGGGGTGCCCAGAGCACAAAACGGGTGAAACGTTTATGGTAGACTGCCCCCAAAGCGCCACCGTAAGCATAGGTCTGGTCAAATTCTTCGCTTAGAGCATAGTCATGCATAGCCTCGCGAATCGTTTGAGGGGATTCAATCCCAGACAGGGCAAATAAGTCATCAAGCAATTCCATTCTATATCTCCTTTATCTGGCAAATGCAGGCTGCCAGTGCAAAGGCCTCCCACCTGCTTAGGCTTTAGAAGTTCCTAAGCTAATGAATCAACCTCATCAAAATTCACATCATCCTCATTATAACAATAATTCACCAGCCAGTGCATTAACTTTCGCTCATTAAGGCAGAGTGTGAGCAAAGGCGTTTAGAAAGGAATGACTGGAGGCAAAAGGGATAAGAACGGCTATCAGCCGGTCGTTCCCTTTTGCTGAAGTCACTTCCTTTCTGCCTTTGCGAACCCGACTAAACAAGGGTGTGAGAGGATGCGGGAGAAAGGGGCCTCTGGAGCAAAGCAACAGAGGAGACTGAAAGTCTTCGACGGCGCTTTGTGAAGAGGAGCCACTTCTGCGCGACCGAATCCAACTAAAAAAGCCTCCCCCTAAGGAAAGGCCTTTTGACTTTAATCCTCTACATTGTCTACTGAATCTTATTATTGGCTCTGTGCTCCCCAATTAGCATTTCCTTGGTTACCATTAGCATTGCCGTTCCCGTATTGCTGATTACCACCGGACCCTTGCCACTGGTTAGCCGGGTTATAGCTACCTTGGTTGCCATTCGCATTCCAATTGTTCTGCTGGTTATTTTGATTGTTTTGGTAATTTTGGTTGCCATTAGCGTTCCAATTGCCTTGCTGGCCTTGGGCTGGAGCAGCCTGGCTAGCTTGGGCACGCGATTGGCTAGCTGCTTGGGCTTCTGACTCTGCCCGTCTTGAAGACTCAGCCGCTGCTTCTGATTGGGCAGCCGCTTGGGCTTGTGCCTGGGCCTCCGCTTCCGCTTGGGCGCGTGCTTCCTCGTCTCTAACTTTGGCTTCGGCCTCTTTTAGTTGGTCGAGATCATCATTTTTGCCCTTGAAGCCGTGCTGGGCATCGATTGTCGTTTCGCTTAATTCCTTAGTCAGCAATTGACTCCATAAGTCTGCCCCCTGGTTGGTCAATTGCCCACCTTCAGAATAAAGGTCTTCCAAGTTTAAGCCATCAGCTGCTAATTGATCCTTGAAATCAGCCCACATATCGTAATAGTTATAGTTCAAATCATCGAGTATCTTAGCAATCTTATCCTTATAGGCATCACTATCTTCGTCATTATTCAAGCTAGGACTAATAACAAAAATCGGTAGGGCTTCAGGTTTGGCCAAACGTAGCTGGCGATAAATGCGTTCAATATTCGCTTTACTTCCCGCTTCATCGATCCCAGCCTGGGCCTCAGCCGCCAGGTTCAGGGGAACTAAGATAAGTTGACCCTGGCTATCGGCTACTTGTTGGGCATAGCCACTGGCTAAGAGATCTGCAGTTGACATGCCGCTGTAGTTTAACTTATTAACGGCAAGCTGGTCAAAACCTTTATCCTTGAGACCAGCAACTGCCGTTTCCAACCAATCGGCGGTTTGGTTGAGCGAATCCACAGCTAAGACGCCGACTTGGTCCGCTTCCCGGTTGACATAGGCCAAATATTTAGCTGCTGTTGTGTTCTCACGGTTCTGTTCAAAATCGGCTGCCGCCTGGTCTAACGAGCCTGACTGGCTAGCTGTCTGGTCTGTCTTTTGGTCTCCTTGATTATGTTCCTGGAAGAGTGCTGTTTCCTCGGCTAAACGCGCCTCTTCTCGCCGCTGGCCGATCACATAAGACCCGCCAATAATGATGAAACCGACAACCACTGTCGCTAGCATGGCTAGCAGGCTTTTCTTGTTGAATTCCCTCATAAATCTAACTCCTCGTTTATATTCTTTCCATTTATTGTAGCATAAAAATTTAGCTAATCGAACAGCAGACTCTCTTTAATAATTTCTAATTAAAAATTCTATTTTTAGCCAAGCTATGTTATACTATTTAAGAATAAGATTGAATACTGATGCAGAAAGCAGGTTTTTTGATGCGTAATCCTCAAGAAGGAGAATACATCGCAGTCAAAAGCTATAAACATGACGGCAGTTTGCATCGCACTTGGCATGATTGTATGGTGCTCAAGACCTCTGATCAGAGTATCATTGCTTGTAATGACCATACCCTTGTCAGTGAATCCGATGGTCGGCGCTGGGTAACACGCGAGCCCGCCCTTCTCTATTTTCATAAGAAGTACTGGTTCAATATTGTCACGATGATCCGCCAAAAAGGCACATCATATTATTGTAACCTGGCTTCCCCTTATATTATGGACAAGGACGGCCTTAAATACATTGACTATGATTTAGATATCAAAGTCTTTCCGAATGGCGATAAAAAGTTACTCGATGTAGATGAATACCTCGACCATGGTCGAAAGATGGCCTACCCTTACGATATTGACTATATCGTCACTTGCCATCTCTATGAATTGAACCGCTGGATTGAAGAAGGCAAAGGCCCCTTCTCTAAGGCCTATGTGGATTTGTGGTATGAACGTTATTGCCAGCTAAGCCAGCGCCAACAACAGCATAAGAAAAAGCGCCGCCAGCACTAGCTGTCGCCCTTTCGATTTGATTGTGAAGTATTCGAAAGTTCATAAAAAAGGCTGAGTTTTGAAACTCAGCCTTTTTGCTTTGCTTACACACTGAAGTCCACTTCTAACCGCGCGCCCTCGCCCCCTTAGTTGGGTTCGAGGATGCAGAAAGGGCTCCTCTTCACAAATGGGAACGACCGGCTGATAGCCGTTCTTATCCCTTTTGCCTCCCGTCATTCCTTTCTAAACGCCTTTGCTCACACCCTATAGTCGGGTTCAGGCTAGCAGAAATAGCTCCTCTTCACCAAAATCCGCCGAAGTCTTCCAGACTTCTCTGCTTTTGGCTCCAGAAGTCTATTTCTCACGCTAGCCTTCACACCCTGTTCTAGTCGGGTTCAACTTGGCAGGCTTGGAGTGATTTCACAAGTCAGAAACGAGCGAATGCTTCGCTCTTATTCTGACT
>NZ_JASOLI010000017.1:0-11746 GCF_030215145.1 Aerococcus sp. UMB7834 | reverse complement strand
AAAGGCGAGAAGGGTGAACAAGGTGTTGCCGGTCCACAAGGTCCAAAAGGTGAAAAGGGCGAACAAGGTGTCGCCGGTCCACAAGGTCCAAAAGGTGAAAAGGGCGAACAAGGTGTCGCTGGTCCTCAGGGTCCAAAAGGCGAGAAGGGCGAACAAGGTGTTGCCGGTCCAGAAGGTCCAAAAGGTGACCCAGGCGAACGTGGCCCACAAGGTGAGAAAGGCGAACAAGGTGCTCAAGGAGCTCAAGGTAAGGACGGCCGCGACGGCTTAACGCCATTAGTTGACGTCCGTCGTAATGATGCCAATGATGGTGTCCTCATCACTGTGACCCCACGTCACTACAATGCCCAAGGTCAAGTTGAAAATGGAACTCCAACCACCAGCGAAGTCAAAGACGGCGCTCCTGGTACAGACGGCAAGACCTATGTCCCAGTCGTTGAAAAAGGTGCGGATGGGATTACCCATATCAAGTTCTATCCAGCCAAAAAAGATGGCACACCTGATAAAGATCAACAACCTATCGCTACCGGTCAAGTTAAAGATGGCGCCAAGGGTGACCCAGGTGAACGCGGTCTCCAAGGTCCACAAGGCGAACGCGGTGAAAAGGGTGAAACTGGTGCTACCGGTGCCCAAGGTGAGAAGGGTAAGGATGGGGTAGACGGTAAGTCCTACGTTCCTGTTGTTGAACGTGATGACGCCAACAAACAAACCACTATTAAATTCTATCCTGCGAATACAGATGGTACAGCCGACAAGAGTCAAAAACCTGTCGCTGAAGGCATTGTCAAAGACGGTGAAAAAGGTGAAACCGGTGCTCAAGGCGCCCAAGGTGAAAAGGGAGCCGATGGCAAGTCCTTTGTTCCTGTTGTTGAACGCGATGAGCCTAACAAACAAACCACCATTAAATTCTACCCAGCCAAAGCAGACGGTACAGCCGACAAGACCCAAAACCCTGTTGCTGAAGGCATCGTCAAAGATGGCGAGAAGGGTGAACAAGGTCTTAAGGGTGAAACCGGTGCTCAAGGTGCCCAAGGTGAAAAAGGCCAAGATGGCGCCAACGGTAAGACTTTTGTTCCAGTGGTAGAGAAGGGCGACAATGGTGTAACCACCATCAAGTTCTACCCAGCAACCCCAACCGGAGAAGCTGACAAGACTCAAAAACCAGTCGCAACTGGTGAGGTCAACGACGGTGCAGACGGTAAGTCTCCGTTGATCGAAACCACTCGTGTGGACGATGCAGACCCTAAAGAAACAGGTAACCAACCAGGAACCAAGGTTATTATCAAAGACCCAGTCACCAAAGAAGTCCTTAGCGAAAGCTTTGTTAAAGATGGCGTCAAGGGTGACAAGGGTGAAAAAGGTGACCCAGGCAAAAATGGCCGCGATGGTTTAACCCCATTAGTGGATGTTAAACGGAACCCAGCTAACGATGGCGTAATCATTACCCTGACCCCACGTTCTTATAATGAACAAGGTGAAGTGGTTAACGGCGAGCCTGTAACTAGCGAAGTTAAAGACGGTGCCAAGGGTGATCCTGGTAAAGACGGCAAGAGCCCACGCATTGAAACTAGCCGTGTAGCAGACGCTGATCCAAAAACAGACGGCGACCAACCAGGGACCAAAGTAACGGTTAGAGATCCTGAAAATAATAAAGTCTTGAGCGAAAGCTTCGTTAAAGACGGCGTTAAAGGTGATAAGGGCGATCCAGGTGAAAATGGCAAGACCTTTGTCCCAGTGGTTGAGAAGGGTCAAGATGGTGTAACCCACATCAAGTTCTACCCAGCAGACGCTACTGGTCAACCAGATAAGTCCAAAGATCCTATCGCTAAAGGCGAAGTCAAAGACGGTGCTAAGGGTGACAAGGGCGATCCAGGTGAAAACGGTAAGACCTATGTCCCAGTCGTAGAAAAAGGCCGAGACGGCACAACCCACATCAAGTTCTATCCAGCAGATGCTCAAGGTCAACCGGACAAGAGCCAAGATCCTGTTGCTGAAGGAACGGTTAAAGATGGTCAGGACGGTAAGGACGGCCTAACGCCTAAGGTTGAAACCCGCCGTAACGATACCAACGATGGTGTCATTATCAAGGTAACCCCACAAGTTCGCGACGCCCAAGGCAATGTCGTTGATGGCACGCCAACCGAAACGGAAGTTAAGGACGGCAAAAAAGGTGCAGACGGCAAGACCTATGCGCCAGTGGTTAAGAAGGGTGAAGATGGCACAACTTCAATCAAGTTCTACCCAGTCGATCCTAAGACCGGCAAGGCCGATGAAAACCAAGAACCTGTAGCCACCGGCGAAGTCAAAGACGGCGCTAAGGGTGACAAGGGTGATCCAGGTGCCCAAGGTGAGAAAGGCCAAGACGGTAAGAACGGTGAAAATGGTAAGACCTTTGTCCCAGTGGTTGAGAAGGGTAAAGATGGTGTGACCCACATCAAGTTCTATCCAGCAGGTGCAGATGGCCAAGCCGACAAGACCAAAGACCCAGTCGCTACCGGCGAAGTCAAAGATGGGAAGACCCCAATCGTTGAAACCAGCCGTGTAGAAGATGCTGACCCAAGTGTTGACGGCAAGCAACCAGGGACCAAGATTGTGGTCAAAGATCCAGAAACTAAGGCTGTTATCAGCGAAAGCTTCGTTACAGACGGTATCGATGGTAAGACCTTTGCCCCAGCCGTAGAAAAAGGCAAAGACGGCGTCACCACCATTAAATTCTACCCAGTCGATCCTAAGACCGGTGAAGCTGACAAGACCCAAAACCCTGTTGCGACAGGTGAGGTTAAGGACGGTATCGATGGTTTAACGCCTAAGGTTGAAACCCGCCGCAACGATGCCAACGACGGTGTGATCATCAAGGTGACCCCACAAGTTCGCGACGCTCAAGGCAATGTGGTTGACGGGACCCCAACCGAAACAGAAGTCAAGGATGGCCAAGACGGCAAGACTTACGCTCCAGTCATTACTAAGGGTCAAGATGGCGTTTCAACCATCAAGTTCTATCCAGTCGATCCTAAGACCGGCAAGGCCGATGAAAGCAAAGAACCTGTAGCCAGCGGCGAAGTCAAAGATGGCGCTAAGGGTGACAAGGGTGATCCAGGTGCCCAAGGTGAGAAAGGCCAAGACGGCAAGAACGGTGCTGACGGCAAGACCTTTGCTCCAGTCCTTGAAAAGGGTAAAGACGGTGTCACCACCATTAAGTTCTACCCAGTCAACCCTGAAACTAAGCAACCAGATACGACTCAGCCAGCGGTAGCAGAAGGTGAAGTCAAAGATGGCAAGGCCCCAGTCGTTAAAACCGAACGCTTAGAAGACGCTGACCCAACGACTGAAGGTAACCAACCAGGAACCAAAGTAACGGTTACAGACCCAGAAACCGGTAAGGTCATCAGTGAAAGCTTCGTTAAAGATGGCGAAAAAGGTCAAGACGGTGCCAAGGGTGAAAAAGGCGATCCAGGCCAAGACGGCAAGACTTTTGTTCCTGTTGTCGAAAAAGGTAAAGATGGTCTAACTACGATCAAGTTCTACCCAGCTGGCAAAGATGGTCAAGCTGATAAGACGCAAGACCCAGTCGCTTCTGGTGAAGTTAAAGACGGCGCAGACGGTAAGACCTTTGCTCCAGTTGTAGAGAAGGGCCAAGACGGTGTCACTTCAATTAAGTTCTACCCAGTCGATCCTAAGACCGGTGAGCCCGATAAGACCAAAGCCCCAGTTGCTACCGGCGAAGTCAAAGACGGCAAGAGCCCAGTTGTTGAAACGACCCGCGTAGAAGACGCTGACCCAACGACTGAAGGTAACCAACCAGGTACTAAAGTAACTGTTAAAGACCCAGAAACTGACAAGGTCATTAGCGAAAGCTTCGTTAAAGACGGTGCAAACGGCCAAGACGGCCAGAGCTACGCCCCAGTCGTTAAGAAGGGCAAAGACGGAACAACTTCCATCAAGTTCTATCCAGTCGATCCTAAGACTGGTCAACCAGACACTACAAAACCAGCTGTTGCAGAAGGCACAGTCAAAGACGGTGTCAACGGCAAGTCCGCCTACACAACTGTTGTCGAAGGGCCAAACGCAGCCGGCGAACCTGGCCAATGGATCATCAACTACTTCGACAAGAACGGCGACGGTAAGTTCACCGACGACGAAATCGTTTCTACCCAATTTATCCGCAACGGCAAAGACGGGAAGGACGGTAAGGATGGTAAGACTTATGCCCCAGTCCTCGAAAAAGGCAAAGACGGCGAAACTACCATCAAGTTCTACCCAGTTAACCCAGAAACTAAACAGCCAGACACGACCCAAGCCCCTGTTGCAGAAGGCAAGGTGAAGGATGGCAAGGACGGTAAAGACGGCCTCAGTCCTAAGGTTGAAACCCGCCGCAACGACGCTAACGATGGTGTCATCATCAAGGTGACCCCACAAGTTCGCGATGCAGAAGGTAATGTCGTTGACGGGACCCCAAGTGAATCTGAAGTGAAGGACGGTAAAAATGGTAAGACCTTCGCTCCTGTAGTAACTAAGGGCCAAGACGGCACAACTTCTATCAAGTTCTACCCAGTGAATCCAGAAACCGGCAAGGCTGACACCGAACAACCAGCTGTTGCAGAAGGTACGGTGAAAGATGGTGCTGATGGTAAGACCTTTGCTCCAGTTGTTGAGAAGGGCGCAGACGGCACAACCACGATTAAGTTCTACCCAGTTGATCCTAAGACCGGCCAACCTGATACCAGCCAACCAGCTGTTGCAGAAGGTGCAGTTAAAGATGGCAAGTCCGCCTACACCACAGTCGTTGAAGGACCAAATGCAGCCAATGAACCAGGCCGCTGGATCATCAACTACTTCGATAAGAATGGCGACGGCAAGTTCACCGACGATGAAGTCGTTTCTGCTCAATTCGTTCGTGATGGTAAGGACGGTAAAGACGGCAAGGCCTACGCTCCAGTCGTAGAGAAGGGGGCAGACGGCACCACCACGATCAAGTTCTATCCAGTCGATCCTAAGACCGGCAAGCCAGACACCAAGCAAGAACCTGTCGCTACCGGCGAAGTCAAAGACGGTGCTAAGGGTGAGAAAGGCGACAAGGGTGACGATGGCAAGACCTTTGCCCCAGTTGTTGAGAAGGGAGCAGATGGCACAACCACCATCAAGTTCTACCCTGTGAACCCAGAAACCGGCAAGCCAGATACGACTCAACCAGCCGTAGCGGAAGGCTCTGTTAAGGATGGCAAGTCCGCCTACACCACAGTTGTTGAAGGACCTAACGCAGCCGGCGAGCCTGGCCGTTGGATCATCAACTACTACGACAAGAATGCAGACGGTAAGTTCACCGACGATGAAGTGGTATCGGCTCAATTTATCCCTGACGGCAAGGATGGCAAGACCTACGCTCCAGTTGTGACTAAGGGTGAAGATGGTACAAGCTCTATCAAGTTCTATCCAGTAGATCCGAAGACCGGTAAGCCAGATACCAATCAGCCAGCAGTCGCAGAAGGCACGGTGAAAGATGGTAAGGACGCCAAGGCTCCAGTCATTGAAACCGAACGGGTGGAAGACCTTGATCCAAACACCCCTGGTAACCAGGCCGGGACCAAGATCACCGTTAAAGATCCAGAAAATGATAAGGTCATTAGCGAAACCTTCGTCAAGGACGGCCAAGACGGCAAGTCGCCAGAAGTGACCACTAAGGACAACGGCAACGGGACGCACACCATCACCATCAAGAACCCAGATGGCACGATCACTACAACCACTGTTAAAGACGGTGCTAAGGGTGAGAAAGGCGACAAGGGTCAAGACGGCACAAATGGTGTCGACGGCAAGACCTTTGCCCCAGTTGTTGAGAAGGGTGCAGATGGCACGACAACTATCAAGTTCTACCCAGTAGATCCTAAGACTGGTAAGGCTGATAAGAGCCAAGAACCTATCGCAACTGGCGAAGTCAAAGACGGTGCTAAGGGTGCAGCTGGTCAAGACGGTAAATCTGCCTACACAATGGTAGTCACTGGACCAAACGATGCCGGCGAACAAGGTCAATGGATCATTAACTACTTCGATAAGAATGGCGACGGCAAGTTCACTGATGATGAAGTAGTTTCCGCTAAATTCGTCCGTGACGGTAAGGACGGCAAGTCTCCAGAAGTCACCACCAAGGACAACGGCAACGGGTCCCATACCATCACCATCAAGAACCCAGACGGTACAACAACTACCACCACGGTCAAAGACGGTAAAGATGGTAAAGCACCAGTCGTTGAAACAAGCCGCGTTGAAGACGCTGATCCAAATACCCCTGGTAACCAAGCCGGCACTAAGATTATTGTCAAAGATCCAGACACGGACAAGGTCATCAATGAGACCTTCGTCAAGGATGGTAAGGACGGCGTGGATGGCAAGACCTTTGCCCCAGTGGTTGAGAAGGGCGCAGACGGTACAACCACCATCAAGTTCTACCCAGTAGATCCTAAGACAGGTCAAGCGGATACGACCAAGCCTGCTATTGCAGAAGGTGCAGTCAAAGACGGTACAAACGGCAAGTCTGCCTACACTACCGTCGTTGAAGGACCAAATGCAGCCGGAGAGCCTGGCCGCTGGATTATTAACTACTTCGACAAGAACAACGACGGCAAGTTCACTGACGATGAAGTCGTATCTGCCCAATTCGTTCGCGACGGTAAGGATGGTCAATCCCCGACGGTTGAAGTGAAGGACAACGGTGACGGTACCCACACCATCACAACTAAGAACCCAGACGGCAGTGTGAACTCCACTACTACCGTTAAGAACGGTAAGGATGGCAAGTCCCCAGTCGTTGAAAGCACTCGGGTTGAAGATGCCGATCCAAACACCCCAGGTAAGCAACCAGGTACCAAGGTCACAGTGACTGACCCAGAAACAGGCCAAGTCATCAGCGAAACTTTCGTCAAAGATGGCGTCAACGGTAAGGATGGTAAAGACGGTAAGAACGGTATTGACGGCAAGAGCTTTGCGCCAGTCGTTGAGAAGGGCCAAGATGGCACGACCACCATTAAGTTCTACCCAGTAGATCCTAAGACTGGTAAGCCAGATACCACTCAACCAGCCGTTGCAGAAGGTTCTGTGAAGGACGGTAAGGATGGCAATTCGCCAGTCGTTGAAGCGACCCGTGTCGACGACCTCGATCCAAACACTCCTGGCAACCAAGCCGGCACTAAGATTATTGTCAAAGATCCAGAAACCGGCGCTGTTGTTCATGAAAGCTATGTGAAAGATGGCCAAGACGGCAAGTCGCCAGAAATCACCAGCAAGGACAACGGTGACGGAACCCACACTATCACCATCAAGGATCCAAGTGGTACAGTAACCACAACTACTGTCAAAGACGGTAAGAATGGTAAGGATGGCCGTGATGGTATCGATGGCAAGAGCTTTGCGCCAGTCGTTGAGAAGGGCCAAGATGGCACGACCACCATTAAGTTCTACCCAGTAGATCCTAAGACTGGTAAGCCAGATACCACTCAACCAGCCGTTGCAGAAGGCTCTGTCAAAGATGGTAAGGACGGCAAGTCTCCAGAAGTTACCACCAAGGATAACGGCGACGGGACCCACACCATCACCATCAAGAACCCAGACGGCACGACCACCACGACCACGGTTAAAGACGGTAAGGATGGCAAGACACCAGAAGTTGGCGTGAAAGACAACGGCGATGGTAGCCATACCATCACCATCAAGAATCCAGATGGCACGACCACAACCACGACTGTCAGAGATGGTAAGAACGGTCAAAATGGTAAAGACGGCCGCGACGGTAAAGATGGTATCGACGGTAAGACTTTTGCCCCAGTAGTAGAGAAGGGTGCAGATGGTACAACCACGATTAAGTTCTACCCAGTAGATCCTAAGACCGGCCAGCCAGATACTAAGCAGCCAGCCGTTGCAGAAGGCTCCGTCAAAGATGGTAAAGATGGCAAGTCTCCAGAAGTTTCCTTGAAGGACAATGGCGATGGGACCCATACCATCACTGTTAAGAACCCAGATGGCACCACTTCAACCACCACTGTGAAGAATGGTAAGGACGGCAAGTCCCCAGAAGTGACCACCACGGATAACGGCGACGGGACCCACACCATCACCATTAAGAACCCAGATGGCACGACCACAACGACAACTGTCAAAGACGGTAAGGATGGTCGCGACGGTATCGACGGCAAGACTTTTGCCCCAGTGGTTGAGAAGGGTGCAGATGGTACGACCACGATTAAGTTCTACCCAGTAGATCCTAAGACTGGCCAGCCAGATACTACGCAACCTGCTGTAGCAGAAGGTTCCGTTAAGGATGGCCGCGATGGTAAAGACGGTAAGGACGGCAAGTCTCCTCAAGTTTCTATCCGAAACAATAACGACGGCAGCCACACCATTACCATCAAGAATCCAGATGGTACGACCACCAACACCACAGTTAGAGACGGTAAGGATGGTAAGTCCCCAGAAGTCAGCGTCAAAGATAACGGCGACGGCAGCCATACCATCACCATCAAGAACCCAGACGGCACGACCACAACCACGACTGTCAAAGACGGTAAAGATGGTCGCGATGGTAAAGATGGTAAGGATGGCCAGTCCCAACGCATCCGCACCGAAAAAGGTAAGGATAGCCAAGGCAACGACGGCGTTTGGGTCATCATTACCGACGACAAGGGCAATGAATTAAGCCGTGAATTTATCCGCGATGGCAAGACCCCATCTGTCAAGGTGGAAGAAGGCAAGAACAGCCGCGGTGAATCTGGCCAATGGATTATTGTCTTCGACGGCAACGGCAATGAAGTTTCCCGTGAATTCGTCCGTGACGGTAAAGACGGCGCATCATCAAGCCTCGAAACCGTTCCAGGCAAGAATGAAAAGGGTGAATCCGGTCTTTGGGTCATCGTTAAAGATGGCGAAGGCAAGGAATCTAGCCGTCACTTCGTCCGCGACGGTAAAGACGGCAAGGACGGTAAGGACGGCCGCAGCGTACAGAAGATCTACAACCGCAATGGTAAGTTGATCATCATCTTCTCAGACCATACGACTGAGGAAATTGAAATCCCATGCTGCAAGCCATGCCCAGAGTCGCCAAGAACACCAAAACCAGGCGACCCAACACCAGAAGTACCGAACGTGCCAGGTAACCCAACGCCGGAAGTACCAAACGTACCAGGCGACCCAACGCCAGAAGTACCAAACGTACCAGGCGACCCAACACCAGAAGTACCGAACGTACCGGGTAACCCAAGGCCAGAAGTACCGAACGTACCAGGCGACCCAACGCCAGAAGTACCGAACGTACCAGGTAATCCAAGGCCAGAAGTACCGAACGTACCGGGTGAGCCAACACCAGAAGTACCAAATGTACCGGGTGAGCCAACACCAGAAGTACCGAACGTACCAGGCAATCCAACGCCAGAAGTACCGAACGTACCAGGCGACCCAACGCCAGAAGTACCAAATGTACCAGGTGAACCAACACCAGAAGTACCGAACGTACCAGGTAATCCAACGCCGGAAGTACCGAACGTACCAGGTAACCCAACACCAGAAGTACCAAACCAACCAGACCAACCCGCTAAGGTGCAAGTTGACCGTGTGACCTACCCTGCAACGACTAAAGTTCGTCAAGAAAACAAGGGCAAGGCGACACCGAAACAAGTAGTAGCTAAGACCCTGCCACAAACTTCTTCAACCAGCCAAGTATCAACCGCAGCACTCGCTGTCTCCCTCCTCGCAGGGGTTGGACTACTTGTCTTCCCAATGAAGAAAGAAGACTAGTCTCCTCCGACTATAGCCAAGGGAAAAGCAAAGCTTAGCGAGCTGGAAAGTTTGAAAAAAGCCCATCTTCGAAAGTGAAGATGGGCTTTTTGTTGGCTATAAAATATTTATGGAAAGCCCCCCCAAACTTGACTGCTCGGCCAAGTCTGGGGGCTCTTTTGTTTGAGTCGTAATTTTTAATTGACCCGGAAATTTTTCATGCTGAGGTCCAGGATGCCGGCAGAGTGGGTGATGGCGCCAGAGGAGATATAGTCTAGGTCCAGGTCTTTTATCCGAGAGACGGTGTCGGCTGTCATATTGCCGGAACCCTCGATAATGGCCCGGCCGTCGATATAGGCAATGGCCTCCGCCATCTGGTCGTGGTCCATATTGTCCAGCATGATGATGTCCACTCCGCAAGCGACCGCTTCCTTGACCATGTCCAGGTTCTCTGTCTCCACTTCAATCTTATGGATGAAAGGGTCGACCTCCCGGACCGCTTGGACAGCCGCTGTAATCGATCCCGCCGCGCCGATATGGTTGTCCTTGAGCATGATGAGGTCAGACAGGCCGTGGCGGTGGTTGTAGCCGCCGCCGACCCGGACCGCATACTTCTCTAGATTGCGGAAGCCCGGCGTCGTCTTTCGAGTATCCATGAGCTTAATCCCGGTTCCTTCCAGGGCATCCACAAATCGCCGCGTTGCCGTTGCAATCCCGGATAGGCGCTGCAAGTAGTTCAAGGCAACCCGCTCCCCAGTCAAGAGGGTGGTGGCCTTGGCCTGGATGCTTAGGATGGTCTGGCCTTTTTCAATCCGCTCGCCCTCCTGAATGAAGCTATCGAACTGGCTGTCTTCCTGGAGATAGGTGAAGACGGCTTGGAAGATAGGCAGGCCGCAGAGGATCCCTTCTTGCTTGGCGATCAGGTCAACCGTCCCTGTTTGGCCTTGGAAAATCGCCTCCGAGGCCAGGTCATAGTAGGGCGCATCCTCGGCTAGGGCTGTCTCAATGAGAGTTTGCAATTCACTGTCTTTTAGGGCTAACATAAGCATCCTCCTCGATCGTTTTCTTCAATTATAGCATAGGCCAGTTTGTTCGAAAAATTTGAACTGTCTGGGTTTGTTTACAGGGCTAAAAGGCTGGCGCTTTCTTTGCTGGCGCTTTGAAAATTTTTGTTAACTTTCAAAAGGGGCTGGCGTTTGTGACTAGGGAGGCGGGGACTTACAAATAGACCCTCAATTTGTAAGTAGGCTGGTGGGAGCTTTCAAATGAGGCATTCATTTAAAAGGAGGAAGGCGGCAACTTTTAAACGAGATTTCTATTTGCAAGTAGGATGGCAGTAACTTTCAAACAGAACATGTATTTACAAGTTGACGCTTATTTGGCAAAGGACAAGTAGCGAATAGGGTCCTTGTTAGCAAGTAGAATCAAGTTAACTAGCGAACGAGACTCCCATTAGCGAGTAGGAAGGCGGCAACTTGTGAACGAGCCCTCCAATAGCAAGTAGGAAGGCGGCAACTAGCGAACAATACCTCCTGTTGGCAAGTAGAAGCTCTGCTAGGTAAGACACCTGGTTTTTTCCATAATGAAAACAAGCTAGCAGGACCTTTGCTAGCTTGTTGATCCTTATTTTTATGTTTTAATTTTTGATCTGTTCATATCCAACTTGGGCTCGGCTTTGTAACCCGCACTCGAAGGATTTGATTGTGGGTAGATCGCCTTTAACCCACACTCTAGTATATTGTTTGAGGCTTGAACACTGCCAACCCACACTTGAGGGGTTCATTTAAGAGTTAAAGCCGGACAAGCCACACTCGGGGATATTGTTTGAGGCTTGAACACTATCAATCCACACTCCAGGATCCTGTCTGTGGGTTGACTACCAACCTTCGCACCCTTCTAGTTGGGTTCGAGCTGGCAACTTTCGTGTCACTTCACAAGTCTCCGCCACAGTCTTTCAGACTGTTCTGGTGACTTGCTCCAGTGAACGAAA